>JBKBWW010000031.1:0-31164 GCA_046314475.1 Hydrogenophaga sp.
CGGGGTGGGTTGGGGCGGCGCCCCCGCTTTGGCCTCGGGGGCCGGGGCCCCCCCCCGGTTTTCTGGCGCGGCCCCGCTCCCCCCCCCCCCCGGGCCTCGCCTACGTGTGGGCACTCCAAAGGCCGCCTACACACCCGCAGGTTCGGATCGGGCGCCTGGGCGCTCTGCGCAGCGAAATAAAGGGGGAGGCGGCACCAGCCGCCGGAGGACATTCGCGGAGCAGAGCGCCATGCGCTCACGAGCCCGCGAAGGTGCAGGCACAAAACGCAACGCCAACAAAACCCTATTTGGCGAGCACAGCGTCCACGTGCCCATCCACAGGCGCAGCGGGCTTGTGCGACTTCGTGCGAGACAGCAGCGTGTACATGGTGGGCACCACAAAGATGGTGAGCAAGGTGCCCAGGCTCATGCCGCCCACGATCACCCAGCCGATCTGTTGTCGGCTTTCAGCGCCGGCACCACTGGCCAGCGCCAGCGGAAGCGCGCCCAACACCATGGCACCCGTGGTCATGAGGATGGGGCGCAGGCGCAGGGCGGCCGAGCGCTTCACCGCCTCCAGCTTGTCCACACCCTGCTCCCGCAACTGGTTGGCGAACTCCACGATCAGGATGCCGTGTTTGGTGATCAGGCCCACCAGCGTGATCAGCCCGATCTGGCTGAACACGTTGAGCGTGCCTCCGGTGATGTTGAGTGCAGCCAGCGCACCCAACATGGACAACGGCACGCTCAGCATGATGATGAACGGATCGACGAAGCTCTCGAACTGAGCGGCCAACACCAGGTAGATGAACAACAGCGAGAGCGCAAACACAATCGCCAGCGAGCCCGACGAGTTGCGGAACTCGCGGCTCTGGCCGTTGAGGTCGGTGGTGTAGCCCGGGGGCAGCACTTCCCGCGCCGTCTGGTCCATGACCGCCAGCGCATCACCCAGCGCAAAGTCGGGCGCCAGGTTGGCTGTGATGGAGGCGCTGCGGCGCTGGCCGAAGTGGTTGAGTTCTCGCGGCACCACCACCTCGGAGACCTTGACCAGTGA
This sequence comes from Hydrogenophaga sp., assembly GCA_046314475.1. Taxonomy (GTDB): domain Bacteria; phylum Pseudomonadota; class Gammaproteobacteria; order Burkholderiales; family Burkholderiaceae_C; genus Hydrogenophaga. The sequence goes on from JBKBWW010000031.1 coordinate 1,034, forward strand.
GGCCAGGGGAATCATGGCGTCCCCGCGTCCGCGCACGAAGAGCCGGTCGATGTCCTCAGGCGTGCTGCGGTCGGCCGACACGGTCTGCACCACCACGTCGTACTGCTCGCCATCGCGCTTGTAGCGGGTCACGGTGCGACCGCCCAACATGGTCTCCACCGTTCGCGCGATCGCGTCCACGCTCACGCCCATGTCGGCGGCGCGCTCGCGGTCCACGTCCATGCGGATCTCTGGCTTGTTCAGCCGCAGGTCGGTGTCGACCTGCACAAAGCCCGGGTTTTTGGCCAGTGCGTCCTGGAACTTGCGCACCGTGGCCGAAAGGTTCTGGTAGCTGTCGGAGGTCACGATCACATAGTTGATCGGGCGCTCGCGGAAGCCCTGTCCCAGCGAAGGAGGCGTGATGGCGAATGCGCTCACACCCGGCAACGCCGCCATGCGCGGGCCGATCTCGCGAGCGATCTCCTGGGTGGTGCGCGTGCGTTCTTCCCACGGCTTGGCCCGCAGAAACACGCTGCCCTGGGCCACCGAGGGGTTGCCCACGTTGCTGAACACATTGTTGAACTCGGGGTACTCCTGGCCGATGCGCTCAATGGTTTCCGCGTAACGGCGGGTGTAGGCCAGCGTGGCGCCGTCGGGTCCGTTGATCGACGCGAGAATCACCCCCCGGTCTTCAATGGGTGCGAGTTCCTGGCGCGTGTTCTTGAGCAACAGCCAGCTGCCCAGGGCGCTGGCGATCATCACGCCCACCACCAGCCAGCGCGCTTTCAGCGACAGGGCCAGCACGCGGTCGTAGCCGTTGGTGATGCCGACCAGCACCCGCTCCATGCCGCGGTCGAATCGACCCGGGTTGGCGTTGTGGCGCAGCAGCTTGCTGCACATCATGGGCGAGAGCGTGAGCGCCACAAAACCCGACACCACCACCGCACCGGCCAGCGCCAGTGCGAATTCGGCAAAGAGTCGCCCGGTGCGCCCCGGCGTGAACGCCAGCGGCGCGTACACCGCGGCCAGCGTGAGCGTCATGGCCACCACGGCAAAGCCGATCTCGCGCGCGCCCTTGATCGCGGCCTCGAACGGTTTCATGCCATCTTCGATGTGGCGGTAGATGTTCTCCAGCACCACGATGGAATCGTCCACCACCAGACCGATGGCCAGCACCAACGCCAGCAGCGTCAGGGTGTTGATGGAAAAACCGAACAAGGCCATCAGCGCAAACGAGCCGATCAAGCTCACGGGAATGGTCACGATCGGGATGATCGACGCGCGCAGCGTGCGCAGGAACACGAAGATCACCAGCGCCACCAGCACCACGGCTTCGGCGATGGTGGTGTAGACGGCCTTGATCGAGCGGTCGATGAAAACCGAGTTGTCGTTGGCCACCTCCACGCTCACACCGGGGGGCAGGTCGGCAATGATCTTGGGGAGCATGGCGCGCACACCCGCCGAAAGCTCCAGCGGGTTGGCCGTGGCCTGGCGGATCACGCCCAGCGCCACACCTTCGCGGCCATTGAGGCGGATGTAGGTGCGCTCGTCCAGCGGCGCCTGCTCCACGCGGGCCACATCGCCCAGACGGATGGTCTGCCCGTTCACGTTGCGCAGCGCCACGTCGGTGAACTGAGCCGGCGTCTGCAAGTCGGTGGCGGCGGTCACGTTGAACTCGCGAAGCGTGCTCTCGATGCGTCCGGCCGGCACCTCCAGGTTGGAGCGGCGCAGCGCGTCTTCCACATCCTGCACGGTCAGGCTGTACGCGGCCAGGCGGTCGGGGTCGAGCCACACCCGCATGGCGTACTTGCGCTCACCGAACACCCGCACGTCGGCCGCGCCGGGCGCGGTCTGCAACTGTGGCTTGGCCAGCCGGTTGGCAAAGTCGCTGAGCTCCAGCGGCGTGTGGGTTTCCGAAATCATGGCCAGGAAGATCACCGGCTGGGCGTCGGCCTCCACCTTCGCGATCACCGGCTCGTCAATGTCCTGCGGCAACCGCTGGCGCACCCGGCTCACCTTGTCGCGCACATCGGCAGCGGCGGAGTCGGGGTCGCGTTCCAGTTTGAAGCGCACTGTGATCTGGCTCTGCTCCTGGCGGCTGATCGAGGTGATCACGTCCACCCCCTCAATGCCGGCAAGCGAGTCCTCGAGCACTTTGGAGATCTGCGATTCAATCACCTCGCTGGAGGCACCGCCGAACGTGGTGCTCACCGTCACGGTGGGCTCGTCGATCTTGGGGTACTCGCGCACTGTGAGGCCATTGAAGGCCACAAAGCCCACCAGCAGGATCAGCAGCGACAGCACGGTCGCGAACACCGGACGGCGGATCGAAATTTCAGGCAGTTGCATGGGGGTGGCTCCGCGAACGTTGTGAACCGCGCATCAGGGCTTCGCCGGCGCCGCTGTTGCTGTCGCCGGTGCAGCACCCGAGGCGGCTCCGCCGGCGGGTTTGACCGTGCCGGGCGCACCCGCCCGGCTCATGTCCACCACCCTCACCGCCGTGCCATCGCGCTGCAGGCGCTGCTGGCCGGCCACCACCACGGTGTCGTCGACCGAGAGGCCACCCGTCACCTGCACCTCTGCACCGCGGCGCACACCCAACTGCACCTCCACGCGGCGCGACACCGTCTTGCGCGCGTCGCCCTCACCTTCCTGGGCCAGCCGGTACACGTACTGCTTGCCGGCCTGCGGCACCAGCGCTTCCTCGGGCACGACCAGCGCGGCGTCGTTCACCGAAAAGATCGTGAGCACGCGGGCGAACATGCCCGGGCGCAGCACATTGCCGCTGGTCGGCGGCATCACGGCGCGCACCGCGATGGAGCGCCCGTTGGCGTCGAGCAGCGGGTCCACCGCCAACACCTTGGCTTCAAAGTTGCGCCCGGGCAAGGCATCCAGTTGCACCTGCACCGGCTGACCCGGCGCCAGACGCGTCTGGTAGCGCTCGGGCAGGCGGAAGTCGACGGTGAGCACCGAGGTGTCTTCCAGGTTCAGGAGGTCGTCGCCCACGCCCACGTACTGGCCCAGGTTGATGCTGCGCAGACCCACGGTTCCGTTGAACGGCGCCGTGATGCGCATGCGCTTCAGGCGTGCGTCGGCCAGGTCCACTTGCGCATCGGCCACCTGCAGGTTGGCCTGGCTTTCCTCGACCACGCGAGTGGCCACGAAGCCTTGGGCGACCAGCTCCTGGTTGCGCTTTAGGTTGGCGCGGGCAATGGATTGTTGTGCCTGCGCCTGGCTGAGTTCGGCCCGCTGCAGCGTGTCGTCGAGTTGCACCAGCAGTTGGCCCGTCTTGACCTGTGCACCATCGGCAAATGCGATGCGGGCCACCCGGCCGCTCACCTCGGGCTTGAGCGTCACGCTCTGGCGCGAGCGCAGCGTGCCCACCGCCTGGGCGTCGTCCTGCAGCTGCACGGTTTTGACTTTGGCCACCTCGACACCCGGCGTGCCGCCCCCGGCCGGGGCCGGCGCAACCGCAGCCTTGGCGGCGGGCGGGGTCGCAGACTTGTTCTGCAGCCACCAGGCCGCACCGGAAGCCAGGCCGATGCCTGCAATCGCAACCAGCACATAGATCGATTTCTGGGCCATGGTTTTTTCAGTAGAGGGTCAGACGGGGCGCGCCGATGACTTGCAAGGCACGTGCCAGAAGATCGGTCGCATGCTCACAATCCCGCAATGTAGCAGTGCAGAGCGGGCGGCAGGGCACGAAGTTCCCTTCGCCCCTCAGGCGCACCGGACGTTCGTCACAAAGGTACGCCGCGGTTGGCCAGCGTGTCCGCCCGCTCGTTGCCTGGGTCGCCCGCATGGCCTTTCACCCAGTGCCACTCGATCTGGTGGATGCCGCCGTGCACCAGCGCGTCCAGGCGCTGCCAGAGGTCCGCGTTCTTCACCGGTTGTTTGGCCGCGGTGATCCAGCCCTTGCGCTTCCAGCCGTGGATCCACTCGGTGATGCCCTTGCGCACGTACTCGCTGTCCAGGAACAGCGACACGCGGCACGGCCGCTTGAGCGCCACCAGCGCCTCGATCACCGCGGTGAGTTCCATGCGGTTGTTGGTGGTTTCGCGCTCACCGCCCCAGAGCTCCTTCTCGTGCCCTTCGGACTTCAAAAACACACCCCATCCACCGGGCCCGGGATTGCCCTTGCAGGCGCCGTCGGTGTAGATCACCACATGGTTCAAAACGCTCACTCCAGAAAACAGTTGAAGGGAAAAATTCAGCGCCGGTTTGCCACCGGCACCGGCGCGGGCGAGGCGGCGCGCCGGGGTTTCCAGGCGGGGCCCAGCAGACGCATGCCGCGCACGCGCTTGACCGCGACCACAAAATACACCGCACCAAAAATGGGCCACCAGCGGGCGCCGGCGCGGTCCATCCAGGCGGTGCGCTGCAACCAGGTGTCGGTCTTCATCGCAGGGCGGTAGCAGCCGTAGCGGTCCGACTCGAGTTCAAAGCTCAGCAGGCGCAGCCAGTCGCGCAAGCGCCACGGCCCGATGAAGTCGCCAGCCTCCGGCAAGAAGAGGTTGGAGGCGCCCAGCGCCGTCACACCCATGCGCTCGCACAACCGTGCCCTCCCCTGGCGCAGGCCCCAGAGGCTGCCGGGATTGAAGCCGGAGATCACCACGCGACCCTCTGGCACCAGCACCCGCTCCACCTCGCGCAGCACCTGGTGCGGATCGGCGCTGAGCTCCAGCGTGTGCGGCAACACCACCAGGTCGAGGCTGGCTGCGGGAAAAGGCAAGGCGGCTGCGTCGGTGATCAGCGAGACCTTCATGGGTTGCTGCGCCGCAGCCTCAACGCCACCCTTGCCGTGACCCGGCGCCCAGGCCACCACCTGCGTGGGCAGCAGGGCCTCGGGCAAGGCCAGCCAGCGGTGCGGCATGCGGTTGACTTGCAGCGCCTGCAGCTCGGGCAGGCCGAGCTGCAGCGCGTTGTAGCCAAACAGATCGGCCACCGCCAGGTCGAACTGGGTCTGCTCCCAGCCCAACAGGTACTGGCCTGGCGGGGTCTGGAACCATTCGGTCAAACCGGTCAATTTTTCGGGCATGGGTGGTGTCGAGCGGGCAATGAAACAGGCGAAGTCTGCGACACTGCAAGCCTTCGGGCAAACCCCCGCACTCTACACGCCAGAACCCCTGCGACGCACCCCTCGATCCATGGAACTCTTTCCCCTGCCGGCCTTCAGCGACAACTACATCTGGATCCTCCACAACGGCCAGCGCGCACTGGTGGTGGACCCGGGTGAATCCGACGGTGTGCTGGCCTGGCTGAACCAACACGGCCTGCAGCTCGACACCATCCTGATCACCCACCACCACGCCGACCACACCGGCGGCGTGGCCGCGCTGCGCGAAGCCACCGGCGCACGCGTGATCGGCCCTGCCTACGAGCCCATGCCCGAGCCGCTGCAGCGCGTGGGCGCCGGTGAACACGTGGACGTGCTGGGTCTGCGCTTCGAGGTGATCGAGGTGCCGGGGCACACCGCCGGCCACATTGCCTTCTACGCCGCCGAGGCCGAGGGCACACCGCTGCTGTTCTGTGGCGACACGTTGTTCTCGGGCGGCTGCGGCCGTTTGTTTGAAGGCACGCCCGCGCAGATGCTCGACTCCCTCACCCGGCTGGCGGCCCTGCCCGCGGCCACGCGCGTGTGCTGCACCCACGAATACACGCTGTCCAACCTGAAGTTCGCTCAAGCCATTGAGCCCGACAACGGCGACCTGGCCGCTTACACAACGCACTGCCAGCAACAGCGTGCACTGAACTTTCCCACCCTGCCCAGCTCCATCGGGCAGGAGAAACGCATCAACCCGTTCCTGCGCACCGCAGAAACGGCCGTGGTGCGGTCGGCACGGGCCCACGAGCCGGCCACCACCGCCGATGCTGTGTCGGTCTTCGCCACGCTGCGGACCTGGAAAAACAACTTCAAATGACCTTCGCCTGCACCCTGCCTTCCCGCTCCCAGCCACCCATCCGCCAGCCGCGCTGGCATGTCGCCGCCGCCCTGGCCCTCGGCCTGTTTCTCGCGGGTTGTGCCACGGTTGATACCGGCTCGACCAGCACCTCCCCATCCGCAGGCGAACCGGTCTCAACCGCACCCAGCAGCTCCCGCCTGCCCTCGTACCGCCTGCCGGGCAACATCCCGCTGAGCGACATCGGCGTGGCCAGCACCAGCGTGCCGCCGGTGGCGTCGCTCGCGGCACCGGCCGACCTGTGGGAGCGCATCCGCCGCGGTTTTGCCATGACCGATCTGGACAACGAACTGGTGCGCGACCAGGAGCGCTGGTACGCCACGCGCCCCGACTACATCCAGCGCATGACCGAGCGATCCAGCCGCTACCTGTTCCACATCGTCGAAGAGATCGAGCGCCGCAACATGCCGATGGAGCTGGCCCTGCTGCCCTTCATTGAAAGTGCGTTCAACCCGCAGGCGGTGTCCAGCGCACGCGCCGCCGGCATGTGGCAGTTCATGCCCGCCACCGGGCAGTCGTTCGACCTCAAACAGAACGCCTTTCGCGACGATCGCCGCGATGTGCTGGCCTCCACCCGCGCCGCGCTCGACTACTTGCAGCAGCTCCACCGCCGCTTTGGCGACTGGCACCTCGCACTGGCCGCCTACAACTGGGGCCAGGGCAATGTGAACCGCGCGATCACTAACAACCAGCGCCAGGGCCTGCCCACCGGCTACCTGGACATCAACATGCCGCTGGAAACACGCACCTACGTGCCCAAGCTGCAGGCGGTCAAAAACATCATGGCCCGACCCCAGGCCTACAACGCCACGCTGCCCCTGATCGGCAACCACCCGTTTTTTGACACCGTCACGCTCGACCGCGACATCGACGTGGCCGTGATCGCGCGCCTGGCCGAGGTGAGTGAGGCCGACTTCCGCGCGCTCAACCCCTCGCTCAAACAGCCGGTGGTGATGGCCTCCGGCACACCCAACGTGCTGCTGCCCTGGGACAACGCGGTGATCTTCCAGAACAAGCTCAGCACCCACACCGGTCCGCTGGCCAGCTGGACCGCCTGGGTCGTGCCCTCCACCATGACGGTGGCACAAGCCGCCTCGCGCGTGGGCATGAGCGAAGACGAACTGCGCGACGTCAACAACATTCCGCCCCGCATGAGCCTGCGCGCGGGCTCCAGCCTGCTGGTGCCGCGCACCGGCCAGCGCAACAGCGACGTGCCCCTGCACGTGGCCGACAACGCCCAGCTCAACCTGCAGCCCGACGTGGTCTTGCGCCGCTCGGTGGTGAAGGCGCGCAAGGGCGACACCCTGGCGCGCCTGGCACAGCGCTACGGCGTGAGCGCCGTCAGCGTGGCGGGCTGGAACAAGCTGGCGGTGAACGCTGCGCTCAAACCCGGCCAGCAGGTCACGCTGATGCTGCCCAGGCGGGTGTCAGTGGCGGCCTCCTCGACCGCGCCAGCCACGAAAAAGGCCGCCGCCAGCACCACACGCAAGGTCGCCAAGAGCGCCAGCCAGCCCACCAAGGCCAAGGCCGTGGCCACGAAAAAGTCCACCAACAAGACCGCTTCGGCGAGCAGCGCCAAGACCCGCGTGGCCTCCAGCGCCAAAGTCGAGAAGACCCGCTGAAGCTCCGCGCGCCTCAGGCCCTGAAGCGGGCCTTGGCCTTGCGCGCAAACGCGTTGGTGAAGGTGCTAGCGAGGTTGAACCGGTCCATGGAGCCGGGCTCGTCGAACTGGGCCACCAGGCGCGCCGCGATCTCCGGCCCCTCCGCCGGCATCAGCCCATCGGGCGACCAGGCCTCGCGCGCCCGGTTGAACGCTGCGAGGTACAGCGACCGATCCCCCTGAAAGTAGCGCTCCGGCACCACCTTGATGATGTCGGACGGGCCCGCCGTCTGCAGCCACTTGAGCGCATGCACCATGGCATCGGTCATGGCCTGGCTGGCGCGTGGAAACTGGGCGAGGAATTCGCTGGTGGCGCACAGGCACGCCGATGGCATGGGCCCACCGAACACATCGGCATTGCCGCGCACGCTGCGCGTGTCGGCCACCACGCGCAACTCCCCCGCCTGCTCCAGCTGCGTGATGGTCGGGTCGGTGTAGCTGATGGCATCGATCGCGCCGCTGCGGAACGCAGAAACAGCGGCCCAGGCGTTGGGCATGGCAACAAACTGCACGTCGTTGGTCCTGAGCCCACCGCGGCTGAAGACCGCACGCGCCACCCGGTGCGCGGTTGACCCCAGCGCCTGCACACCCACCCGCTTGCCACGCAGATCGTCCAGTTGCCGGTAGTGCGCCATGGTCTTGGTCGACACACCCACCGCGATCTGCGGCGTGCGCCCCTGCAGCACGAACGATTGCAGGGCTTGCCCCCGCATCTGCCCGGCGATGGTGCTGCTGTAGCTGCCCGACACCGCGTGCGCCGCACCCGAGACCAGCGCCTGCAGCGACTGGACGGCGTCGGGGAAATCGCGCACTTCAACATCCAGGCCCTCGCTGGTGAAGTAGCCCAGCCGGTCGGCGATGGTCAGGGGCAGGCAGGAGAAATCGATGCGGTTGTCCACCCCGATCACCAGTTTGGGTGCGCTGCGCGGCACGGGCACTGGCACGGCGGATGAAGGTGCGGGCGACGAAGCCGGCTGGGCGCGCGCATCCGGCAGCCCCGCCGACAGGGCCATCGCCGCCACCACCCGACCCCAATCTCGCCGATTCAACATGCCCGAACATCCTCTCTGTATTGCTTTATGAATACACAGAGACTAATTTGCGAAGAAAAAACCCGCATCGGGACCATTCCCGAGCGGGTTTGTACGGAGCAACTTCAGGGTGTTTTTTGCAAGCCGATGTAACGGCGCAAACCAGCGCCGCAGGTCAGGCAAACAGGATGGCGATGTTCGCCACCAGTGCCAGCGTCCACAACACACTGCGCACCGTGGCCAGGTCGGCCACGTACATCATGATGTAGAGCAGGCGCAACACGATGTAGAGGAAGGCCAGCACGTCCAGCCGCAACTGCGAGGCGCCGAGCTGGTGCGCAATGATCACCGCGCCAATGAAAAACGGCAGCGCTTCGAAGCTGTTGGCCTGCGCTGCATTGGCGCGGGCACGCCAGTCGGTCTGTTTGGCGAGCCACTGGCGCGGATGGTTGTTGTCGTAGCCACCCTGGCGTTTGGGTGTGCCGAACATGCCCCACTTGGCCAGCCCCGCGCACACAATGGGCAACAGCGACGCCACCAGCACGCACCAATAAGCCACGGTCAATCCCGCCAGTTTCATGGGTTGGTTCTTTCAAAGAAGGGAATCGGTGTGGCTCAGCGCCGGTCCACCAGCGCGTGGGCAATGGTGCCCAGGTCCACATATTCAAGCTCGCTGCCCACCGGCACGCCGCGCGCCAGCCGCGTCACCTGCACACCGCGCCCCTTGAGCGCCTGGGCAATCACGTGTGCGGTGGTTTCACCCTCCGCGGTGAAGTTGGTCGCCAGGATCACCTCTCGCACTTCAGACACGCCGGTGGGCGTTTGTGCTGGCGCGTCGATGCGGTCAAACAGCTTCTGCAGGCCGATGTCTTTCGGACCCACGTTGTCCAGCGGGCTGAGCTTGCCCATCAACACGAAGAACAGGCCCTTGTAGGCACCCGTGCGCTCCATGGCAGCCTGGTCGGCCGGCGTTTCCACCACACAGAGCTGGCTGCGGTCGCGCCGCGGGTCCAGGCAGGTGTGGCAGATCGCGTCTTCGGTGAAGGTGTGGCACAGCTCACAGTGCTGCACCGTGGCGGCCGCGTGGTCCAGTGCCCGCGCCAGGGCCAGGGCCCCTTCGCGGTCGTGCTGCAGCAAATGAAACGCCATGCGCTGGGCCGACTTGACGCCCACCCCCGGCAGACGGCGCAAAGCCTGAACCAGGTGTTCAAGGGAATGGGCTTCGGCCATGCAATCTGGCGGCGTCGGTCAGAAAGGAAACTTCATGCCACCAGGCAGGCCCGGCATGCCGGCGGTGATCTTGCCCATCTTCTCGGCCGAGGTCTCTTCGGCTTTGCGCACGGCTGCGTTGAAGGCCGCGGCCACCAGGTCTTCGAGCATGTCCTTGTCGTCGGTCAACAGGCTGGGGTCGATGGTGATGCGTTTCACGTCGTGCTTGCAGGTCATGAGCACCTTGACCAGACCGGCGCCGGACTCGCCCGTGACTTCCACGAAAGCCAGTTCGTCCTGCGCCTTCTTCAGGTTGTCCTGCATGGCCTGGGCCTGTTTCATGAGGCCGGCGAGTTGTCCTTTGTTGAACATGCTGTGTCTTTCTTGGTGAGAGTGAATGTGAGGCTCAGGCCCGTGTGGCCTTGAGCGTGCCGGGGACGATTCTGCCGCCAAAGTCGCGCATCATGGTTTGCACAAACGGATCACCCATGATCTGCGCTTCGGCCTGGTGCTGCAGCCGCTCGGCCTCCAGCGCCAGGCGTTTGGCCGGTGAGTCGGCCACAGTGCCGATCTCCACCACCAGGCGCACCTGGTGGCCGATGGTTTGCAAGGCGGTGGCCAGGCGCTCGCGGCTGTTGCCCTGGTTGAGCGATTCACGCTCCACGCGCAGCACCCAGCGGTCGGTGTCGCGCGCCACCAGCTGCGACTGCAGGCCCAGCTCGCGCACGAGCGCTGAAATCGCCTCGGCACGCACCAGTTGCATGACGGCATCGAACCAGAAGTCGCCCTCTTCGCTCGGCGCAATGGGTGTGAGCCCGGAGGGCGCTGCCGGCGTGCGTGCTTGAGGTTGGTCCGCACGGCCCGGCTCACCCGCGTCGCGCACGGGGATGGCCACCGTGCGGCTCGGGGTGGGCGCGGTCTCGAGGTTCTCTTCCCAGGGCGGGCCGTCGTCGTCGGGCCAGGGTGCTTCGTCCAGTTCGGGCGGTGCCAACACCGGGCTGGCTGGTATGGCCACTGAAGCGGGCGTTGGCACCGGCGCGGCCACCGCGGCGGGCGCAACCACCGGCTTGGGCACGGGCGCGGCGGCAACGGGAGCAGCGAGCGCGGCCATCGGTGCAGCGCGCACCGGTGCAATCGCTGGCGCAGCGACCACCACCGGCGGTGGTACCGCCTCAGCGAGTTTCAGAGTTTTTTTTTCCGCCGTGGCCACTGCCGAACCTGCGGGCTTGAACGCCAGCAGCCGCAATAGCACCATGGTCAGGCCGGCGTACTCGTCGGGAGCCAGGCCCAGCTCGGCCCGGCCGTGCAGGCACAGGCTGTAGAGCAACTGGGTTTCGTCCGCCGGCAGGCTGCCGGCCAGGCGCTCGATCTCGACCTCATCGGGGTCTTCCAGGCCATCGGCCGGCGCACGGCCCGGCACCGCCTGCAGCACCGCCATGCGTTGCAGCACGCCGGTCATGTCTTCGAGTGTGGTGGCGGCGTTCAGGCCATTGAGACGCAAGGCATCGATGGTGTCGACCACGGTGGCGCCATCGGCGCGCGCCAGTGCGTCGATCAATCGAAGCACATACGAACGGTCGACCGCGCCCAGCATCTGGCGCACCGTGGCCTCTTGCAGCTGACCACCACCAAAGGCGATGGCCTGATCGGTCAGAGAAAGCGCGTCGCGCATGGAGCCGCGCGCAGCACGAGAGATCAGGCGCAGGGCCTGGGTGTCGGCCGACACAGCTTCAGCCTGCAGCACTTGCACCAGATGCGCCTGCACCGTCTCGGGCGCCATCGGCCGCAGGTTGAACTGCAGGCAGCGCGACAGCACGGTGACCGGCACCTTCTGCGGGTCGGTCGTGGCCAGCACGAACTTGAGGTACTCGGGCGGCTCTTCCAGCGTCTTCAACATGGCGTTGAACGCTGTGTTGGTGAGCATGTGCACCTCGTCGATCATGAAGACCTTGAAGCGGCCCTGCACCGGCTTGTAAACCGCCTGCTCCAGCAGCGCCTGCACCTCGTCCACACCCCGGTTGGAGGCAGCGTCGAGCTCGGTGTAGTCCACAAAACGGCCGCTGTCGATGTCGGCACAAGCCTGGCACACACCGCAGGGCTCGGCCGTGATGCCGCCCTGCCCGTCGGTGCCCAGGCAGTTCAGCGACTTGGCCAGGATGCGGGAGACGGTCGTCTTGCCCACGCCGCGCGTGCCGGTGAACAGGTAGGCGTGGTGCAGCCGCTGGGTGGTCAGTGCGTTCGAGAGGGCCTGCACCACATGGCCCTGACCCACCATTTCGGTGAAATTGCGCGGGCGGTATTTGCGGGCCAGAACGACATAGGACATGCGGTCGATTCTAAGCGGCGGGTTGTGGGCCCAAGCCCTGCGAGACCACACCGCATCGCCTACAATCGACCTCGACGGGCCTTCCCGCATGGTGAAGCGGCCAACCGGGTCAGGTGGGGAACCAAGCAGCCCTAACTGTGAATCCAGTGCCGGGGTCAAGGCTCGTCACCTTCTTCTCTCAATCCCCAATCAGATCAACAAACTAAGCCGAATCAAAGGCTTACGTCGTCTTCGCTGTATCACTTGGCTGTGTCACTTCCCCCACAAACTGATCTGGGAAACGGCATGGCACAAGTTGAGGGATTGAACCTCAGGGGCTCACGTTGGTACGTCCGCATCGTCATCCCTGATGACCTCCGTGCGGCCTTCGGCAAGGACCGCGTGAACATCGCGCTGGGCACCAGCGACCGCCGCGAGGCGACCCTCCTGGCGACCATGAAGCGGGCCGAGTGGCTGGCCGATTTCGAGGCCAAGCGAGCCGAACAGAACCCCGCTCCCCTGCCCTCCATCTCACCAGACCTCGCGATCCATCTGGCCGCCCTGGTGCGGGTCCATGTGTTGTCGGAAGATGACCGCGTGAGGGCTGATGTCGCCCTCCTGGCAGAGATGGTCCATGTGCGGCGCGAGATCGCGTTGAAGAAGCTCAACCCGCTGCGCATCCCCCAATGGGAGCCGACAGAGCCCCGCGAAGATGACCTCTCGGGACTCACGCCGGAGGAAGCCGCAGAACTGGCGGACCTCAACGCCTACATGGACGGCAACGCGGCCATCGCGATGGCGGGCGGAAACCTCAAGGCGGTGCTGCCCCTGGTTCAAGCCCAGGCCGCGAAGCTGGGTCTCCACTTCGACGCGAAGACTCCTGGTGCCCGCGAGGCCCTGACCATGTGCCTCAAGGCTTACCGGGCGGCCCACCGCGAGTTGACCCAGCGAGATGCCGGAGAGGTCATCGAGACGCCCTCCCGCCCCGCGCCATTGGCCTCAAACGCTCCGAAGGCAGAAGACAAGCCCAAGACCCTGCGCGATGTCTTTGACCGCTGGAAACGCTCAGGCACCGCGCCGCGCAAGGCTGACACCATCAAGGCGATGGATCGAGCCCTCCGGCAGTTTGAAGCGCAGCACCCCACGGTGACCCTCAGGGACATCACGCGGGAGATGGGCGATGCGTACCGCTCCTGGCTGCTGGAGAACAGCGGCACCCCGAAGACTGCGCGGGATCGCCTCACGGGGATCAAAAGCCTGCTCAAGTACGCCTGCCGGGAACTGGAGTGGACACAGAGGCACACCTGGGAAGGTCTGGACATCAAGGCTAAGACAACCCACAAACGCCGCGCCATCACAGCAGATGAAATGGGCAAGTTGTTCGGCACCGCGCTGCACACAAGGTACGCCCTTCCGAAATCCAAGCAAGCGGGCAGAGAGGCCGCCTATTGGATTCTTCTGATCGGGGCGTACACGGGCGCACGCCTGGGGGAGATTTGCCAACTGCGCACCGCTGACATCCTCTGCGTGGATGGGATTCATGCCATGCGGCTGACTGACGATGGGGAAGACCAAAACATCAAGAGCGAGGCAGGACATCGCACCATCCCCATTCACAGCGAGTTGGTACGGCTTGGTTTTCTGGGCTATGCGCGGGCCATGCAGGAGGCTGCGCACGATTCGCTATGGCCCGCATTGACCATCCGTAAGGACAAACCCAGCGATTACTTCGGACGCTGGCTCCTGACACTCCGCAAGACATTGGGCTTGGGGGGCTTGGGGCAACCGACCTTCCACTACTTCCGACACACCGTGAGGCCCTTGATGCGACGGGCGGGTTTCGACAGCATGACCCGTGATTTGGTTACGGGGCATGAAACTAGAGGCAGCATTGGGGATGTCGTCTATGACGGGTTGTTGCTCTCTGAGCTATGCCCGGCAGTAGAAGCCATACGCTACCCTGCCCTATCTGCCCTCCCTGTTGTCTCGCCGCACGCCGCATGAGGAGATCCAGCATGAGCGACGAACAAGCCTCCAGGCGAACTTCTCGCAGTGGCGGCTGTACGGTGTCCAACTTGGATGACCGCATCGCCGCCATGACGGCGCACCTCCGGCCACACGCTGCGAACCCTGAGGCCCTCTGGGGAGCCATGCCGGGTGCCTTCCTGGCCGTATGGGGCCGCGAGGTGGACCGAACTGATGACCATGATCTGATGCTGTGCCATGCAGCCCTGGCTCCATTCAACCTGGAAGACCACTGAGCGCTGCCACCTACCGGGCTGGATAGACCACCCGCAGGATGCAGGGCCACTATCGGGGGTCGGTAGGTGGACCGTCGGCGAACGAATACAGATGGAGACACAAGGGCTCCGCCCACATTCGTGAACACCTGAAGGGCACCGGCTGGACCTCGCTGAGATGGACTCGCGGTGTCACCAGCCGGGAGGCTTCAGGCTGATCGTCGCAGGGAATGGGGCTTGGTAGCCCCTCCTCCCGTTGACACCCAAAGGGGGTCGTGATGTTCCCCAATAGGTGCCTTACATCCAGTTAGCTTTAATCGAGGAGTGCCCGATCAAGCTCCCGCGCCACAAGCACTGAGGCGCACCGAGCGGCCAGGGCATACCGCTTGATCGTCGCCGCGCTGTAGGCGGCGTAGGCCAACGCCTCACTCACCGCCTGGGTGCTGAGGTCGCTGCATCCCGCGATCAAGCCGTAGATGCGTGACCGTAGCAATCCGCGCTTGGAGGTGTCCCCCTCTGAGACTGCCGCACCGAGGCCCGCAAAGATGTCCTGCATGGCTGGGTAGACCTCGCATAGGTCCGACAGTGAATCGAAGTGCAGCAGAAAGTCCCTGACGCGGCTGTTGTCGTGAGAAACGGCGGGGCGACCCCTGCGCTGCCTGTCACTCATCCCACACCTCCCCACTGCGAACGCCGAGCCAGTCAGAACGGATGCAGGACGCGAACGCGGCATCCCAGTCGCGGTACATGAAGCCCCGCTCGCTCGCGATCAGCTTGAAATGGGCGAGATACGTCTCGACGACTTCAGAGGACGTGATGCCAAGCCTTCGCGCCCAGCGAGCTACGGTGCGAGCTTTAGGTGCCCATCCAGCGCGGAGCGTGTGCGCCGACGGAGTGCCGACGCGGTACTTGCTGTGGGGGGCGTTCTGGAAGGTGGTTGTGCTCATGCGCGGCCTCCCTCCAGGTCCACCGAAGTAGCCTCGAATGGGCGACGGCGCGACGGCATGGGCACGTTGATGCGGCTCACACAAGCCTTAGCTGAGGACACCTTGCCAGGCACCCGCAGGGGCGGCGCGGCCACTTCGGGCTCAAGGCTGGGGTAGTCCGGTGAGAACCGCCCGGTGCCCTCCAGGACCAGCGCGAGTGCGGCCCAGAGCGGCAACCTAGGGTTCGCAGCGAGCCACTTGGGCAGCGGCATTCCGACTGCGGCCTGTGCCTCCGGCGAATGCACCCCGACCTCCCGGAGCTTGGCCTTCACTCGCTTGGCCGTGGCGGGCTCTGAGTTAACGGTGATGCGGATTCCGGCAACCCGGAGATGGCCGCGCATGAAATCCTCATCGGCCCACTGCTGACGAAGGTTCAGGGCTGCCCACTGCTGGCGCTTGGCCTGGGCTGCGGCCCTCGCGGCGCGGGATTCTGGGGCTCCGAACGGCTTTCCCGAGGGGGTCGGGGCGTAGGTAGCGATGCGGGAGGTCGGCGGGGTTTCAGACTCGGGAGACCGGGCTGGGAGGTGTCGCCCGATGGTGCGGGCAGGGGTGGCGTTTGCCATGAGATGCTTTCAAGAAAGTGGGACGGAAAAAGGAAACCCCCGAGGCGTCCAGGAGGGACACCAGCGGGGGCGCGGTTGGGGCTGGGAGTGCCAGCGGCGAGGGGGAGAAGCGGCTTCTCCTAAGAGGGGGGGGTTAATCACCCGTGTGGCGTGGCTCTCCTAAGAGGGGGCCTTGATCGACATCTGGTCCGTTTCCTAATGGGTCAGGCCAATCGCGGGCGATGAGTGCTCCTACTAATAGGTCACCCTAATCGGTCAGGCTCTCTTCTAATGGCAGGGGCCAATCGGCACACCCCGAGGTAGTGACCTGTCAGGCCGGTAGAGAGGGCGTCAGAGATTCGCCATAGGGCTGAGTGGCCGAGACACAGCGCGGTCCTGCGGGTGTCTGGTGTGGCTGCAAGGGGGTCGCAGCGGATTTGTCATGAAGTTCGCGACCCATAATGGTCCATCACTGATCAGACTGAGGTGACAAAGATGACGAATGAGACGGAGGGGCCGACTGATCAAGCGAAGGCTGAGCATGAATGCGTGCTGCCGCCCGATCACCCCATACCTCCCGAGCTTCTGCGCCGCTACTCGGTGGACCGCGATCCATTCGCGGAGCAGGACATCGCCGACTATGTTCACAGCCAAGCGGATGACGAGGTTGTCAGCCACGTTGAGCGCGTGAAGTCCGAGGCCGTGATGGGCGAAATCTATGAGATGTGGGACGTAACTACCGACCGTGGACGGTGGTGGGTCATTACGAACCCGACCAACCTGTACTCGCAGCAGCACTTCCCGAGCTTGGACTACACCCTCTCGTTCCATGTGGGGCTCATGGCGAGGGTTCGTAGCCGATCTGGCACGCTCGACGGAAATGACCCGACCCCCTTTGATGAGGTCTTGAGAAGATTCGAGCAGGCAACCGACCGGTTCGCACAGGCCGTCGAAGTCGAAGATTTGCAGGCGGTGGGAATGCTTCTGCGCGAAGGATTGATTTCGTTGGTCAGCGCCGTACATCGCAGGGTTGAACTGCCTGACGACGTTGAAGCTCCGCAGGTCGCCAACTTCACGGGGTGGACCGATGTGCTGTTGAATGTCCTATGCGGTGGCGGGAGTAACGAGCGGCTGCGTCAGTATCTCAAGAGCCAGGCGAAGGAGACTTGGCAACTCGCGAACTGGCTGACCCACTCGCGGAGCGCGGACAGAGTCGCGACGGAAATCGCGATTGGCGGTTGCGAGGCCACGTTGCGGACATTCATCCAGCTACTTCAGCGGCAGAGAACCGGAGGTGCAGAGGAATGCCCGTCTTGCCGCTCGCGAAACATTCGCACCTTCTTTGACATCGAGATACCCCCGGATGGGGACTACTTCCTGAGCTGCGGTGTCTGCGAGTGGCACAACCATCCGGGCTTACCCATGGAAGCCGGTGGTGAGGAGACACCTCCCTAGCAGCGCCCTCCTCGGGCTTCACGATGGAAACCTCTGCGGCCCCCTTCAGGATGTCCTCGATCACCGCGTCACACCACACGGAGAAGCGCACGTCCAGCCAGCGGGCGAAGAACACGGCCAGCTTGGGGTGAGCCCAGGTGCCGCCGTAGCGGCCACGGTTAGCCTCAAACAAATTCGGCTGTTTTTGGCCGAATTGGGTATCGAGGGCCAGGATGTAAGCGGTGGTCTCGTCGTTCTCCCAGAACTTCTTGAGTTCCTTGCCGAAGTGCTGCGCGGCCTTGGTCATGTTGAACCAGCCATCGGCGCGGAACACGATGGGGGAGCCGTTGAAGTCGCGGGTGATGAGGGCGGTGGACATGGGGGAATCCTTGGGCCGGGTTGCGGCGGGCAAAAATGAACCCCCGGAGCCACTGAAGGCAACCGTGGGCCAGGGCCGGGAGCATGGCGGACTACGCAGGAACCGCCTCGCGAATGCTGATGACCGTGGCGCGACTGATGCCGAAGTCCCGAGCCAATTGAGAGACCGTCTCTCCGGCCTCCAGGCGAGCCCTGATGGCAGCCCGGTCGGCGTCGCTGGTTTTGGTAGGGCGGCCCAACTGCTTCCCCTCAGCCTTCGCCCTTGCGAGGCCCGCCTGAGTGCGCTCCACCAGCATGTCCCGCTCCATTTCTGCCACCACGGCCAGGATGCCGACAACCGCCTTCCCCGCCGTGCTGGTCAGGTCTGAGTCGCCCAGGGCATCGACCTTCACGCGGATGCCCCGCTCCGTGAGATCGCGCAGGGTCTGCATCACGTCGATCATGTCGCGCCCCAGACGGTCCAACTTGGCGACCACCAGGAGGTCACCCTTCTCCAGCTTGTCGAGCATCCTGGCGAACTGCGGGCGCTCCTTGGCGGGCACCTTGCCGCTGATGGTGTCGGTGAACCAGCGGTGGGGCTCGATGGCGTAGCCCTTCGCCTGAAGCTCCTGCCGTTGGTTGTTGGTGGTCTGGTCTGCGGTACTGACCCGCCCGTATCCGAAGGTTCGCATGTCCTGCCTTGATGTTGGAAATGGGTGTCAGTATCTCCAAGATGTCAATAACCGTCAACCCCTATTTTTCCAACATCCTCACAGAGGCCGCCGCTAGGGTGTCGGAAACCATCGTTTGTTGACACTCGGCATTCCCGATGTGACGCACCGCTACGATCAACTGAAGACAATCGAACAAGGAAGCCCAATGGACGTGATTGCAGCACTCCCAAAACCGACCAGGAACACAGTGTCCTTCTCTGCCTTCTGCGACCAGTTGGGTACGCCGCTGAAAAACATCAGGAATTCATGGTCTGCTTACTCCCCTGAGAGGCGTCGCGCGGTGTTCACCGCCTGGGCTGACAACTTCGTAAACGGCCGCCACCTGTACTGGCGAACCTCCGGGGCTCCCCATCAGACCAAGCGCGGGGCTACAGAAATGCGCCGCTTCATCGACATCGTGATGAGGGAGGGAGTGGAGGCTCTAGGCATCCTTTGCTACGCAGAAGACCCCAGCGCCGAGCCGAGGACTCGCAAGACATTCGTGGAAGAGTCCCTATTGGTGCTGCGCTTCAAGGAGGAGCCAGAGGGCATCGCCGCATACATCGTGGGTGAAGTGAGCGCGGCGGAAGCCATAAGCGGCCCTATTACATCCATCGTCCCGCAAAAAAATGCGTTGGATGACCTGGATGCGCCACCACCAGGAATGTCGAACCCAGGACGAGTATTGGGCTACGCACAGGGCTACAGGCGAGACGACGCCGTGCGCAGGTACGTCATAGCCAGGGCTAGGGGACGCTGTGAGTATTGTGGGAAAGAAGACTTCGTGACGGCGGACGGAGTCCCGTACTTGGAAGCCCACCACATCATCCGTTTGGCAAGCCAGGGGCCTGACACCGTGGACAACGTGATTGCCCTATGTGCCTCACATCATCGAGAGGCCCATTACGGAGCGAATGCCGACAAGCTGGAGGCCGAGTTCGTGAGGTTGGTCGGTGAAGCAAACAGGCGTAAGGGGCGGTAATTGAACACTCGCAAGCGGATCGGGCTGGAGATGCGCCAAAACAGCCCCGACATAAAGAAAACTCGCGAGATCGCTTTTGTACGCATCGCGCGTGAAGCACTGCCTGAGGTGTGGCCTGATGAGTTGGGCGTTGAGGTACCCAGCGAAAGTCCCGATGTAGTGCTTGAAAGTGGCGCACTCTCCGTCGGGATCGAGGTTACTGAACTAGTGAATGAGACTGTGAAAAACGGTGAGGCAAGGCGTAGGAAGGTATGCACAAGAGCGCGGAACATCGCCAACCTGGGACTTGGCATAGATGTCGCCGTTTTGTTTCGGCGCGAGGTCGATCTGGCACGACCTGCTGAGAGAGAGGAAGCCGCGAAGCTGATCTCAAGCCTCGTGCTTCAGCACGCCGCAGGCCGTGCGGGGGAAGACTGGAGAGTTCGGGTCGATTGCTGGGGGACTCCTCTCTGGACCTACGTATCGACCGTGTTTGTTCATTACATCGAGGGCTGGCAGTTCGAGCGGTGGCACTCGGCAGAGGCATGGCCGGTTGGTTCTCTCGATCCGGCAAGACTCCGCAAGGCGATACATGGAAAAGAACCCCGGCTGAGTGCTTACCGACAAAAGACTTCAACTGTCTATCTGCTCATCGTCGCAGAAGGCTTTACTGGCTCCACGGCGGTGCACATTCCCACCCACACATTGGATGCCACCTACTCAACCGACTTCGACGGTGTAGTCCTGCTCGACAGAGCTATGGGTCAGGCACATCTCCTAGCGACAACGCGGCCAACAAGTAGTGCAACCACGTAGGTTCTTGCCGCACATTGAGGTGTGCACCCCACCACCGGGGGGGAACCCAGCTTCCGAGTTTGATCGAGGGGCCTCTCAGATTTCTGCTGAAAAACATTCCCCTGATACCCGACGCCTTCAAGCGACCAAGCTCGGGGGCTCCTTCCGGCTCACCACCGCGTGCATACCGAGCCCCCAGAGTTCCAGGTCATTGCTGCTGCGCTGCCTCGCGAAGTCGTTCCAGGGCAGCCCCGTGCCGAACTCGATGAACACCGCGCTGCGGCCCGCGAGTTCCACGTAGAGGTGGCCTCGGGTGATTTCGAGGGTGAGGCTGGCGAAGGTCAAAGTCATGCTGATGGTCTCTCGGTGATCCGTGCCGATTGCACGTCAGAGGATCATGGGGAGCATCCCAGAAAAGAACCAGACCAACGCCGAGACCATCTCGGTTCCGAGACCCTCTCTCCGCTGCTACCATGGTGGCTCGCTGTGGCACTTCCTTGTATCACTTGCGGCGACAACGACTCTTCTAAGTCTTTGATTTGATTGGATTATTTCGGCAATCGGGCGATGTCAAGGCTCGTCACCTTCTTCTCTCTCCCATGCCCTCGCGCGATCCCGCTTCCATCACCAGTTGGCACGCCCACGTGTACTTCGGTGCCGACAGCCGAGACGCTGCATGGTTACTGCGCGAAATCATTGCCTCCGAACTCGCTGCGAGGGTGCAGATCGGGCGGTTCCACGAAGAACCGGTCGGGCCGCATCGCGCCTGGACCTATCAGGTGGCTTTTGATGCGTCCGAGTTCTCGCATGTGGTGGGCTGGCTGTCGCTCAACCATGGCGCGCTGGATGTGTTGATTCATCCCAACACCGGCGACGCGCTGAGCGACCACCGCGATGGCGCCTTGTGGATCGGCAAGTCCTACACGTTGGACCTGAGCGCGCTGACCTGAGTCAGGCTCGCACACTTTCGATCCAGCGGCGCACGCCCTCGCCCGCCACCACACCACTGGCCAGGCAGGCCGTGAGCAGATAACCGCCGGTGGGAGCTTCCCAGTCCAGCATCTCGCCGGCGCAAAACAAGCCCGGCTTTGCCTCGACCATCAGGTTCGGGTTCAAGGCCGCCCAACGCACCCCACCCGCGCTGCTGATCGCCTCGTCAATGGGCCGGGTGGCGCTCACCGTGAGTGGCAAGGCCTTGATGGCGGCGGCGAGTCGCGCAGGGTCGTTCATCGCATCCTTGTCCAGCCGCTCGTGCAGGATGCCCATCTTGATGCCGTCCAGGCCGAGCCGGCTCTTGAGGTGGCTCGACAGGCTGCGCGATCCGCGCGGGTGCATCACCTGAGCCAGCACATGCTCGGCGCTGCGGTCGGGCATCAAATCCAACTCGAAGGTGGCCTGGCCGCTGCGCGCGATCTCGTCGCGCAGTAGGCTGGAGGCGGCGTAGATGAGGCTGCCCTCGACGCCGGTGGCGGTGGCCACGAACTCGCCCTTGCGGTGGAACTGCTGGCCCTGGCTGTCGGTGGAGCGAATGGCTACCGACTTGAAGGGTTGGCCGGCGAAGCGTTCGCTGAAGTGCGCGCTCCAACCCTGCGCCACACCGTGGGCGGCCGAGCCCGCCACCTCAAAACCGCAGTTGCTCGGCAGCAGCGGGTTCACTGCCACGCCGGCCGCTTGCAGCCAAGGCAGCCAAGCGCCGTCGGACCCGAGGCGGGCCCAGCTGGCGCCGCCCAGGGCGAGCACGGTGGCGCGGGCTTGCACCTGCACCCGACCAGAAGGCGCGTCAAACACCAGCGGTACATCGGCTCCATCGTCCCATCCTTGCCAGCGGTGGCGCATGTGAAACACCACCGGCACACCGCCCTCACCCGGATGGCGCAGGCGGTGCAGCCAGGCGCGCAGCAGGGGCGCGGCTTTCATGTCGGCGGGGAAGACGCGGTTCGAGGTGCCCACGAAGGTCTCGATACCCAGGCCGGTGGTCCAGTCGCGCACGGCCTGTGGACCCCAGCGTTGCAAGAGCGCCTGCACACGGTCTTGCGCTGCGCCATAGCGCGTGACGAAATCGTCCAACGGCTCGGCGTGCGTGAGGTTCAGCCCACCCTTGCCGGCCAGCAGAAACTTCCGCCCGACCGAGGGCATGGCGTCGAACAGGTGCACGGCCAGGCCAGCGCGGCTCAGAACCTCGGCGGCCATGAGGCCGGCTGGGCCGCCTCCGATGATGGCCACGTCCACGTGGAGGGAGGGCATTGCGTTGAAGTCGCTCATGAAGTGATCGATGGGTCTTGCAGTTCGATCAGGCGACCGTGCAGGTTGATGAAGGCCAGGCGCACCGCTGCGCCGGGCCGTGCGGCTTGCACCGCCTGGCGGTAACGCTGCATCTTGGTCAGCAGGTCCAGTTGCTGTTCCGGATTCTCAGCGCTCTTGAAATCGAGCACCCACCACTCGCCGGTGTCGGAGCGCCGCACCAGTCGGTCCAGGCGCAGCAGCTCGCCCACATGAAAGATGTCGACCTCGTTGCCGGTGGTGTCGACCACAGCACCATCCCAGGCCCACGCGGCTTCGCCTTGCACGATGCGCCGTGCCATCGTTTGCGCCTGACTGGCCTGAGCGGGGCTGAGCGCAAACTCGCGGGCCACGGCTTGCGTGTGCGCGGAAGTCCAGTCGAAGCCCTGCGCGGGTGTGGGGTGCCACTGCAGCAAACGGTGCAGCGCGAGACCGATACGGGTGCGCTCGTCGTCGGCTGGTAACGGCTGCATCGGCTGGGGTGTTGCGGCGCTTGACGAGAACGTCAAGGCTGGCAACTCAAGAAGATCGAAGGTGTCGGCTTCCGACACTGCTGCGAGGTCGCACGGGACGGGTACGTCGGGTTTTTCCATCGGCTGCGCGAGCGGCAACAGGCGCTCGTACCACGTGGTGGCGCCGGTGGCTCGCGAGTAAGGCTCGAAGCTGGAGATCACCAGCCGCGATTCGGCGCGCGTGAGCGCCACGTACAAGGCGTTGAGTTCTTCCAGCGAACGGGCCTGCTGTTCCAGTGCGAGCGCATGGGCCGCGCAAGCCGGCGGGTTCTTCTCTCTGGCCAGAAACACGAAGCGCTTGGGCACCGGCGCTTCACCCGGCCAGTCGATCAGCACGCCCATGCTCTCGGGGCGCGAAGCGCCGGTGTCGGTGTCGAGCATGAGCACGGTGTCGGCCTCCAGGCCCTTGGCACCGTGGATGGTGAGCAGGCGCACGGCGCCGCTGTTGTGCGTGGGCGTGGCCTTGATGCCGCCGGCCTTGAGCGCACGCACGAAGCGGTACGGCGTGAGGAGCCGCCCGCCGTCTTGCGCGAGTGCGTTGGCCAGCAGATCGCGCAGTTGCGCGAGCACGCCCGCGCGCTGGCTGGCGGGCACTGCTTGTGCAAAGCGCGCGAGCAGGTCACTGTGGCCGTAGATGGCGGAGAGCGCGTCGTGCGGCGGCAGGCTTTGCACCCACTGTTGGTAGCGCAGGAGCCGTGCGGCCGTGTCGGCGAAGTCCTTGGCCAGTGGGTCGGGCACCGACGGCGCGGCCGTTCTGTCGTGCGCGGGCAAGTCGGCGAAGCGCTGCAAGACCGTCCACCACGAAGGCTTGACCGGCTTGGCGTCTGCGCCAGGCCGCACGGTCCAGTGCTGCTGCAGCCGGGCCACCCAGGCCAGCGCTTCGTCGCTCCAGCCGAACAACGGCGACTTCAGCGCCCGCGCCAGGCTCAGGTCGTGGCGGGTCGAGACCAGCGCGTCCAGCAGCGCCACCACGTCCTGCACGGCAGGCGCGTCACACAGATCCAGCTTCTCGGGCTGTTCGCTGGCAATGCCGCGTTCGCGCAGTGCCTCGAACATCCAGGCCAGGCGCTCGCGCCGGCGCGCCAGCACCATCAAACCGTCGGGGCTCAAGCGGCCTGAGGCAATCTCGGCGGCGATCCAGTCGGCCGCCTGGCGCGCTTCCAGCGCCGACATGGTGTCTTCGAGCAGCACGCGCGGCGTGGTCAGGCTGTCGCGCCAGGAGGCTTCACCGCCTGCGCCGCCGTCGCGCTCGCGCGCACTGCGCGGCACCTGCGGCAAGGCCACCACCTCACCGGTCTCGTGGCTCTCGGTGGTGTGCTCGCGGAAGTCGCTGCTGTATTCGCCGGCCTGCACAGCGGCGAGCATGGCGCTGTTGAGCGCGTCCACCACGGCGGGCGCACAGCGGCGGGTATGGTCACAGCTGAGCAAGGCGCCCGCGAGGCCTTGCACCACGAAGCCCTGCGCGGCCTTGAACACCTGCGGCTCGGCGCGGCGGAATCGGTAGATGGATTGCTTGGGGTCGCCCACCAGAAACACGCACGGCGCCTCGCCCGGGCCGGCGCCGGCGTAGGCCGAGAGCCAACCGTAGAGCGCCTGCCACTGCAGCGGGTTGGTGTCCTGAAACTCGTCGATCAGCACGTGGCGCACCCGCGCGTCCAGCCGCTGCTGCAACCAGCCGGACAGTTCAGCGTCGCCCAGCAGACGGCGCGCGGCGGACTCCACGTCGTTCATGTCGACCCAGCCGCGCTCGTGTTTGAGCGCTGCAAAGCTGGTGAGCAACACGCGCGTGAGCCGTGCCATGCGCTGGTGGTGCAACCAGGCCTGGTGTTGCGAACGGGCAGCCAGCACGCGCAGCGCAATCTCTTGCGCAGCGCGCACCTGGTCAATGCCGGCGAGCTTGTCGCTGAACTTGCGCGGCTCACTCTTTTGCGTGAGCAGCGCGTCCATCACACCGGCACCGTTCAGGCCGGTGAGGGCCTTCTCCAATTCGACGCCCTTGGCCGCAAACGTCACCGCGCTGGCGCGGCCGAGGGCGATGGCGGCTCCCGACAACAGACTGCGGGTGGGCGCGTGGTCCACCAGCCACTGGAGCGGATCGTCGAAGCCGGCGAACTCGGGAAACTGCTCGGCCATGGCATCCACCGAGGTCTGCACCACGCCCGCTGCATCGGCGAGCGCGAACTCCACGCGTTTCTGCAAGGCCTTGCGCAGCGCCTGCTGCGTCTGAAAACGGCCGTGTGTGGTCACCGCATCCACAAAATCCTGGCGGTCAGGCGCACTCGCAGCGAGCGCGCCGTAAAAACGCGGCCACACCTGTTCCACCGCCTGCGTGTCGTCTTCAAGCAGCTCGTACTGCACCGGCAATTGCAGCTCCTGCAGCACCGACAGCGGCGCGCCGCGCAGCAAGGCGGCGAACCAGCTGTGGAAGGTGCGCACCTGCACCGGCCGACCCAGGGTCGTGACGCGCGCGTGCAGGCTTCGCGCTTCCGGCGCTCGGCGCTCGGCGTCTGCGGCGCTCAATCCGCGCTGCTGCAGGACATCCACCAGCTCAGCGTCCGACAGATCGGCCCAGCGCCGCAACTCTTCGCCCAGGCGCTTGCGCATTTCGCCGGCGGCCTTTTTGGTGAAGGTGATGGCCAGAATGTCTTGCGGTGCACAACCGTCGAGCAGCGCGCGCAGGATGCGCGAGACCAGCATCCAGGTCTTGCCGGCGCCGGCACACGCTTCCACTGCGATGCTGCGCGCCGGGTCACAGGCCAGCGCATAAAAGGCTTCGCGGGACACGGGTGTGCCGTTGATGCGGTAGGCGGCAACCGCGTTCATCCAAGGCTCCAGAAATCTTTGCGGCACAGGCCGCGGGCCTTGCAGAACTCGCACACACGGCCTTCGCCCAGCGCGGGCATGGGGTGGCCGGCGGCCACACGGGCCATGTCGTGCGAGAGGCCGGCGCGCAGCTGCTCGCGCGTTTCCAGCACTTCGATGTGTTCCACCAGTTTGGTCGCACCGTCGTTTGCTGTCGAACCGGACCGGTCGTTGATGCTCAGGTAGGCCGCGCGCAAGGTGTCGTCGGGCAGCAGCGCGGCGTAGAACGCCAGTTGCACGTCTTCCAGCGGCTCTTTCAAGCGGTCGGTGGTGGTCTTGCGGCTTTCGGTTTTGTAGTCGATCACGAACGGGATCGGGCCTTCCGGGCTGTCCTGCGCATCCACGCGGTCGAGCTTGCCGTAAAGCTTCCATGGGCCCACGGTGGATGTCATCACCGCTTCGGCCTTCACAAAGCGCGGGCCTTGTCGATCGGCCGTGGCTTCAAACGTGGCCAGCCATTCAAGGTAACCATCGCGGATGGCGGGCCACACCACCTCGTAGGGCAGAAAGCCCGCGCCGCCCTCGCCTGCGTTCAGGCCCATGGCGGCAGCGGTCTCGGTGGCGAGCTGGTCGAGCGCGGCGCGGTCGGCACCGGTGCCGGGGCGAGCTTCGCCGCGTTGCTCGTGGAACGAACGCAGCACTGCGTGCAGCCAGTTGCCCATGTCTCGCTGGTCGGGCTCAGCCGCGAGTTCGGGTGCGTCGACGAGCCGCAGCTGGCGCAATGCAAAGAACTTGTAGGGGCAATCGCGCAGGTCCTGGTAGGCGCTGGCGGAGAGCGCACCGGGCAACACGTCGGCAGCCGAGGGCGCGGGGCGCACAGCAGGGGTTGAGACCAGCGTCTTCGGTGTGCGCGGGTCGTCCGCGCTGTGCGCTGCTTCCGCTTGGAGCGCCAGCACCCACGCACTCGGCATCACCGGTTCACCCATGTCCTGCGTGCGCCACAAAACGTCCAGCCGCGGCAAACGCAGCAACGACTGCCAGGCGCTCGCAGCCGCCTGGGCCAGCGTCTCGCGCGAGGGCAGGCCCAACAGCTCGCGCTGCACTGCCGTCCACGAGCCAGGCGGCTCGGGGCTGGGGTTGAGATGCACCTCGTCGCACCCAGGCACCACCGTGGCGGCGAACGAGCGTCCGAGCATCTGGGCCATCGGCAGGATCACTACGGCCGCTTCACCGGTGCCGCGAGGCATGAACGTAGCGCCCTCCAGCACGTCGCGCACCCACGCCGTGAACAGGGCGAGCGGTTTGCGTCCACCCGCTCGGCTGGTCGCCGCCTCGGCCGAGGTCTCACCAATGTCGGAGAGTTCGCGTGCGGCACCCTCTTCCAGCCTCAGCACCTGCAAGGCTTGTTGACCCGCCGCGTCGGCTTGAAGCGCGTCCCACAGTCCTGTGGCTTTCAAGGCTTGCGCCACGGCGTCCAGCCACAGCACGAGGCTGCGCGGCGACTGCAGAGCGCTCAGGATCTCGACCAGACCCTCCGGCATTGCGTGCGCCAGGCTGGCTGTGCGCACCGCGGCGCGCCACTGCGACACACCGGCATCGCGCGCCAGCTGCTCCAGCGTGAGCACGGCCTCCTCCGGCCAGCGCGGGGCTTGCTTGAGCAGGTCCAGCACATCGTCCATGGACGCACGCGGTGAAGCCGCGCGCAGCAGGCTCATGAGCTGCGCGGCGGCGTGGGTAGTGGAGAGCTTCCAGCCGGTCTCGTCGCGCACCGCCACGCCCGCGCCGTGCAACAGTGCGCTTATGCGCCGGGTGAGCAGGCGGTCGGTGGCGATCAAGGCCACGGGCTGCTGACCTTGATTGACCCTCGCAATCACGCAGGCGGCTGCGCGCTGTGCTTCGTCTTCGGCGTCATCGCAGGCGTGCAGCGCCCAGCCCACGCCGTCGGACGGGTCCACGCTCCACGAGAGGCCCAGCGCGCGCGCCCCCCAATGCTTCGCCAGCGCAGCAGCCAGCGGATCGGTCTGAAAACCTTGCAGCACCACCAAGGCCTCTGCGCCCATCCCCGGGCCGGCCTGTGGGCTCCACAACACGTCGGTGGCGTAGGCGGACGTGCTGACCCAGGTCAGCGCCAGCGTGGCCACCAGGCCCTCCCATTGCAGCGAAGCGGGGCCTGGCAGCAGGTCCTGACGCAGCGATTCGGCCCAGGCCGTGCGCTGTTCTGGTGGCACCGCTGCGGCCAGCGGTGCGAGTTGCCGCGCAGCCTCCACCAGACGCGTGCCCATGACAGCGCGCAACTCGGCGTCGGCCCGCGCAGGCGCCACGCGATCGATGAAGGCCGAGGCCACGAGACTGTCGCGCGCCGTGTCCATGCTCAGGTCGGTGGGGCCCGGCACAAAAGGCTGTAGCGATGCGACCCAGTTGCGGCTCGACTCGAACCTCGGCACAAAGCCGTCGGGATGGTGGGTGGACCAGGCGCGCCGGCCCACGTCCATGAGCTGCGCGTAAGGCACCAACACCACCGCGCGGCCGGGCTCGACACCACGCTGCGCCAACACCTGCGACAGGTCCTTGATCACCCAAGCCCAATCGCTGGCACCGCCTTCGCTTGCTCGCCCGGACAAGGCGGGAAGACCGGATTCGGAAGGCGGGTTGGCAGGCGTCATGAAATGGGGGTTTCTGTCACAATGGCGCGGACCGGTTGGCCGGCGGTGACCTTCAAGCTCTTGAAGCCCGCGCATGTGCCCAAACTTTAACCTCCCCATTCAACGTTTTTTAGGATGAATCATGGCGAGCGACCTGATCAAACACGTTTCCGATGCAAGCTTCCAGGCCGATGTGCTGGAAGCGCAGGCGCCCGTCCTGGTCGACTTCTGGGCCGAGTGGTGCGGCCCTTGCAAGATGATTGCCCCCATCCTCGATGAAGTGGCCGGCTCCTACGACGGCAAGCTCAAGATCGCCAAGCTCAACGTGGACGACAACCGCGACGTCCCAGCCAAGTTCGGCATCCGCGGCATCCCCACGCTGATGCTGTTCAAGGACGGTCAGCTGGCTGCCACCAAGGTCGGCGCCATGAGCAAGGCACAGCTCACCGCATTCATCGACCAGCAACTGGCCTGATTTCGTTTGACGCGTGCCTGGGTGCAATGCCCGGGCACCTTTTCAGCGGCTTTCTTTTCCTGTCATAATTTCTCGCAGGCGGATCCGACAGACCCCGCCCCTCATTTGCGTACCGTCCGACATCCGGACGCCAGCGCCCCCTCCCCCGGTTCCCGACTCAACTCCCTTCCGGAGTGAATTCCATGCACCTCAACGAACTCAAGGCACTGCACGTGTCTGAAGTCCTCAAGCAGGCTGAAGCGCTTGAGATTGAAAACACCGGCCGCATGCGCAAGCAGGAGCTGATGTTCGCCATCATCAAGAAGCGCGCCAAAGGCGGCGAGCTGGTGTACGCCGACGGCGTGCTGGAAGTGCTGCCCGACGGTTTCGGTTTCCTGCGCGCGCCGGACACCAGCTACACCGCCAGCACCGACGACATCTACATCTCGCCCAGCCAGATCCGCCGCTTCAACCTGCACACCGGCGACATGATCGAGGGCGAAGTCCGCATCCCCAAGGACGGTGAACGTTACTTCGCGCTCAACAAGCTCGACAAGATCAACGGCCTGCCCCCCGAGGACAACAAGCACAAGATCATGTTCGAGAACCTGACGCCGCTGTTCCCCAAGGAACAGATGCGCCTGGAGCGGGACATCAAGAGCGAAGAGAACATCACCGGCCGTGTCATCGACATCATTGCGCCCATCGGCCGCGGCCAGCGCGCGCTGATCGTGGCGCCGCCCAAGAGCGGCAAGACAGTCATGATGCAGCACATCTGCCATGCCATCTCCGCCAACCACCCCGAGGTGGTGCTCATGGTGCTGCTGGTGGACGAGCGCCCGGAAGAAGTGACGGAAATGCAGCGCACCGTGCGCGGCGAGGTCATTGCCTCCACCTTTGATGAACCCGCCGCGCGCCACGTGCACGTGGCCGAGATGGTGATCGAGCGCGCCAAGCGACTGGTCGAGCTCGGCAAGGACGTCGTGATCATGCTCGACTCCATCACCCGCCTGGCCCGCGCCTACAACAACGTGCTGCCCTCCAGCGGCAAGGTGCTCACCGGTGGTGTGGACGCCAACGCGCTGCAACGCCCCAAGCGTTTCTTTGGCGCCGCCCGCAAGATCGAAGAAGGCGGCTCGCTGACCATCATCGCCACCGCGCTGGTCGACACCGGCTCCCGCATGGACGAGGTGATCTTTGAAGAATTCAAGGGCACCGGCAACTGCGAGATCCACCTGGACCGCCGCCTGTACGAAAAACGCGTGTTCC
>JBKBWW010000032.1:0-30828 GCA_046314475.1 Hydrogenophaga sp.
CGGCACCGTGTGGAGCGCGGCCTACATGCAGCGCCTGCAAGATTTGCTGGCGCCCACCGACGTGCTGTTGATCAGCGACGAGGTGTACGAACACATGGTGTTCGACGGCCAACAGCACCAGAGCGCCGCGCGCTTCCCGGGCCTGGCGGCGCGCGCCTTCATCGTGAGCAGCTTCGGCAAGACCTACCACGTGACCGGCTGGAAGGTGGGCACCGTGGTGGCACCTGCCGCGCTCACCGCCGAGTTCCGCAAGGTGCACCAGTTCAATGTGTTCACGGTGAACACGCCGGTGCAGCACGCCCTGGCTACCTACATGGCCAACCCCGCGCCTTACCTCGAACTCGGCGCGTTTTATCAGCGCAAGCGCGACCTGTTTCGCGAAGGGCTGTCAGCCACGCGCTTTCGCATGCTCGCAGGCGAAGGCACCTACTTCCAGTGCGTGGACATCTCCAGCCTGGCCGTTCCCGAGCGCGACCTGCCCGAGGGGGATTTCTGTCAGTGGCTCACGCGCGAGATCGGCGTGGCGGCCATTCCGCTGTCGGCCTTTTACGGCAACGGGTTTGACCAGCGGGTGGTGCGGTTTTGCTTCGCGAAAAAGGACGACACCCTGCGCGAAGCCTTGAAGCGCCTGGCCAGACTCTGATTCAGCACCGCACGGGGTTGCGGCAATAGCGCTCCAGTTCGCGCACGGTGCTCTGCCGTGCCACCGCCTGCTTCGCGTTCGGCCCCACCTCCAGACTCAGCTTCATCTCGTACTTCTTGAAGAAGTCGTCAAACAACTCACCCCCCAGCGTGCCCGTGGCGGTGAGCTGATCGGTCTTCGCATCGTGCTCCAGCAACACCGCACACAGCGGCTGTTCGGCTGGCCCATTGAGCACCTGGGCACCCCGCGCGGGGTCGTACTGGCTGTGGTCAGCGCAACAGTGGATGAGATCGCTGCCCTTGCTCGGTGTCTGCGGGTTCACCGCCGCGCCTTTGCGAAAGCTGATGAAGCTCAGGTCTTTCGTGGGATACACCAGCTTGTGCGCGCAGATGGCCGAAAAGGCCACCAGGCTGCGCTTGGGCCCCACGCCACCGGGCCACTGGTAAGGCTGCTTGTCGCGCGTGAGCAGTTGCGTGGCCGCCGCCGCCTTGCCCAGATCGAGCAGGAACACCGGCGTGGCCTCGAACGGGTAGTGAAAAACGTAGTTGGTCTGGGCCTGCAAGCGCGTGGCCTTGAGCGGTTTGCCCAGCTCGTCCACCAGCAGCACGCGGCCATGGCTGCGGGGTTTGGCATCAACAGCCCAGGCGTTGCCAGCCAGTGTGGCCGCCAGCGACCCAGCACCCAGCGCACAACTTTCCACGAATTCACGACGATCCATCGGTAGACCCCGCTGCGTTGAAACACAGGCCACGACCGTGACCCGCTGGACAGTGAACCGCATCGACTGGCGCAGTGTCAATCGCCGCAGACATGTCCCAGCCCCACCAGGGGACAAGCCAGCCTGACACACAGGCGCCGCGCGCGCGACATATTTCACGGAAATGTGTCACTGAGGGCTTGTTTGCTTGAGCGCTGCATCCGATACAGGATCGTTAGCGTAGTTACAGTCAGGAATGCTTAAGTTTTTTGTCACCCCCCATCTGTCTTGAAGAGGTTGTTCATGTTTCCGTCAGCCGCATCGCGCCCCCTCCCCGCCGCCCGTTCACCGAGGCTGTTCGTCCGTCACGCCTTGGGTCTGTTGCTGCTCGGCGCCGGCCTCTGGGCCAGCCAGGGCATTGCCCGTGCCGCGACCACCAGCACCGTGGTCGAAGCGATCCAGTTGCCCGCCTGGGTCGAGCGCAATGGCCAGCGCCGCGCGGCCGAGCCCGGCGTGCAATTGCGCGCCACGGACAAAGCCATCACCGCCGGCAACGCCCGCATGCTGCTGCGCATGTCCGACCGCAGCATGATCAAGCTCGGCGAGAACTCCGAGTTTCTGATCGAGACCCTGGCGGTGCGCCAGCCGCAGGCGGCAGGTCCCTCCGAACTCTCGGCCACGCTGCGCCTGGTCACCGGCGTGTTCCGCTACGCCACCGACTATTCCAGCAAAGCACTGGGCAACAAGCGCGACATCAACCTCAAGATGGCCACCGCCACCGTGGGCATTCGCGGCACCGATTTCTGGAGCATGACCGACGCTGCGCACGACGCCGTGTGCATGTTCGAAGGCAAGGTTGAGGTGATGCGCGACGACAAGCCCGGTGTGATGCTGGACAAACCCGGCGCCTTCTGGGTCGTGTTCACCGGTGAGGCCGAGAAGCCCGCGGGTCAGGCCACGCCGGATCAACTGGCCAAGTTCATCGGCCAGGCCGAGATGCAACCCGGCCAGGGCATCGTGTTGCAAGGAGGTCAATGGCGCACGGTGGCGGGTTTCATGTCCAGCGGCGCCCAGGCCAACGCGCTGCGCACCAGCTTGCAAACCGCGGGCTATCCGGCCGACGTGGTGGCCAAGGACGGCAAGTTTGAGGTTCGCATCAACCAGCTCGCCACGCGTGAAGACGCGGAAGCGGTGCTGAAACAACTCAAGTCCAACGCCTCGCTGGGCGTGACCGACGGCCGTGTGGCTTTGACCTCGCGCTGAACGTCAGAGCTGGAGTTGTGCCCAGGCCTTGTCCAGCCGTTTCACGCTGACGGGTTGGGGCGTGCGCAACTCCTGGGCGAAGAAACTCACGCGCAGCTCTTCCAGCAACCAGCGCAGTTCCTGCAGGCGCGCGTCCTGCACGCCCTTGCGTTCGGCCACCAGGCGCCAGAAGCGCTGGTCTTGCGGGCGCAGCTCGGCCAACCTTGAGGCGTCGCGCGCCGGGTCTGCTCGCAGCTTCTCCAACCGCAACTGCACCGCTTTCAAATAACGCGGAAGGTGCTGCAGTTGGGCGTATGGCGTTTGCAGCAAGAACCTCTTGGGCACCAACCGCGCCAGCTGCTGGCCCACGTCGGTAGCCACGTCGGTGGTGGGTTTGCTGTCCTTGAGCTTGCGCGCTGCGATGGCGTATTCGGTGAGGATCGCGCCGGCGCTGCGTGAGATCTCGCTGGCAATCAAGGTCAGGCGCCCTCGTCCCTCGTCCACGCGTTGCTTGAACGCGGCCTCGTTCGTGGGCAGCGGCTCGGCCAGAAAGGCACGGTCCAGCGCGAGTTCGAGGATCTGCGTGCGCAGCTCTTCCAGCGTGCCGCCACCGCCCGATTCCTTGCCCACCTGCATGTAGGCCGCGGCCATGGTCTGCAGGCCGGGCAGGTTTTTCTCGAGGTACTTGAGCGCATCGCGGATCTGCAGCGCGCACAGGCGGCGCAGGCCTTCGCGGTGGCGGGCCTTGGCCACGTCGGGCTCGTCGAACACCTCCAGACGCACGGCGTCACCGTCGTCGATGAGGGCCGGGAATCCGATCAGTGATTGCTGGCCCTTGCGGATCTCCATGAGTTCGGGCAGTTCACCGAAGTCCCAGGTGGTGTGGCGCTGTGCGGCGCTTGCGGGCTTGGCCCCCTCTTCCTTTGGGAGAGGCTTGGCCTGTCCTGAGCCTGTCGAAGGAGGGTGAGGGCTTTGTGGGCGCGACGAGCCCTCACCCTGCCCTCTCCCAGAGGGAGAGGGTGAAGACCGGTCGCCGACTGCAGCAAGCGAGCCCAGCTTGAGCGAAGCCAAGGCCTGAAAGGCCCCCCGCGCCTGGCTGCCCAGCTCGGCCTTGAGCGCGGCCAGGCTGCGTCCCTGCCCCAGCTGGCGACCGTGTTCGTCCACCACGCGCAGGTGCATGAAGTGGTGTGGGCTGAGCATGTCGACCTTGATGTCGTTGCGCTGGATGTCGAGCTGCGTGGCCTCGCGAACCAACTTGAGCAGGGCGTCCATCAGGTTGCCAGCGCCGAAGGCAGCGGGCTCACACAAGGCCTGCGCAAAACGTTCGGCCGTGGCCGGCAGCGGCACCAGCCGCGAGCGCGGACGCTGGTGCAGTGTCTTGAGCAAGGCCAGCAGCTTGTCTTTGAGCATGCCGGGCACCAGCCAGTCGCAGCGGTCGTCGCTGGCCTGGTTCAGCGCAAAGATCGGCAGCGTGACCGACAGGCCATCTCGCGGATCGCCCGGCACATGCAGATACTCGCAGGCGCAATCCACCCCACCCAGGCGCAGGGTTTTGGGAAACGCCTGCGTGGTGATGCCCGCCGCCTCGTGGCGCATGAGTTCTTCACGCGTGAGCAGCAGCAGTTTGGGTGTGCGCCGCACTTCGTCCTGGTACCAGCGCTCGAACGCTGCGCCGTTGCAGATGTGCGCAGGAAGCTGCTGGTCGTAGAAGGCGTAGATGAGTTCGTCGTCGACCAGCACGTCTTGCCGGCGCGACTTGTGTTCCAGCTCGGCCACCTGCTGCACCAGCTTCTGGTTGGCGGCCAGGAACGGCAGGCGCGTCTCCCAGTCGCCGGCCACCAGCGCTTCGCGGATGAAGATGGCGCGGGCGCCCACCGGGTCCACCCGGCCGTAGTCGGTGCGCCGGTTGTTGTAGACCACCAGGCCGTAGAGCGTGGCGCGCTCCAGGGCCGTCACCTGCGCCGACTTCTTTTCCCAAT
This sequence comes from Hydrogenophaga sp., assembly GCA_046314475.1. GTDB lineage: Bacteria > Pseudomonadota > Gammaproteobacteria > Burkholderiales > Burkholderiaceae_C > Hydrogenophaga. The sequence continues at coordinate 4,562 of JBKBWW010000032.1, forward strand.
GGGGGTCCAGCAACTGTTTCTTGAGCAGGTGCGAGCCGACCTGTTCCAGCCACAGCGGCTCGATGCCGGCGATGCCGCGACCGAACAGGCGCGTGGTCTCCACCAGCTCGGCGCAAACGATCCAGCGCCCGGGCTTCTTGCTCAGGTTGGCGCCCGGGTGGCGGTAGAACTTGATGCCGCGCGCGCCCAGGTACCAGTCTTCCGCCTCGCTCTTCTGGCCCACGTTGCCCAGGAGGCCGGCCAGCATGGCCAGGTGCAGTTGCTCGTAGCTCGCGGGCGCCGTGTTGATCTGCCACTTGTGCTCGGCCACCACCGTGTGCAGCTGGGTGTGGATGTCGCGCCATTCGCGCACGCGTCGCACGTTGACGAAGTTCTCGCGCAGCAGGTTTTCGTACTGGCGGTGGCTGAGCTTGTGGTCTTTTCCGTGGCCACCCTTGGTGTCTTCGAGCCATTTCCAGAGCTTGAGCGTGCCGCTGAACTCGCTCTTCTCGTCATCGAACTTGGCGTGTGCCTGGTCGGCCTGGGCCTGTTTGTCCAGCGGTCGGTCGCGCACGTCCTGCACGCTCAGGGCCGAAGCGATCACCATCACCTCGTCGAGTGCGCCGCGCTGCTGCGCTTCCAGGATCATGCGGCCCACGCGAGGGTCCAGCGGCAGGCGCGAGAGCGTCTGGCCAATCGATGTGAGTTCGTTGTTGTCGTCCACCGCGCCGAGCTCGGCCAGCAGCTGGTAGCCGTCGACGATGGCGCGCTTTTGCGGGGCCTCGATGAAGGCGAAGTCTTCCACCGCGCCCAGGCGCAGCGCCTTCATGCGCAGGATCACGCCCGCGAGCGAGCTGCGCAGGATCTCGGGGTCGGTGAATTTCGGGCGGGCGTTGAAACCGGCCTCGTCGTACAGACGGATGCAGATGCCGTCGGCCACGCGGCCGCAACGCCCGGCGCGCTGGTTGGCCGCGGCCTGGCTGATCGGCTCCACCATGAGCTGCTCCACCTTCTGGCGGAAGCTGTAGCGCTTCACGCGCGCGGTGCCCACATCGATCACGTTGCGGATGCCGGGCACTGTGAGCGAGGTCTCGGCCACGTTGGTCGAGAGCACGATGCGCCGTCCACCATGTTCCTGGAAGATGCGGTCCTGCTCGGCCTGCGACAGGCGCGCGAACAGCGGCAGCACCTCGGCGTTGCGCAGCGTGGGGATGTGGCTCAGGTGCTTGCGCAGGTGGTCGGCGGCTTCGCGGATCTCGCGTTCACCGGGCAGGAAAACCAGGATGTCACCACCCAGAGGCCCGCGCCAGAGTTCGTCCACCGCATCCGTGATCGCGCTGTTCAGGTCGTAATCGCGGCTCTCTTCAAACGGGCGCCAGCGCACCTCCACCGGGAAGGTACGGCCCGAGACCATGAGCACCGGGGCCGGGCCGCGTTTGGAGGCGAAGTACTGCGCAAAGCGGTCGGCATCGATGGTGGCCGAGGTCACCACCACCTTCAGGTCGGGCCGGCGCGGCAGCAACTGGCGCAGGTAGCCGAGCAGGAAGTCGATGTTGAGGCTGCGCTCGTGCGCCTCGTCAATGATGATGGTGTCGTAAGCGCGCAGGTCGGGATCGGTCTGCGTCTCGGCCAGCAGGATGCCGTCGGTCATGAGCTTGACGGACGCGTCTTTCGACAACCGGTCCTGGAAGCGCACTTTGAAACCGACCACGTCGCCCAGCGGCGTCTTCAACTCCTCGGCGATGCGCTTGGCCACGCTGGAGGCCGCAATGCGCCGCGGTTGCGTGTGGCCGATCATCTGGCCGCGCTGGCCAGGCTTTGCGTTGCACTTGCCTCGGCCCATGGCCAGCGCAATCTTCGGGATCTGGGTGGTCTTGCCGGAGCCGGTTTCACCACACACGATCACCACCTGGTGCTCGCGCATGGCCGCCTCGATCTCGTGGCGGCGCGCGGACACGGGCAGCGATTCGGGAAATTCGATGTTCAGGGGCTTGGGCGGCCGGGCGGCGTTGGGGGAATTGACAGGGTCGTTCACGGCGGTATTATCGCAGGGCACAGGTTCACGTGCAGCACGTGTTTGCGTGTTGCCAGACCGGAGTTTGAACATGACCAATCTGACCATTTCTCTTGACGAAAACCTCGTGAAGCAGGCCCGCATCAAAGCCATTCAGGAAGGCACTTCGCTGAGCGCCAAAATCCGCGAGTTTGTGGCCAGCTATGCGCAGCCAGCGGCAGGAGCCGTGCCCGTGGTCATTCCCGCGCTGCCGGTCTCGAAAGCCCAAGGCGGTCTGATGCCAGGCATCAACCCCGACAGCCACCGCTCCATGATGGATGCGATGGACGCCGACCAACGGGCTGGTCGGGTTTCATGACGCCCGATGTCAACGTGCTGGTCGCAGCCTTCCGCCCCGATCACCCTCACCACAACCCTGCTCGAGCCTGGCTGAACGATGCTGTCCAGCAGGCCGCTTTCAAACACACGCCACTGGTGTTGCTGGGCATGGTGGTCACTGGCTTTTTGCGGGTCACCACCAACCCCAGGGTGTTCAAACAGATCGATGCGCCGGAAGATGTGGTGACCTTTGTCGACACGCTGCTGGCCTGCCCGGGGGTGGACTACCAGGCCTCGGGTGCCGCCTGGTCCGGCCTCCGAGAGATGTGCCTGAGCCATCAGGCCAGTGGCAATCTCGTGTCCGACGCCTGGATCGCCGCCACCGTGCTGCAAGTCGGCGAAACCCTGTGCACGTTTGACCGCGACTTCACCCGCCTGCTGCCCCCCGACAAGCTCCAATTGATCAAAGCCTGACCCAACATGTCCACCGTCTTCAATTTCACCTTCGTTCCCTGGTTCCGCTCGGTCGCGCCATACATCCACAAGCACCGCGGCAACACCTTGGTGGTGGGCATCGCGGGCGAGGCCATCGCAGCCGGCAAGCTGGAGAAACTGGCGCAGGACCTCGCGCTGATCCAGAGCATGGGCGTGGAAATCGTGCTGGTGCACGGTTTCCGCCCACAGGTGAACGAGCAGTTGCGCCTCAAGGGTCACGAAGCCAGGTACTCGCACGGCATGCGCATCACCGACGAGGTGGCGCTGGACTGCGCGCAGGAAGCTGCGGGCCAGCTGCGCTATGAGATCGAGGCCGCGTTCAGCCAGGGCCTGCCCAACACCCCCATGGCCGGCGCCACGGTGCGTGTGATCTCGGGCAACTTCATCACCGCGCGCCCCGTGGGCCTGATGGATGGCGTGGACTTCCTGCATTCGGGCCTGGTGCGCAAGATCGACACAGAAGGCATCCAGCGCACGCTCGACATGGGTGCCATGGTGCTGCTCTCGCCTTTCGGCTTCTCGCCCACTGGCGAGGCGTTCAACCTCAGCATGGAAGACGTGGCGACGTCGGTGGCCATCGCGCTGCAGGCCGACAAGCTGATGTTCCTCACCGAGGTGCCGGGCCTGCGCACCGACCTGACCGACCCCGAGAGCGACATCGACACCGAGATTCCGCTGGCCGACGCCAAGAAGCTGCTCGCCGGCCTGCCCGCACCCACCCAACCCACGGACCCGGCGTTTTACTTGCAGCACTGCATCCGCGCCTGCGAAGGCGGCGTGGAGCGCAGCCACATCCTGCCGTTTGCGGTGGATGGCGCGCTGCTGCTGGAGATCTACACCCACGATGGCTTCGGCACCATGGTGGTGGATGAAAAACTGGAGAGCGTGCGCGAGGCCACCATGGACGACGTGAGCGGCATCGTGGCGCTGATCGAGCCGTTCGAGAAAGACGGCACGCTGGTCAAGCGCGACCGCACCGAGATCGAACGCGACGCCGGCAACTACACCATCATCGAACACGACGGCGTGATCTTCGGCTGTGCCGCGCTCTACCCCTACCCGGAAGCGCGCACCGGCGAGATGGCCGCACTCACCGTGTCGCCCGACACACAAAGCCAGGGCGATGGCGAGCGGCTGCTCAAGCGCATTGAAGTGCGGGCCAAGGCCCAGGGCCTGCAAAGCATCTTCGTGCTCACCACCCGCACCATGCACTGGTTCATCAAACGCGGTTTTGTGCAGGTCAACGCCGACTGGCTGCCCGAGGCCCGCAAGCGCAAGTACAACTGGGACCGCAAGAGTCAGGTGCTGGTGAAGAAGCTGAGCTGAACGCTCAGCCCGGCTTCAGGCGGGCGCGCGCTTGAGCCAGAGCGCGACCGCCGCCAGTGCAATCGCGGTGAAGCTGAGGAACGACCAGTTCGCAATCGACAGGCCCAGGAAAGTCCAGTCGATGACCGAGCAATCACCGCTGCCACGAAAGATCATCGGAATGGCTCGGCGCAGCGGGAATGACTCGATCATCCCGAAGAAATCGCGCCCGCAACTCATGATTTCGGGCGGGTACCACTGCAGCCAGCTTTGCCGCGCGGCCACGCCGGCGCCGAACACGGCAAAGACGGCCATCACACCCACCCCGGTCCACAGTGCGACACGGCTGCGCAAGAACGCCGCGATGCCGGCCACCAGCGCCACCGCGATCAGCGCATAACGCTGCACGATGCACATGGGGCACGGCTCCAGGCCCACCACGTGCTGCAGATACAGGCCAAACGCGAGCATGCCGACGCACACCAGCGCGATCAGCCCCAGGATCTGGCGCGGGTTGCGTTCAATGAACGAGGGTCGAAAGGTCGGGATGGTGGTGATCAAGGCGAGACCTGTGGTGGAAGGGGCTGCGAGACAGAGCCGGCGAGCCTCGATCAAGTTCCGGCGAACGCGCGCTCGATCACGAACGCGCCCGGGCGGCTGGTGTTGCCTTCTTCAAAGCCCAGCTTTTCGGCCAGCGCTTTCAAGTCGCGCAGCATCTCGGGGCTGCCGCAGATCATGATGCGGTCTTCCGCCGGGTTCAGCATGGGAATGCCCAGGTCCTTGGCGACCTGGCCCTCGGCCAGCAACTGGGGAATGCGACCCTGGTGCACAAACGGCTCGCGCGTGACCGTGGGGTAGTACAGCAGCTTCTGCTGGACCATCTCGCCCAGAAACTCGTCGTGGGTCAGGGTCTCGCTGAGGTACTCGCGGTAGGCCAGTTCCTTGACTTGGCGCACGCCGTGAATCAGCACCACTTGCTCGTAACGTTCATAGGTTTCGGGGTCGCGGATCACGCTGAGGAACGGCGCCAGGCCGGTGCCGGTGGCCAGCAAGTACAGGCGCTTGCCGGGCAGCAGGTAGTCGATCAACAGGGTGCCGGTCGGCTTGCGGCCCACGATGATGGTGTCGCCCACCTGGATGTGTTGCAGGCGCGAGGTGAGCGGACCGTCGGGCACCTTGATGCTCAGGAATTCGAGGTGGTCGGCGTAGTTGGGGCTGACGATGCTATAAGCGCGCAGCAGCGGTTTGCCCTCAACGCGCAGGCCGATCATGGTGAAGTGGCCGTTGGAGAACCGCAGCGACGCGTCGCGCGTGGTGGTGAAACTGAACAGCCGGTCGGTCCAATGGTGAACGCTGAGCACGTGCTCTTCCTGAAATGCACTCATGAGGGGTCCTGTGGAGGCGAAGGGGTCTATTGTAAAAAGGCGCCGAGGCAAAAAGCCCACCAGGGACTTGGCACTCAACCGATCATGCGGACTGCGGCCCTGAAGACTTTGCGGTCGATCAAAGGTTGCTACAGTCGCCCTCTGCCGCACGAAGCCCGCATCATGCCGGCCTTCGCAAGCCACTGGAACGAATAAATTCTTCCATTCGATATAACCAAATCATCTGACCCCACCAAGGACACCCCATGGCACGCACCGTCAACTGCATCAAGCTCGGCAAGGAAGCCGAAGGCCTGGACTTCCCGCCCTACCCCGGCGAGCTGGGCAAGCGCATCTATGAAAGCGTGAGCAAGGAAGCCTGGGCCGCCTGGCTCAAGCACCAGACCATGCTGCTGAACGAAAACCGGCTGAATCTGGCCGATGCGCGTGCGCGTCAATACCTCGCCCGCCAGATGGAAAAGCACTTCTTCGGCGAAGGTGCCGACGCGGCGGCCGGCTACGTGCCGCCACCCGCGGCCTGATCCCGTTTTTCCAAACCCGTTCATGCCTGACGACCGCCGCCATGCGCTGGTGATCGGCGCCGGCCTGGCGGGTGCAGCGGCCACATCGGCCCTGGCGCTTCGCGGCTGGCGCGTCACGCTGCTGGACGCGGCCAGCGGACCGGCCCAAGGCGCCTCCGGCCTGCCCGTGGGCATGCTCAGCCCCCACGTCACGCGCACCCCCACCCCGCTTTCCAGGCTGTCCGCTCTCGGCGTGGCCCACACGCTGGCCGAGCTGCAGCGGCTGGTGCCACAAGGTGCTGGTTGGCAAGTCTGCGAAGTGGACAACCTCGGTCACGACCCCGGCCGCTGGCCCGCCACGCTGGTGCGTCCGGCTGCGCTGGTGAATGCGTGGCTTCGCGAGGCGCAAGCCTTGGGTGCGCTCACCCGGCAATGGAACACCTCGGTGCAACGCCTGAGCAGGATGCCGGACAACGACCCCGCCGCACGCTGGCAGGCCTGGGATGCCCAGGGCCGCTGCGTGGGCGAAGCACCCACCGTCGTGGTGGCCGCTGCGCTGGGCAGCGTGGCGCTGCTCACCGGCCACGCAAGCCCGATGGCGATCGACGATCTGCCACTGAACCCGGTCAAAGGACAAATGAGCCTGGGGCCTCAGTTGGGCGAACCTTTCGCCGAGCGGCCACAGCGCAACGACGGGGTGTTTGTACCGCGCTACCAGGACGAGGGTCTGCAGCCCACGTGGCCGGGCGCGATCTGGGCCATGGGGTCTACCTTTGAGCGCGGCGTGGCGAACACCACGGTCAGCACCGAGGGCCACGAGCGCAACGCCCGCAGCCTGGAGAGCATTGCCCCGGTGGCCGCGCAATACCTGCGCAGCGAGCTGTCCCAAGGCACGCTCCTGGGTTGGTCGCAGGTGCGTTGCGCTTCGTTGGACCGGTTGCCGCTGGTGGGTGCCGCGCCGAATGCGCAGGCTCTGCGCCACCAACTGGAAACGGGGCGGGCGCAACGGCGGCGTGTGTCGCTGGCCGATGTGCCGCGCTGGCCAGGCCTTCACCTGCTCTGTGCCATGGGTTCGCGCGGCATCACCCTGGCGCCCTGGTGCGCCGAGCAGCTGGCCGTGCAGATCAACCGAGAGCCGTCGCCGGTCGACCAGACCCTGATGGCGGCACTGGACCCGGCGCGGTTTGCGATCAAGAACGCGCGTCGCCAGGGCGGCGCACAGGCGCTCTCTACAGCAGGTTGAGCCAGACCGAGATTTCGGGCGGCTGGATCGGCCGGGCCAGCAAGGCGGAAATGCCGGCGCGCTGGGCGTTGCGCCGCACGCGTCGGCGGCTCCACCAGCCCGCCAGCGGGCCGGCCAGTTCGCTGGTCGCCAGCGTCAGCGCTTTGGGGTTGTGCTCGGCAAAGAGCCGCATCAGCGACCAGACATCCAGCTGCGGATCGTCCAGGTTGAACACGCCGCAGATGTAGTCATTGCGGGCGATGATGGAAATCGCCGCCTCCGTGGTGGTCACCTCGTCCACCTGGGCCACGCCCGCCAGGGCCAGCCGCGCACGCAGGTAGGTGCGCTCCTGTTCGTCGGCACCCACCACCAGGGCGCGGCGCACCCCGATCACGTCTTCGCCGAAGGCCGGATCCAGCGGCACTGGCGCCGTCACGTCAAGGTCGAGCAGTCCCGAATCGGCCTGATGGGCGGCGTAGACCGCGTCCAGGTCGTGCAACACCGCAGCCCAGTCGATCGGTCGGTCCATCACGCGCCAGGCGTGTTCGGGCGCGTCCTTGCCGACCCAGATGAGCCGCTGTCCGGTCGGCAGTTCCTTGGCGTGCGACAGCACGGCCTCGGCGCTTTCGCCGTCCACCAGGGCCACTTCCGACACGCCTTTGGGCGCCGCCACACCGGGCGCGCTCAGGGGCACATACGGGGCGTACGACAGATCGCGGGACTGGGAGAGGCGAAACACCGTGTTCAAGGCGTGGCGCTCCACATCGGAGAAGCCCACCACACTCACCAGAACACGCTGTTTTTGCATGGCGGCGATGTTACGTCACGGTTCGCGGGTGGGGCAGCACCTGCGTCTGGCCAGTGGGGAAGGCGTGCGATGCCACACGCGACGACTTCTATATTCATGTGAGGCATACCCCCATGAAGAAAAAATCGTTTGGGATATATGCACGGCTCCGTACAGTCGCGCCCATGCCTGACATCGCCATCATCCTGGCCGGATTCGCCGTGGGACTCATCGTGGGTCTCACCGGTGTGGGTGGCGGTTCGCTCATGACGCCCATCCTGATCTTCTTTTTCGGCGTCAAACCCTACCTTGCCGTGGGCACCGACCTGCTGTTCGCCGCCTTCACCAAGATGGGCGGCACCGTGAGCCTGGCGCGGCAGAAGCTTGTGCCCTGGCGCGTGGTGGGCCAGCTGTGCGCAGGCAGCATCCCCGCCGCGCTGATCACCCTGGGTGCCCTGCACCAACTCGGCCCGGCCAGCCCGCTGGTGCAGTCGCTCATGACCAGCACCCTGGGCGTGGCGCTGTTGCTCACCGCCGCCGCCATGCTCTACAAAGCCGCTCGCGGCAAACAACTGCCCCGCACGCTGGCAGATGGCCAGCTGGAAAGCGCCACGCACGCGCGCCACTGGAGTCTGCCGGTGTTGTTCGGCGCGGTGATCGGCACGCTGGTCACACTCACATCGGTCGGAGCCGGCGCCATCGGCGTGTCGGTGCTGTTGCTGCTGTTCCCGTTGTTGCCGCTGCCGCGCATCGTCGCCGCCGACATCGCCTACGCCGTGCCGCTCACCTTGGTGGCGGGTCTTGGCCACGCCAGCATGGGCTCGGTGGACTGGCCTTTGCTGGGCAAGCTGCTCGCCGGCTCCCTGCCCGGCATTTGGCTCGGCACCCGCCTGATGCGCCACACGCCCGAGCGCTTGGTGCGCTCCGCGCTCTCGGTGTTGCTGGCCTACGCTGGCCTCAAATTGATCGCCCTCTGATTTCTCCGCCCACGACGACGTACCCACGATGTACCAATACTCCGAATTTGACCGCCAGTTCGTCCAATTGCGCGCCGACCAGTTCCGCGACCAGCTCACCCGCTGGCAAGCCGGCACGCTGAAAGAAGACGAATTCAAGCCGCTGCGCCTGCAGAACGGCTGGTACGTGCAGCGCTTCGCGCCCATGCTGCGCGTGGCCGTGCCCTACGGCGAAATCAACAGCGCCCAGCTCAAGGTGCTCGCCAAAATCGCGCGCGACTTTGACCACAAGGAAGAGCACGATGTGTCGAAGGCCAATGCCGGCCTCTCCGAGGTGCCCACCCTGCCCGACCGCTGCGGCCACTTCACCACGCGCCAGAACGTGCAATACAACTGGATCCCGCTGTCGCGCTCGGCCGACGTGATGGACCTGCTGGCCAGCGTGGGCATGCACGGCATCCAGACCAGCGGCAACTGCATCCGCAACATCACCACCGACGCGCTGGCCGGCATCGCGGTCGACGAGGTCGCCGACCCGCGGCCCTTTGCTGAAATCATGCGCCAGTGGAGCACGCTGCACCCCGAGTTCGCCTTCCTGCCGCGCAAGTTCAAGGTGGCCATCACCGGTGCGCGCGAAGACCGCGCGGCAACCGCCTGGCACGACGTGGGCCTGCGCCTGCTGCGCAATGTGGATGGCGAACTGGGCTTTCAGGTGCGCGTGGGTGGCGGCATGGGCCGCACGCCCATCATCGGCAGCGTGATCCGCGAGTTCCTGCCCTGGAACCAGATCCTGAACTACCTCGAAGCCGTGGTGCGCGCCTACAACCGATTTGGCCGCCGCGACAACATCTACAAGGCCCGTATCAAGATCCTGGTGAAGGCCGAAGGCCAGGCCTACACCGACCAGGTAGAAGCCGAGTACCGCGACATTCTCGAAAAGGACGGCGCGCCGCACACCATCAGCCAGGCCGAACTCGACCGCGTGAGCGCCTTTTTCGTGCCGCCGCAGCTCAAATGCGACCGCAAGAGCGCCGACGCCAAGATCGCCCACATCCTCAAGGCAGCGGCTGAGGACGACATGGAGTTCAGCCGCTGGCTCACACAGAACGTGAGGCCGCACCAGAACCCCGACCTGCGCGCGGTGACCTTGTCGTTCAAGCGCTTCGGCCAGGCGCCGGGCGATGCCACCGCCGAGCAACTGGAGCGCGCCGCCGACCTGGCCGAACGCTTCTCGGCCGGCGAAGCCCGCGTCACCCACGAACAAAACCTGCTGCTGCCCTGGGTGCGTTGCGACCAGTTGCCCGAGCTCTGGCGCGAAGCCCGCCGGCTCGGTCTGGCCAAGCCCAACATCGGCCTGCTGACCGACATGATCGCCTGCCCCGGCGGCGATTTTTGCGACCTGGCCAATGCACGCTCGCTGCCGCTGGCACAAGCCATTCTGGGCCGCTACAAGGACCTCGACGAACTGCACGACCTGGGCGAAATCGACCTGCACATCAGCGGCTGCATCAACAGTTGCGGCCACCACCACAGCGGCCACATCGGCATCCTGGGCGTCGACAAGGACGGTCAGGAGTGGTACCAGGTCACCCTGGGTGGCTCCGACGGCACACGCCTCTCGGGCGAGTCCACCCCGGGCAAGGTGATCGGCCCGTCGTTTGCCGCGAGCGAAGTGCCCGACGTGATCGAAGCCCTGCTCGACACCTACCGCGCCCAGCGCACCGGCACCGAAACCTTTGTTGCCACGCTGCGCCGCACCGGCGCGGATCCGTTCAAGACCGCCGCCAACGCTGTGCGCACGAGCACGGCCCGCGCCACCGCCTGAGGACAGACACCATGAGCACAACGCTTCAACTTTTCAGCGCAGACGCATTCGTGGCCACCGAGGCCGAAGCTCAGCACCTCTCTCTCACCAACGACGCCGACCCACGCGATGCCGACCTGAGCGGCGTCACCGTGATCGAACTGCACTTCCCCAAGTTCAACGACGGCCGTGCCTTCAGCCAGGCATTCCTGCTGCGCCGCCGCCTGGGCTTCACCGGTCAGATCCGCGCCACCGGCGACGTGTTGATCGACCAGCTGGTGCAGATGCAGCGCAGCGGGTTCACGCAAGCCGTGCTGCGCGCCGACCAGAACCTGGCGCACGGCCAAGCGCTGCTGGCGCATTACCCCGCCTTCTACCAAGGCGATGCGGTGCACACCGCGCCCCATTTCGCCACCGCCTGAAAGCGAACAGAGCCGCCGCCATGACCGCTTTAAGCCTCTACGACAAGCCCTCATCCGACTTTGCCGCCAAGGTCGCGCGCAGCATCGGCCTGCTGCGCGAGACCGCCGCCCGCCACCCCAAGCTGACCCAGGCCTCCAGCCTGGGGGCCGAAGACATGGTGGTCACGCACCTGCTGCACCTGGCCGACATCGACGCCGGCGTGTTCGTGCTAGAAACCGGCAAGCTGCACACCGAGACGCTCGCGCTGATTCCCCGGATCGAGCGGCGCTACGGCATCAGCGTGCAGGTGTTCCGTCCCAAGCAGGAATCGGTGATCCAGTTCGTGCGCAAGAACGGCGAAGAGGCGATGTACCAGAGCATCGAACTGCGCAAGGCCTGCTGCGACATCCGCAAGATGGAGCCGCTCGCCCGCGCGCTGGCCGGGCACGACGGCTGGATCACCGGTCTGCGCCGCGAACAATCCAACGCGCGCGCCGAGGTGGGTGAAGTCATTCAGGAAGCCGAGCGCGTCAAGATCAGCCCCATCGTCGAGTGGACCTGGGGCGACGTGTGGCATTTCATCGGCCTGCACGGCCTGGACTACAACGCCCTGCACGACCAGTTTTTCCCCAGCATCGGCTGCGCACCCTGCACACGCGCCATCAGCGTCGGCGAGGACTTTCGCGCCGGCCGCTGGTGGTGGGAACAGGAAAGTGCCAAGGAATGCGGCCTGCACGTGCAGCCCGCTACCTCATCCCTCGTGTCCTCCATCGAACGGACCCCTTCATGAACGCCCGCACCGAAACCGCCGTGATCCAGACCGCCCTGCAACACGCCAGCGACCACCACCTGAGCAACGCCCACCTGGACGCGCTGGAAGAAGAAACCATCTTCATCCTGCGCGAGGTGGCCGCCGCCTTCGAGCGCCCGACCCTGCTGTTCTCCGGCGGCAAAGACTCGCTGGTCATGCTCAAGTGCGCCGAAAAGGCGTTCGGCGCGGGCCGCATCCCTTACCCGCTGCTGATGATCGACACCGGCCACAACTTCTCTGAAGTTACCGATTTCCGCGACCTGCGCGCCAAGGAACTGGGTGCCGAACTCATCGTGCGCAGCGTCGAAGACTCGATGGCACGTGGCACCGTGCGCTTGGCGCATCCGGGCGAGAGCCGCAACGTGCACCAGTCGGTCACGCTGCTGGAAGCCATCGAAGAGTTCCGCTTCGACGCGCTCATCGGCGGTGCGCGCCGCGACGAAGAAAAGGCCCGCGCCAAGGAGCGCATCTTTTCCCACCGTGACAGCTTCGGTCAGTGGCAACCCAAGGCCCAGCGCCCCGAGCTCTGGACCCTGTTCAACACCCGGCTGCAGCCCGGCGAGCACTTCCGCGTGTTCCCGATCAGCAACTGGACCGAGCTCGACGTGTGGCAGTACATCGCCCGCGAAAACATCGCCCTGCCCTCGATCTACTACACGCACCAGCGCGAGGTGGTCGACCGCCGCGGCCTGCTGGTGCCGGTGACCGAACTCACGCCACCGCGCGACGGCGAGACCGTGCAGGTGCGCGACGTGCGCTTTCGAACCGTGGGCGACATCACCTGCACCTGCCCGGTGGAAAGCCTGGCCGCCACCGCCGACGACATCGTGATCGAGACGCTGGCCGCCGAAGTGAGCGAGCGCGGCGCCACGCGCATGGACGACAAGACGTCCGACGCCTCCATGGAAAAACGCAAAAAGGATGGGTACTTCTGATGACAGCCACCACCAACACCGTCGTTCGGGCTGAGTCAGCCGAAGCTCTCCTGCAGGACACGCGTTCCGCCCTGCGCCTCATCACCTGCGGCAGCGTAGACGACGGCAAAAGCACGCTCATCGGCCGCCTGCTGGTCGACAGCAAGGCCGTGCTGCAAGACCACCTGGCCGGCGTACAACGCCACGGCCAGACCGACCTGGCCCTGCTGACCGACGGCCTTTCGGCCGAGCGCGAACAAGGCATCACCATCGACGTGGCCTACCGCTACTTCAGCACCGAAGCACGCAAGTTCATCATCGGCGACGCGCCGGGCCATGAGCAGTACACGCGCAACATGGTGACTGCAGCGTCAAGCGCCGACGCCGCCGTGGTGCTGGTTGACGCCACCAAGCTGGCCTGGACCGATGCCGCGCTCAAGCTGCTGCCGCAAACGCGTCGCCACAGCCTGCTGCTCAAGCTGCTGCGTGTGCCCTCGGTGGTCTTCGCCATCAACAAGCTCGACGCCGTGGAAGACAGCACCGTGGCGTTCGAACACATTGGCGCCGCACTGCGCACCTTCGCCGAGCAGGCGGGTATCCCGGTCACCGCCGTGGTGCCGATCTCGGCGCTCAAGGGCTGGAACGTGGTCGACGCCAGCGAACAGGCCGGCTGGTGCGGGTACGGTGGCCCCACATTGCTCGAAATCCTAGAAGGCCTGCCGGTCACCCCGGCCGACAGCACGCTGCCCTTTGCCTTCGCCGTGCAGTGGGTTGAAAAATTCAGCAGCTCCGCCGACACATCCCAAGGCCGCCGCGTGTTCTGGGGCCGCGTGGCCACCGGCGGCGTGCAGGCCGGTCAGAGCGTGCGCATCATGCCCAACGGACAGACTGCGTTGGTGGCCCAGGTGCTCAACCACGTTCGCCATCCACAGGCCGTGCTGGCCGGACACAGCGCCGGCATCGTGCTCGACCGCGAAGTTGATGTGTCGCGCGGCGACTGGTTGCTGGCCGAAGACGCCGACGGGTCATTGCCCGGCAGCCGCGAGATCCTTGCCACCGTGGCCTGGCTCGACGACGAGACCTTGGTGCCCGGTCGCGTCTACTGGGCGCTGCACGGCCACCGCTGGGTCAAGGCCAAGATCAAGCGCATCGTGCACCGACTGGACATCCACACCCTGGCCGAAGAAGACGCCACCCAGCTGGAGCCCAATGCCATTGGCCACATCGAACTGACCCTGCAGGAACCGCTGGTCACACTGCCGTTTGCGCAATCCCGTGCCCTGGGTTCGCTGGTGCTGGTGGACACGGCAAGCCACCGCACGGCAGGCGCATTGCTGGTGCAATGAGCTGCGCGCGAAAGCGCGTGCGACCCGCATCCCCTTAACTTGTGTCACGGCAAGGGCCATGCGCAGGCCCGCCCTTGCCGGAAACCCTAAAATCACGGCTTCCACCGATTCCCAAGACCACCATGACCCACGTTGTCACCGAAGCCTGCATCCGTTGCAAATACACCGATTGTGTGGACGTCTGCCCCGTGGACTGCTTTCGCGAAGGCCCCAACTTCCTCACCATCGACCCCGACGAGTGCATCGACTGCGCGGTCTGCATTCCCGAATGCCCGGTGAGCGCGATCTACGCCGAAGAAGATCTGCCCAAAGACCAGCTGCACATGACCAAGCTCAATGCCGACCTGGCGGTGTTGCCGGGCTGGAAGAGCATCACCAAACGCAAGGCACCACTGCCAGACGCCGACGACTGGAAAGACCGCACCGGCAAACTGCCCGAGCTGCTGCGCTGAGCCGCATGGCGCACGACGGTCCCATTGAAGCCGATGCAGTCGTTATCGGCGCCGGCCCGGTGGGCCTGTTTCAAGTGTTCGAACTGGGCCTGCTGGAGATCAAGGCCCACGTGATCGACGCGCTGCCGTTCCCTGGCGGCCAGCCCGCCGAGCTTTACCCCGACAAGCCGATCTACGACATCCCGGCCATCCCGGTTTGCACCGGCCAGGAGCTGGTCAACAACCTTCTCAAGCAGATCGAGCCCTTCGGCGCCACCTTCCACCTCGGGCAGGAGGTGAGCACCGTTGAACCGCAGGACGATGGCCGCTTCTTCGTGGCCACCTCCCAAGGCACACGCTTGCTCACCAAAACCTTGTTCATCGCAGCCGGCGTCGGGGCATTTCAACCTCGCGCGCTCAAGCTCGACGGCATCGAAGCGTTTGACGGCAAACAACTCCTCTACCGTGTTGGCTCGCCCGAAGTTTTGGCAGGCCGCAACGTCGTGATCCTCGGCGGCGGCGACACCGCGCTGGAGTGGGCTTCGACCTCGACCACGCAAGGACCCAGCCAAGCTGCAAGCGTGACCCTGGTCCACCGACGCGATGCGTTTCAAGCATCGCCCGCGAACATCGCGCGCATGCGTGAACTCTGCGAGCGTCACAAGATGCGGTTCATGGTCGGCCAACCCACGGGCTTCGAATCCGAGGCCGATCGCCTCACCGCCCTGCAGATCACCGATCCACAGGCACAGACCCACAACGTGCCGCTCGATGTGTTGCTGGTCTTCCTGGGGCTTTCACCCAAGCTCGGTCCCATCGCCGACTGGGGCCTGGACATCGAACGCAAACAGCTCGTGGTGGACACCGAGAAGTTCTCCACGAGCGTGCCCGGCATCTTCGCGGTGGGCGACATCAACACCTACCCCGGCAAGAAGAAACTCATCCTCTCAGGCTTTCACGAAGCCACACTCGCGGCCTTCGGCGCAGCACCCTTCGTGTTCCCTGACAAGAAGGTGATGCTTCAGTACACGACCACCAGCACCCAGCTGCACCGGGTGCTCGGTGTCACACCTGCGGTGCTCGACTGAACGCGAGATATTTTTCGCAACTCTCGACTCTGGCCGAAAAACGAAAATTTCAACGCTATAATTCGAGGCTGTTCCCTGATAGCTCAGTTGGTAGAGCGACGGACTGTTAATCCGCAGGTCCCTGGTTCGAGTCCAGGTCGGGGAGCCACCCAATATCCACTCAAAGGCCTTCTTGCGAAGGCCTTTGGTGTTTCTGCTGCTCTTGTCTGTGCGGGTCCCATGTATTCGAAGACCATCCGCTTGCTCCGCATCGCATTCTGGTGCAGTGCCATTGTGCTGGCGATCGCATCGCTCGTTCCGGTGGATCTGCTGCCGCAGCAAGCTACAACCATCTGGGACAAGGGGCAACATGCCTTCGGATTTGGCTGGTTGGCCCTGGTCGGTTTGCTGGCTTACAGCAACAGGCTGTGGACCATGCTCATCGCGCTGCTGGTGTATGGCGGTGTCATCGAACTGCTGCAAGCAGCCACGGGCTGGCGCTACGGCGAATGGCTCGACTTCCTGGCCGATTGCATCGGCGTCCTGATCGGCGCAGCCCTCTGGCTTCTTGCGCGGTGTATCGCAACACCGAAGGCCTGAAGCCCGCCGCACAATAGCGGCATGTCACACGCACCCCCGAACCGCGCCTTGCCCTGGCTGGAGCCGGGCCAACCGTTTCCACCGGTGGAGACGGCTTGGGGTCCTGCAGACCCTGCGCCGGGCCTGCTGGCTGCAGGTGGCGTGCTCGACGTGCCATCGCTCATTGCAGCCTACTCGCGAGGCATCTTTCCGTGGTTCAGCGCCGGGCAGCCCATTCTCTGGTGGAGCACCGACCCTCGCATGGTGCTTCAGACACAGGCGTTTCGCCTGCATCGGTCACTGCGCAAGACGATCCAGAAACTGCGTCTCGAGGGCCGACTGGACCTACGCTTCGATCACGATTTCGAGCGCGTGATCCGGGCCTGCGCGAACACACCGCGTGACGGTCAGGACGGCACCTGGATCCTGCCGGCCATGGTGCAGGCCTACACACGGCTGCACCACGCCGGCGTGGCGCACAGCGTGGAAACCTGGATCGATGGCGAGCTGGCTGGCGGTCTCTACTGCATCAACCTTGGTGGCATGGTTTACGGCGAATCCATGTTCAGCCGCCAGAGCGATGCCTCCAAGATCGCCCTGGCAGCGCTCGTGGCCTTCTGCCGGGCCAAAGACCTGCCACTGATCGACTGCCAGCAGAACACGCCACACCTCGCCAGCCTGGGTGGCCAGCTGATGCCGCGGATGAGCTTCTGCCGACACGTGGGCGAGGCCATGTCGCGCCCTGCTCCCCGGTGGGAATTCCAGCCCATATACTGGCAAAACGTCATCCCTGAACACCGTCAGACAGCGTGACACACCTCAAAGAACTCCCGCTCCAGGCACTGCAGTTTTACGCGACGGCGCCCTATCCCTGCAGCTATTTGCCGGGACACCAGGCCCGCTCGCAAGTGGCCACGCCCAGTCACCTCATCCACAACGACGCCTATTCGGACCTGGTCACGCACGGGTTTCGCCGCAGCGGCATGTTCACTTACCGTCCCTACTGTGATGGTTGCCAGGCCTGCGTGCCTTTGCGGGTGCCGGTCGCCAGTTTCAAGCCCAGCCGCAGCCAGCGCAGGTCCAAGGCGCAGCATGCGCACCTGCAGACGCGCGTGCTCAAGCTGTGTTTCGTGCCGGAGCACTACCAGCTGTACCTGCGCTACCAGAACAGCCGTCATGCCGGTGGAGGCATGGACCATGACAGCATCGACCAATACACGCAGTTTTTGCTGCAGAGCCGGGTCAATTCGCGCCTGATCGAGTTTCACGAGCCCGGCGTCGATGGCCGGCCTTCGCGCCTGAAGATGGTCTCCATCGTCGACGTGCTCAACGACGGCCTGTCGGCGGTCTATACCTTCTACGAACCCGACGACAAGGCCAGCTACGGCACCTACAGCGTTCTGTGGCAGATCGAGCAGGCCCGGGCGCTGGACCTGCCCCACATTTACCTGGGTTACTGGATCGCCCAGAGCGGCAAGATGAGCTACAAGGCCGGCTTCCAACCGCACGAGTTGCTGTTGGACGGGCGCTGGGCTCCTGGCGCTTGAACCGCGCAGATTGCGCACGCGTGACGCGTGCACAACACGGCTTCTGATTTCACCTCGTAAAATTTCGGTCACACTTGCGCCATGACCAAACGTTCCGACTCCCTCCCCGCCACGCCCACGGTCCAGGTGATTGAGCGCATGTTCAACCTGCTGGAGGTGCTCGCTTCCAAAGAAGAACCGGTGTCGCTGAAGGAGATCAGCGAAAAAACCGGGCTGCATCCGTCTACCGCTCACCGCATCCTCAACGACCTCACCATCGGCCGATTCGTGGACCGCCCCGAGGCCGGCAGTTACCGGCTCGGCATGCGGTTGCTGGAGCTGGGCAACCTGGTGAAAGCGCGCCTGAGCGTGCGCGATGCGGCCTTGCTGCCCATGCGCGAGTTGCACAAGCAGATCCAGCAGCCGGTGAACCTGAGCGTGAGGCAGGGCGACGAGATCGTCTATGTCGAGCGGGCCTACAGCGAACGCTCCGGCATGCAGGTGGTGCGTGCCATCGGTGGACGAGCACCGTTGCACCTGACATCGGTGGGCAAGCTGTTTCTCGCCGACGACGAACCTCAGCGGGTTCGTGCATACGCCACGCGCACGGGTCTGGCAGGCAACACGCGAAACAGCCTCACCCAACTGCCGGGCCTGGAGCGCGAACTCGCACAATGCCGGCAGGCGGGACTGGCTCGGGACAACGAAGAACTTGAGCTGGGCGTGCGCTGCATGGCGGCAGGGATCTATGACGACCAGAACAAACTGGTGGCCGGCTTGTCCATCTCGGCACCGGCGGACCGCATCGACGAGAGCTGGGTGCCGAAACTGCGAAGCACCGCTGCAGAGATCTCCTCGGCGCTGGGGTGCTCGCGTCCTGCGGGCCTGCCAGGTCGCTGAGCAGCAAGCACCAAAGCAAAACGGTCCGCAGAGGACCGTTTTTCATAGGAAGCGCGAGAACCGGATCAGCCTTGCGGGCGAACCACCGGGCGGGCAAGTTCGGTCTGCACTTCCACCCACCGGCGCACCCGCTCCGCGTCTTGCAGGCGGCTCAGCTTGCCGGTCGAATCGAGAAAAACCATGATCAGTTGGCGGCCGGCCACCTTGGCCTGCATCACCAGGCAGCGACCGGCTTCGGAGATGTAGCCGGTTTTTTGCAAGCCGATTTCCCATTCCGGGTTCTTGATCAGGCGATTGGAGTTGTTGTAGTGCAGCGTGCGGCGGCCCAGCTCCACTTCGTGACCGGGCGACGTGGACAAGCTGCGCAGAATCGGCCGGTCGTGCGCCACCGACACAAGCGTGGCGAGGTCGCGCGCGCTGGACTGGTTCAGACTCGACAACCCCGTGGGCTCAACGTAGCGGGTATCCGTCATGCCGAGCTGCTTGGCCTTTGAATTCATCAAGCGCACGAACTCGCTCAGGCCGCCCGGATACGTACGCCCGAGCGCATTGGCGGCCCGGTTCTCACTGGACATCAAGGCCAGGTGCATCATCTCGCCGCGCGACAGTGTGCTGCCCACCGCCAGACGCGAGCTGCTGCCCTTGTAGGTGTCCACATCGTCCTGGGTGATGGTGAGGGGTTCGTTCATGTCCAGGTTCGCGTCGGCGATCACCAGACCGGTCATGAGCTTGGTCAGCGAAGCGATCGGCAACACGGCCGCGTCGTTCTTGCTGAACAGCACTTCGTTGGTTTCCTGGTCGATCACCAATGCCACGCTGGAATTGAGGTCCAGGCGGTCGTTGCTGGTGCGCAGACCCAGCTGCTCGCCCATCGAGAGACGGACCGGAGCCGCCACTCGCACCACGGCAGGCTTCACACCTTTCCGGGCCTGGTTTTGCGCCAGCACTTGGCGAGCTGTGGGCTTCTTGCCCGAGGCGATCTGCACCTTGACGCGCGATGCGCTCTTCGCCGTCACCACCGCTTTTTTGGTGGTGGTCTTGGCCATCGTCACCTTGCGGGTAGAAGTCTTGGCCGATGCGGACGCACGTTTGGCCGGGGCCTTGGCCGATGCCGACTTCTGGGCCTTGGCCGATTTGGCCGGGCTGGTGGCCGCAGCAGCCACCGTGGGCAGGACGCAAACGCCCACCCAAGCAGCCACCGTGGCTGCCAGGACCAGTTTTCGAATGCGGACAACGCCTTGGATCATGACTTCACTCCAGCAACAGGAATTGCGCTGGAGTGAAGTATATGCATCAAGAAAAAAACTAGCAATATCAATTGCTTGGGAAATTCTCTTAAATGATCGGTCGAACAGGTGCTACTTTTGGTGTCATTTCTGTCGTTCAAACCACTGATTGTTCCAAGTCATTGATTCGTAACAACTTATCCCTGAGCTGCCACCCGGTCGAACTTGCTGTGCAGTTTGTTCAGGGCGCTCAGATACGCTTTGGCCGACGCAACAACGATGTCGGGATCCGCTCCCACACCGTTGACCACACGCCCACCGTGCTGCAAACGAACCGTGACTTCGCCCTGACTTTCGGTCGAACCACTCGTGATGGCATTGACCGAATACAAGACCAGCTCGGCGCCGCTCTTGACATGGTTCTCGATGGCCTTCAGCGATGCATCCACCGGTCCGTTGCCGTCGCTCTCGACCTGAACCTCGACACCATCCGCCGTGAACACCACGCTGGCGTGCGGCCGCTCGCCGGTTTCGCTGCGCTGCTTGAGCGACACCAGGCCGTATTGCTCCTTCTCGGCTGTCACGCTCTCGTCGCTGCACAGGGCAAGGATGTCCTCGTCGAAAATCTCGCTCTTGCGGTCGGCGAGTTCCTTGAACGCGGCAAACGCTGTGTTGATCTCGCTCTCCGACTCCATCTCGATGCCCAGGTCCTGCAATCGTTGCTTGAACGCATTGCGGCCACTGAGCTTGCCCAGCACGATCTTGTTGGCGGCCCAACCCACGTCTTCGGCACGCATGATTTCGTAGGTGTCGCGGGCCTTGAGCACGCCGTCCTGGTGGATGCCGCTGGCGTGTGCAAATGCGTTGGCGCCCACCACCGCCTTGTTGGGCTGCACCACGAAGCCGGTGGTCTGGCTGACCATGCGGCTGGCCGGCACGATTTGCGTCGCGTCCACACCCACATCCAGGCCGAAGTAGTCGCGCCGCGTGCGCACCGCCATCACGATTTCTTCAAGCGAGCAGTTGCCTGCGCGCTCGCCAAGTCCGTTGATGGTGCACTCGACCTGACGTGCGCCGCCGATCTTCACACCTGCCAGCGAATTGGCCACGGCCATGCCGAGATCGTTGTGGCAATGCACCGACCAGATCGCCTTGTCGGAGTTGGGCACACGCTCGCGCAGAGTGCGGATGAACTCGCCGTACAACTCGGGCACCGCGTAACCCACGGTGTCGGGGATGTTGAGCGTGGTGGCGCCCTCCTTGATCACGGCTTCCAGCACACGGCACAGGTAGTCCATGTCACTGCGGTAGCCGTCTTCAGGACTGAACTCGATGTCGTCCACGAGGTTGCGCGCGAAACGCACCGACTGTTTGGCCTGCTCGAGCACCTGCTCAGGTGTCATGCGCAGCTTCTTCTCCATGTGCAGCGCACTGGTGGCAATGAAGGTGTGTATGCGGGGCCGGTGAGCGCCCTTGAGGGCTTCTGCGGCCCGCGCGATGTCGCGGTCGTTGGCGCGGGCCAGCGAACACACGGTGGAGTCCTTGATGACGTCGGCAATGGCCTTGACAGACTCGAAGTCCCCATTGGAACTGGCGGCAAAACCGGCCTCGATGACATCGACCTTCAGGCGTTCCAGCTGGCGCGCGATGCGCAGCTTCTCGTCTTTCGTCATGGACGCGCCGGGCGACTGTTCGCCGTCGCGCAAGGTGGTGTCAAAAATGATCAGTTTGTCGCTCATCTCAATGCTCCAGTGGGATGCCTCGTGGGCAGCGCTTCAAAAAACCCGCAGTCCAAAACAAAAACGGCCCGCTGCAGGTGCAAACGGGCCGTTGTAAGGGAATCGCTCTCGCGTTACCGAACCTGCCCGTGACGGACACCCAGTAGTAGCGAAAACGAAAACTTGGACATGCGTTGCAATGTAGCACAAAGCCCTCTCAACAGGCCATTGGCAAAGGTGATCGGGTCGATGCGCAAGTCAGTCGTCATGCAAGCCACGCTCGTCCGGCTCGTCGGTGGAGGTGCTGATCACACTGGTCGGGCGGCCCTTGGCCTTGCGCCAGAAGTACACCGCGTAACCCGAGAGGCCATAAACCACGAACAGGGCAAACAGGACGGTGGGCGGGTGGATGTTGATCACCGCGATGGCCAGCGCCACCAGCACGATGGCCGCAAACGGCACGCTCCTGCGCAGGTTCAGTTCCTTGAAGCTGTAGAACGGCACATTCGTCACCATGGTCAGGCCGGTGTAGAGCGTGAGGGCGAACATGAACCAGGTCACATCTTGAGGGGATATCTCCAGTTCCGTCATCAGCCAGATGAAGCCGGCCACCAGAGCAGCGGCCGCAGGAGATGGGAGTCCCTGGAAATAGCGCTTGTCTACAACGCCGGTGTTGACGTTGAAACGCGCCAGGCGAAGTGCAGCGCAAGCGCAGTACACGAAAGCCGCAATCCAGCCCCACCGCCCCAGATCGCGCAAGGTCCACTCGTAGGCGATCAGCGCGGGCGCTGCGCCAAAGGACACCATGTCGGAGAGCGAATCCATCTGCTCGCCAAACGCGCTCTGGGTGTTGGTCATGCGCGCCACACGGCCATCGAGGCTGTCGAGCACCATGGCCACGAAGATGCCCACGGTGGCGAGGTCGTAACGCCCGTTCATGGCCATCACCACCGAATAGAAGCCGCCGAACAAGGCGGCCAGCGTGATCATGTTGGGCACCATGTAGATGCCCTTGGAACGCTTGGGTCGGTCTTCGTGGTGGGTGTGCTGGGGATCGGTACCGTCGTGCATGAGGTGTGTTTCAAAGGATGCCGGTGGGCATCTTTGCATGGAGCAAAGTTGCAGTGTACGGCAGTGCCAATGCGGGCAGAAACGACAAAGACCACCGAAGTGGCCTTTTTGAGAGGCGCTCGCACAGGCGAGCGGGTGCCCATCAGTTGCGCGTCTGGTCCACCAGCTTGTTCTTGGCGATCCAGGGCATCATGGCGCGCAGTTGGGCGCCAACCACTTCGATCTGGTGATCGGCGGTCAGGCGGCGGCGGGCCGTCATGCTTGGGTAGTTGGTGCGGCCTTCGGAGATGAACATCTTGGCGTACTCACCCGACTGGATGCGCTTCAAGGCGTTGCGCATGGCCACACGCGACTGCTCGTTGATCACCTCGGGGCCGGTCACGTACTCGCCGTACTCGGCGTTGTTCGAGATCGAGTAGTTCATGTTGGCAATGCCGCCTTCGTAGATCAGGTCCACGATGAGCTTGAGCTCGTGCAGGCATTCGAAGTAGGCCATCTCGGGCGCGTAGCCAGCTTCCACCAGCGTCTCGTAACCCATCTTGATCAGCTCGACCGCGCCACCGCACAACACGGCCTGCTCGCCGAACAGGTCGGTCTCGGTCTCTTCCTTGAAGTTGGTTTCAATGATGCCGGCCTTGCCACCACCGTTGGCCATCGCGTAGCTCAGCGCGAGGTCACGCGCTTTGCCGCTCTTGTCCTGGTGAATGGCAACCAGGTGGGGCACGCCGCCACCCTGGGTGTAGGTGTTGCGCACGGTGTGGCCAGGGGCCTTGGGCGCAACCATCCACACGTCCAGATCGGCACGAGGCACGACCTGGTTGTAGTGCACGTTGAAGCCGTGGGCGAAGGCCAGCGACGCGCCTTGCTTGATGTGGGGCGCCACGTTCTGGTGGTAGACCTCGGCGATCTGCTCATCGGGCAGCAGGATCATGACCACGTCGGCCATTTTCACGGCGTCGTTGACTTCCATGACATTCAGACCGGCCTTGCCGACCTTGTCCCACGAGGCGCCGCCCTTGCGCAGGCCGACCACGACTTTGACGCCGCTGTCGTTGAGGTTCTGTGCGTGTGCGTGGCCCTGGCTGCCGTAGCCCAAGATGGCCACGGTCTTGCCCTTGATCAGGGACAGGTCACAGTCTTTGTCGTAGAAAACTTTCATGGGTTGCTCCGGTTGAAATGTGTTGTTCGGGGTGAATGAAAACTGGGGGATTGTCTTACACGCGCAGGATGCGCTCGCCGCGCCCGATGCCGCTGGCACCGGTGCGCACCGTCTCAAGGATCGCGGAGCGGTCGATGGCTTCCAGGAACGCATCGTTCTTGGTCTGGTCGCCGGTGAGCTCGATGGTGTAGCTCTTCTCGGTCACATCGATGATGCGCCCGCGGAAGATGTCGGCCATGCGCTTCATCTCTTCGCGCTCCTTGCCCACCGCGCGCACCTTCACCATCATGAGCTCGCGCTCGGTGTAGGAGCCTTCGGTGAGGTCCACCACCTTGACGACTTCGATCAGGCGGTTGAGGTGTTTGGTGATCTGCTCGATGACGTCGTCCGACCCGGTGGTCTGGATCGTCATGCGGGACAGGCTGGGGTCTTCGGTCGGCGCCACGGTGAGCGACTCGATGTTGTACCCGCGGGCAGAGAACAGGCCGACCACGCGGGACAGGGCCCCGGGTTCGTTTTCCAGCAAGACAGCGATGATGTGTTTCATGTGCGATTCCTCTTTTCGCCGCCCTCCCCTGTGCACGGTAATGCGCAGGCTCGGCGGGCAATAGATTCGTCTGAGGGAATGGAGCAGCGGGCGACCGCCGCTCCGCGGGGGATCAGAGGTCTTCGGAACCCAGCAGCATCTCGGTGATGCCCTTGCCGGCTTTGACCATGGGGAAGACGTTCTCTGTCGGGTCGGTGCGGAAGTCCATGAACACGGTGCGGTCCTTGAGCTTGCGCGCCTCACGAAGAGCGCCTTCCACGTCCTGCGGACGTTCGATCAGCATGCCAACATGGCCATAGGCCTCGGCGAGCTTCACGAAATTGGGCAGTGCGTCCATGTAGCTGTGGCTGTAACGACCTTCGTAGTCGATCTCCTGCCACTGCCGCACCATGCCGAGGTAACGGTTGTTCAGTGCCACGATCTTGATCGGGGTGTTGTACTGCAGGCAGGTGGAGAGTTCCTGGATGCACATCTGCACCGAGCCTTCACCGGTCACGCAGAACACCTCGCTGTCGGGCTTGGCCAGCTTGATGCCCATGGCGTAGGGAATGCCCACGCCCATGGTGCCCAGGCCGCCCGAGTTGATCCAGCGGCGCGGCTCGTCAAACCGGTAGTACTGCGCGGCCCACATCTGGTGCTGACCCACGTCGGACGTCACATACGTGTCGGCGTCCTTGGTCATGTTCCAGAGCGTTTCCACCACGTACTGCGGCTTGATCACGTCCGTGTTGCCACGGTCGTACTTCAGGCAGTCCTTGGAGCGCCAGGTTTCGATGGTGTCCCACCAGGCGGAGAGCGCCTTGCCGTCGGGCTTGGTGGCGCTCTCGCGCACCATGTTGATGAGTTCGGTCAGCACGTCCTTGACGTCGCCCACGATCGGTACGTCCACCTTCACGCGCTTGGAAATGCTCGACGGGTCGATGTCGATGTGGATGATCTTGCGTTCGTTCTGCGCGAAGTGCTTGGGGTTGCCGATCACGCGGTCGTCAAAGCGCGCGCCCACGGCCAGCAGCACGTCGCAGTTCTGCATCGCGTTGTTGGCTTCGATCGTGCCGTGCATGCCCAGCATGCCGAGGAACTTGCGGTCCGACGCCGGGTAGGCGCCCAGGCCCATCAGCGTGTTGGTGACCGGGTAGCCCAGCATGTTCACCAGCGTGCGCAGTTCGTCGGTGGCATTGCTCAGCAACACTCCACCGCCGGTGTAGATGTAGGGCCGCTTGGCCGCCAGCAGCAATTGCAGCGCCTTGCGGATCTGACCGCCGTGGCCCTTGCGCACCGGGTTGTACGAGCGCATCTCCACCGACTCGGGGTAGCCGGTGTAGGGCACCTTGTTGAACGACACATCCTTCGGAATGTCCACCACCACGGGGCCGGGGCGGCCGCTGCGCGCGATGTGGAAGGCCTTCTTCATCACCATGGCCATGTCGCGCGCATCCTTCACCAGGAAGTTGTGCTTGACGATGGGGCGCGTGATGCCGACGGTGTCGCATTCCTGGAAGGCGTCCAGGCCGATGGCGGCCGTGGGCACCTGCCCGGTGACGATCACCATGGGGATGCTGTCCATGTAGGCGGTGGCGATGCCGGTGATGGCATTGGTCACACCAGGACCCGAGGTGACCAGCGCCACGCCCACGTCGCCGGTGGCACGTGCGTAGCCGTCTGCAGCGTGAACGGCCGCCTGCTCGTGGCGCACAAGCACATGCTGGATGGTGTCTTGCTTGTAGAACGCGTCGTAGATGTGCAGAACAGCACCGCCGGGGTAGCCCCAGATGTACTTGACCCCTTCGGCCTGAAGGGCCTTGATG
>JBKBWW010000033.1:0-24855 GCA_046314475.1 Hydrogenophaga sp.
GGCGGCCCGGCGGCTGGCTCGCTGGCTGCATGCTCCGCCGCTGCGCGGAGGTTTCTGTTCAGGCGCGCAGTTTGAATACCGCGACAGCGTTCACCAGATCCGCCGCCTGCGTGCTCAGGCCTGTGGCCGCCGCCGCCATCTGTTCGACCAGCGCGGCGTTCTGCTGCGTGGCCTGGTCCATCTGGGTGACGGCTTCGCCCACCTGACCGACCCCGGCGCTCTGCTCGGCGCTGGCGTTGCTGATCTCCTCCATGATCGAGGTCACGCGGCGGATCGCCGCCACCACCTCGTTCATGGTCGCACCGGCGCGGTCCACCAGGGCGCTGCCTTGGCCCACGCGCTCGGCGCTGGTGGAGATCAAACCCTTGATCTGTTTGGCCGCTTCGGCGCTGCGCTGCGCCAGGTTGCGCACCTCGCCAGCCACCACCGCAAATCCTCGGCCCTGCTCGCCGGCGCGCGCTGCTTCCACAGCAGCGTTGAGCGCCAGGATGTTGGTCTGGAACGCAATGCCGTCGATGACCCCGATGATCTCGGCGATCTTCTGGCTGCTGTCGTTGATGTCCTTCATGGTGGAGACCACCTGGTTCACCACGTCGCCGCCCTGGGCCGCCAGGGTCGAGGCCGACTGCGCCAATTGGTTGGCGGTGCGCGCGTTGTCGGCGTTCTGCCGCACGGTCGTGCCCAGCTCTTCCATCGACGCCGAGGTCTGCTCCAGCGCACTGGCCTGGCTTTCGGTCCGCGCCGAGAGATCGGAGTTGCCCGAAGCGATCTCCGAGCTGGCGTTGGACACCCCTTCGGCGCCCACCCGCACCCGGCTGACCGATTGGGCCAGCCGCTGGGTCATGGTGTTCAGGGCGGCCATCGCGCTGGTGGTGTCGCCCCGTTTGAGTTCGATGGCCACGCTCAGGTCGCCTTGCGCCACGGCCTCGGCCACCCGCGTGAGCTGGTCGGGGTCGGCGCCGAGCTGTTGGGTCACCTTGCGCAGGTAGAGGGACAAGCCGAGCAGGCCCATGGCCACCACCAGCACCGCCCCAACGACCACGTTGCGCACCAGCCCGGAGAAGGACTGCACATCGCTCACGTCCATGCGCAGTTGCTCGCCCTGGCGTTTTTTCTCCTGCGCCAGGGGCGCCAGCAACGCGTTGCGCGCGGGGATCGTCTTGTCCACCAGAAAGGCGAAGGCTTCGTCTTTCTGGCCGGCCTGGATCAGCGCCACGTTGGCCGTGCCCTGTTTCCAGAATTCGTCCATCAGGCTGGGCAGGGGCGCGAAGGCCTGGCGTCCGTTGGCGTCGTCCATGCCTTGGCCAAAGGCTGCCAGCTTCTCGGTGAGCAGCTGCTTCTTGGCGGTCACGTCGTCCAGCGTGGCCTGCAGCTCCTGCGGGTTGCGCGAGAGGATGGCATGGCGCAGTTGCAGCGAGGTTCGGGTGACGTTGAGTTCCAGCTCGGCGATCAGCTGGAGCTGCGGCACGTTGGTCTGGTTGATTTCGTTGGCCGATGATCGAACGCGGTCGAGCATGAACCACACCGTGAGGGCCACGACGATCAACAGACCGATCAGCGTGGTGTTGATGAGCAGCAGCCGTTGGGCGAGCGTCGTGCGTGTGGACATGGATGTTCCTTGGTGGGTATTCCAGGGTCGCCCCCGGTCGGCAACTTCCTCAAGTGCCTGCCCAGATCATCCTGCGGTGGTGCTTCTTCAAAGCCCCTACGAATCGGGGGTTTATGGCGCAGATCGCAGCCTTCACTGGTTACCCGAAGCTTCGACCCGCCCGGTAACGACTTGAGCCTGTGGCCCGATCTATTTGTTTGATACCGCACAAACGGCGGTTGGGTGCGCTCAGGCGGGCACAGCCGGCGCGAACTGCAGCAAGGCGTGTTGCGTGCGGTCCATGTCGACCATGAGCTGGTTGCCCAGCTCGCGGCGCAAGGCCGCGTTGTCTTCCGGCGCCAGGCGTTCGATCTGGGCCGAGGTGCGCACCAGCGCCCGAAAGCCCAGCAGCATGGCCGTGCCCTTGAGCTTGTGCGCGTCGTAGGCGATCTGGGCGGCATCGCCCGTAGCCAGCGAGGCCACCAGCACGTGCACGCTGCCCAGCGGTGCTTCGAACAGCGTGCCCAGCAACTCGTCCATGGTGTCGGGCGGCATCATCGCCACGATCTCGGTGTACGACTCGGTGTCGATCAGCCCGGCCGCGCTGGCGTTCAGTTCATCGGGTTCGGGCAACGCAACCTCGATCAGCGGCGCGGGATCGCCGACCAGCACGGTGGACGCATCGAGCAGACCGCAGCGCTGCAGGGCGCGTTTCAGGTCTTGCGCCTGCAGGGGTTTGCTGGCGAATTCGTTGACGCCGACCTCCAGCGCCTTCTGGCGCGTGTCGTTCACCACGTCGGCCGTGACCAGCACGACCTTGATGTCCTTGTTCGGTCCGGTCAGTGCGCGGATGGCCGCGGTGGTGGCCATGCCGTCGAGCACCGGCATGTGGTAGTCGAGCAGCACCACGTCGAAGCGCTGGCGTGCCAGCAACTGCAGGGCCTCCTGGCCGTTTTCGCAGAACACCGCCTCGTGCCCCATGCGCTCCAGCAGGATGTGCATGTACTTGAGGTTGATCGGGTGGTCTTCGGCCACCAGCACCCGCAAGCGGCGTGTCTCGCCTGTGGTTTCGAGGCCGTGTGCTGCCTGCGCCGGGGCCGCGGTCTCGGGCAGGATCAGGTGCACGGTGAACAGCGAGCCCTGGCCGGGTTCGCTGCTGACCTGGATGTTGCCGCCCATCATCGTGGCCAGCGTGCGCGAGATCTCCAGCCCCAGCCCGCTGCCGCCGATGCGACGGCGCACCGAGTTGTCGGCCTGGTAGAAGCGGGTGAACAGCTGGGCCACGGTGGGCTGGTCCATGCCCATGCCCGTGTCCTGCACGGTGATGCAGACGCCGTCGGGTTTGCCTTCCAGCCGGGACAGCCGGGCCGTGACACTGCCCTGGCTGGTGAACTTCACCGCGTTGCCCAGCAGGTTGAAGAGGATCTGGCGCACGCGCGTGGGATCCGCCATCACCCACTCGGGGAGATCGTGCGCGGTGTCGACCTGCAGCGTGAGGCCCTTCTCGCGCGCACCGGCGCGCATCAGGCCTTCGACCTCCTGCACCAGCGAGCGCAGGCGCACCGGCTCGGGCGCCAGGCGCATCGTGCCCGACTCCATGGTCGACACATCCAGGATGTCGTTGAGCACGCCGAGCAGGTGCTGCGCCGAATCGCGCGCGGTCTGCACATAGTCGCGCTGCTGGCCCGAGAGCCGGGTGTCATCAAGCAGGTTGAGCATGCCCAGCACGCCCTGGAACGGCGTGCGGATCTCGTGGCTCATGTTGGCGAGGAACACGCTCTTGCCGTGGTTGGCGGCATCGGCCTGGTCTTTCGCCACCGCCAGTTCGCGGCTGATGCGTTGCAGGTTCTCGTATTGCGCCACCTGGCGGCGCAGGTGGCGCACCAGCAGCAACACAAACAGCAGCAGCACGCCGGCCTGCACGCCGGCCAGGGCGATCACCACCCGGCCCTGGTCGCGCAGTTGCGTGTTGCGTTCGTCCACGAAACGCGCGGTGGCGCGGTTGGCTTCGCGCGTGAGTTCACCCAGCGCAGGCTCCAACTGCTCGATGGAGCGGATCAGCGCCAACCGTGTGGCGCGCTGCTTCAACAGGCCTTGCGGGTCGGCGAACACCGGGTCGGCCTGGGCAACGAAAGCGTTCACCAGCCGCAGGGCATCCACGTAGGCCGGTGTGGTGTTGAGCAGGTCGCTGCGCGGCATGTCGGTGACCAGCGTGATGCGGCTCACAAACACCTCGTAGCGTTCGATCAGGAAGTCGGGTTCGATGGTGGACTCGGGGTCGAGCGAGCTGTGCACTGCGTAAGCCAGGTGGCCGAGTTCGCGTTCGAGCTGGTACGACTGCCACATGATCGAGTCGATCTGGTTGATCGCCACGTCCTGCATCAGGTTGAACTGCTTCCACTGGATGTAGCTCAGCGGCGTCAAGGTCACCAACAGGGCTGCGGCGATCGCCGCGACCCAGTGGCCCATGCGCCAGCCGCCAAAGCCTGTGGGTCGGGTGTTCATTGCAGGTCCAGTGCCTTGAGTTGCCAGATCGAACGTTCGTAGTAAACGGAAGAACGCAGTTCGGCGGCGTTGTCAAACGGGTAGACCACGAACAGCGGACCCTTGCTGCGCACGGGGATCGGCTTGTCGTCGATCAGGCGCGCCATGAGCACGCCGTGTTGTTGGATGTCTCCGACGGGAATGCTGATCTTGTAGTCGTTGATCGCCACCGCGCTCACCGTGGTGCCGCTGGCCTTGACAGCGGCCAGCACATCCGAGAGCAGCGGCCCGGTGAACTTGACCGGCTTGTCGTACCACGGTGTGCGGGTGGTGAAGCT
The DNA here is from genome assembly GCA_046314475.1 of Hydrogenophaga sp. GTDB lineage: Bacteria > Pseudomonadota > Gammaproteobacteria > Burkholderiales > Burkholderiaceae_C > Hydrogenophaga. The sequence goes on from JBKBWW010000033.1 coordinate 4,411, forward strand.
GTGCTGGGGCAGCTTCTCGATCATGGCCATGTCGAACACGGCCAGATCGCCTTTGTTCTTTGCATCGATCTTGCCGCTCACGCTCAGGATGGTGCGGCCCTTGGGCGCCTCCAGAGGTCCGGCAAACGACCAGGGTGAGACAGCGGCCAGGGCCAGCAGCAGGGTGAAGACGCGACGGGTGTTCATGTTCTGGCTCGAAGGACAGGGGATCAAATGCGGTGGCGCACGCCGGCGGGTGCGCTGGCCAGGCGGTTGAGCACGGCGGTGGCGATCTGCGACAGCGGCAGGATCTCGTGCGCCGCACCAAACTGGATCGCCATGCGCGGCATGCCGAAGACCACACAGCTGGCCTCGTCCTGCACGTAGTTGTAGCTGCCGGCGTCCTTCATCTCGCGCATGGCCTGCGCGCCGTCGGCGCCCATGCCGGTGAGCATGATGCCCAGCGCGTTGGGGCCGAGCACGCGCGCGGCGGACTTGAACAGCACCTCCACCGAAGGGCGGTGGCGGTTCACGGGTTCGGTGTCTTCCACCACGGCCACGTAGTTGGAGCCGCTGCGGTCGATGCGGAAGTGGTGGCCACCGGGGGCGATGTAGGCGTGGCCGGGCAGGATGCGCTCGCCATGGCGGGCTTCCTGCACACGGATGCGGCACAGCGTGTTGAGCCGGTTGGCAAAACTGGTGGTGAAGCCCGGCGGCATGTGCTGGGTGATCACGATCGCGGGCGCGTCGGCCGGCATGGGCATGAGCACTTCGCGGATGGCTTCGGTGCCGCCGGTGGAGGCGCCGATGCAGATGATCTTCTCGGTCGACACGCGCGGCAGTGCGGCGCGCGGTGGCTCCGCAGCACCGCCGCTGGTGGGGGCCGAGCCCGCGCCCGGTGCGGGCGGCAGGCGCTTGACGTGGGCGCTCGCAGCCACCCGGATCTTGTCCACGATGTCGCCGGCGAGTTCCTGCAAACCACTGCTCACGCCGATGCGCGGCTTGGCCACGAAGTCGACCGCGCCCATCTCGAGTGCGCGCAGCGTGGTCTCAGCGCCTTGTTCGGTGAGGGTGGAGACCATCACCACCGGCATGGGCCGCAGGCGCATCAGGCGCGAGAGGAACTCCAGCCCGTCCATGCGCGGCATCTCCACGTCCAGCGTGATCACGTCGGGGTTGGTCTCGCGGATCATCTCGCGCGCCACCAAGGGGTCGGCGGCGGCACCCACGCAGGTCATGTCGGCCTGGCGGTTGATGATTTCGGTGAGCAGGCTGCGCACCAGGGCGGAATCGTCCACCACGACCACTTTGATCTTTGCCATGGTCCTCTCCTTGTCTTCTTGTCGCTTGTTTTAGAACAGGTCCACCGAGCCGCCGGTGATGGCCTTCGCAACCACCGAAGCGCTGCTCTTGCGTTCCTGGGTTTCCAGTGTCTCGGGGTGCGAATGGGCCAGCCGCTTGACCATGGCCTTGCCGGTGGCCGGGAAGTAGCAGACCTTGCGCGGGTGGATGTCCAGCACGTCCTTGGAGATCACCGCGATGCGTTCGGTCTGCAAGTAATCCAGCACGAACTGCGTGTTGCGCTCGCCCACGTTCATGGTGGTGAAGGTGTGCATCACCTGGCCACCGCCGAACACCTTGGCCTGCATGGTCTCGCGCCGGGCGCCGAGCTTCATCATTTCGTTGATCAGCAGTTCCATCGCAAACGAGCCGTAGCGCCCGCCCGCGTCCATGCCGCCGTCGGGCAGCATGAAGTGGTTCATGCCACCCACGCGCACGCGCGGGTCGTAGATGCAGGCGGCGATGCAGGAGCCCAGCACCGTCATCACCATCATGTCGTCGGCTGTGACGTAGTACTCGCCAGGCAGCACCTTCACCGCGTCCTGGTGGAAGTGGTGGTCGTGGTAGAAAAAACTGGCCTCGCCGGGCTTGCTCTTGCGGGCCTTGAGCTGGTCGAGGTTCGAGCGCACGGGCGCTGCGCGCGCGACGAGGAGGGCGTCAGAGGCGCTCATACACCGTCTTTCCGCGCAGCGCGAACAGGTTGCGGGCGTCGCTGAAGTTCTCGGCGTGGCCGACAAACAGCATGCCGCCGGGCTTCATCACGCGGTGGATGCGCTCCAGCACCTGGCGCTGCGTGGCTGCATCGAAATAGATCATCACGTTGCGGCAGAACACCACGTCGAAGGGTTCGCGAAACGGCAGGTCGTGGATCAGGTTGACCGTCTGGAACGACATGTTTTTCTGCAGCTCGGGCTTCACGCGCATGAAACCTTCGTTGCTGCCCTTGCCGCGCATGAAGAAGCGCTGCATGCGCTCGGGGCTCAGACCCTTGGTGCCATCGGCCTTGTAGACGCCGCGCTGCGCGGTGGCCAGCACCTTGGTGTCGATGTCGCTGTTGACGATTTCGAACGAACCGCTGGAGCCCAGGCCCTCCTGTGCGGTCATGGCGATCGAATACGGCTCTTCGCCGGTGGAAGCCGCCGAACACCAGATGCGCCAGTTCTGCGAACGTTTGGCGGCAAACATCTGCGCCAGGATTTCGAAGTGGTGCTGCTCGCGGAAGAACGCCGTGAGGTTGGTGGTGAGCGCGTTGATGAACTCCTGCCACTCGGCGCCGTCGTGGTGTTCGAGCCAATCCAGGTAGGTCTTGAAGCTGTCGTGGCCGGTTTCGCGCAGGCGGCGCGAGACACGGCTGTAGACCATGGCGTGTTTGCCGTCGTGCAGGCTGATGCCGGCCTTCTTGTAAATCAGCGCCTTGATGCGCGAGAAGTCGGCGTCGGACCAGACGAATTCACGGCCCTCGGCCAGGGGGCCATCTTCGGACGCGGCCGTTCGCGGTGGCGGCACTGGACGCGCGATGCGTTGAGGGGAGGGAGTCTGCTGCAGCATCGGGTGTCCTGACCGGTGGGGGACTGGGGCGCGCCAGGCGCGAGGGTTGTTCTGGGAGAAGCTTCAGTGCCGCGAGCGGCGCACCAGGCTGGAGGTGTCCAGGATCAGCGAGACCTTGCCGTCGCCCAGGATGGTGGCGCCCGACACGTTGGGCACGCGCCGGTAGTTCGATTCCAGGTTCTTGATCACCACCTGCTGTTGGCCCAGCAGCTCGTCGACCATGAGCGCCACGCGCTGGCCGTCGGCTTCCACCACCACCATGATCGGGCTGGCGCCGCTGTGTTCGAAGCGCGGCACCTGGAACACACGCTCCAGCTCGATCACGGGCATGAATTCGTCGCGCACCTTGACCACCTGCGCGCCTTGCGCCAGGGTGTTGATGTCGGTCGGCTTGATCTGGAAGGACTCGATCACGCTCGAGAGCGGCAGGATGTAGACCTCGTCGCTCACGCGCACCGACATGCCGTCCATGATGGCCAGGGTGAGCGGCAGGCGCACCGAGACGCGCATGCCGTAGCCTTCGGCCGAATCGATCTCCACCGTGCCGTTGAGCGCGGTGATGTTTTTCTTGACTACGTCCATGCCCACACCGCGGCCCGACACATCGGTCACCTGGTCGGCGGTGGAGAAGCCGGGTGCAAAGATCAGGTTCCAGACCTCGGAGTCGGTCATCGAGTCGGGGGCGTCGATGCCTTTTTCGCGCGCCTTGCTCAGCAGCTTCTCGCGGTTGAGGCCTTTGCCGTCGTCGCGCACCTCGATCAGGATGGAGCCGCCTTCGTGCGTGGCCGACAGCGTGATCGTGCCGTGCTCGCTCTTGCCACGGGCGCGCCGGTCTTCCGGCATTTCAATGCCGTGGTCGCAGCTGTTGCGGATCAGGTGGGTCAGCGGGTCGGTGATCTTCTCCACCAGGCCCTTGTCGAGTTCGGTGGCTTCGCCGTGCGTGACCAGCTCGACCTTTTTGCCCAGCTTGGTGGCCAGGTCGCGCAGCATGCGCGGGAAGCGGTTGAACACCACCGACATCGGGATCATGCGGATCGACATCACCGCTTCCTGCAGGTCGCGGGTGTTGCGGTCGAGATCGGCCAGGCCCGCCAGCAAGGGCTGGTTGGCGCCGTCGTCGAGTTCGCGGCTTTTCTGCGCCAGCATGGCCTGGGTGATGACGAGTTCGCCCACCAGGTTGATGAGCTGGTCGACCTTGCTCACCGAGACGCGCAGCGTGCTCGACTCCATGGCGGCCGGTGCGGCGGCGCGGGCCTCGGCCTTGGGGGCGGCGGCGGCTTTGGTGGTGTGCTCGGGCGCGTTGACCACCGCTTGGGCGGCGGCCATGGCGTGGGCGGGCACGCCGGGTGCGCCGTCAAAGAAGCCGAAGTCCTGGCCCATGGCCACCACGGGTGCGGCCGGTGCCGGTTCTTCGTCGGCGGGAGCGGCCAGGTCCACGATGCGGATCTCTTCCTTGCTCACATGGAAGGTGAAGAGGTCCATCAGGTCGCCGTCGGACGAGGTGGTGGTGGCGCGGTAGACGCGCTTGTTGGACTGGTCGCAGGGCAGGGGCTCGATGGTGCCCAGCCCGGGGATGTCGCGGAAGAGTTCGGCCACACCGTCGGCCTGCGCCACGTTGTCCAGCGGGCCGATGTGGATTTCAAGTTCGCGGGTTGCCTTGGCCACCGGCTTGGTGATCACGCGGGCCGGGGCGGCGGCGGGGGCTTCCACCACCACGGGAGCGACCACCACCGGTGCGGGGGCGGCTTCGGCAGCGGGGGCGTCGGCTTCTTCGCCGTTGGCCAGCGTGTAGATGCGGGCCACCAGATCGCCGGTGGCCGGGGTGTCGTTGCCGCGGCCCTGGTGGTGGGCGAGCTGCAGGCGCAGCGCGTCGCTGGATTCGAGCAGCACGTCCACCATGGCGGCGGTGGGGTTGAGTTCGTGGCGGCGCAGCTTGTCCAGCAGCGACTCCATCTGGTGCGTGAGTTCGGCCACGTCGGCAAAGCCGAAGGTGGCGGCTCCGCCCTTGATGGAATGGGCGCAGCGGAAGATCGCGTTGAGTTCTTCGTCGTCGGCCTTCTCCACGTCGAGCGCGAGCAGCATCTGCTCCATCGTGTCGAGGTTTTCGCCCGCTTCTTCGAAGAAGATTTGATAGAACTGGCTCAGGTCAATGTCGTTGGCCAGGCTTTGACCTTCGTTCATCATTTCACCCATGTGGGGTCTCCTTGGCTGCTGGTGAGCGGCGCGCGTTTGTTTAACGAATGACTTTTTGGATGACTTCGATCAACCGGCTGGGATCGAAGGGTTTGACCAACCAGCCGGTGGCGCCCGCGCTGCGGCCGGCCTGCTTCATCTGGTCGCTGGACTCGGTGGTCAGGATCAGGATGGGCGTGGTCTTGAATTTGGGGTGCTCGCGCAGCTTGCGCGTCAGGCTCAGCCCGTCCATGTTGGGCATGTTCTGGTCGGTCAGCACCAGATCGATGCTGTGCGTCTGGGCCTTTTCGAAGGCATCCTGACCGTCCACCGCTTCGACCACGTGGTAGCCCGCTCCGGTGAGGGTGAACGCCACCATTTTTCGCATGGAAGCCGAGTCGTCGACGGCAAGAATGGATCGCATGGCTAACTCCGTGTTTCAGTCAAATATCGGCAGATACCGGGGGGTCTTGAATCGGGGTCTGTTCGTTCAGAACAGATCGATGGAGCCGGCGTCCATCTCGCTTTGGGTCACCGGGCTGGGTCGCTCGGGCATGGGGTCCAGGCCCAGCGGCACTTCCCCTTCTTCGGGCTCCATGGCCTCTTCGGCCAGGCGCCAGGCGCAGCTTTGCAACACCTTGCCGGTGTGCACGATCAACTGGGTCGCCATGTCGTGGAACTGCAATTCGGTCACCGCCTGGTGCAGGCTGCTGCGGATCGGGCCCAGTTCACCCTGGCGGTTCTCCTCCAGCGCACCCAGGGCCTGGTTGGCTGTGCCGAAGCGCTCCATCAGGTTGGTGGTGGCGTGGTCCAGCAGGCCTTCGAGGCGCTGCAGGTCGGTCACGGCCATGAGCAGCGAATCCTGGAGGTTGGCCACCAGATTCACGGGCAGGGAGACGCACGGCGGGGGATGCTGCATCGTCAGGTGGTCCATGGAGTTGCTCGGGTAGGGCGGATCGGAATAGGGTGGGCAGTACAATTTTCAAGGTCTGTAAGAAGCTGTATCGGCAGATAACCAGCCAAATTCAGCACCATTTCCCGGTTTGTCCCGCCGCTGTCGCCAGCCGATGGGCAACCCCGGCCGATTCCGGTACCACCCCAACATCCCACCAGGCATGTCCGAGAACCTCGACAAACCACCGGTTCACATCCTGCATCTGGAAGATTCGCGGGTGGACCATGCGCTGGTGAAGTTCGCCCTGCAGCGCAGCAAGCTGAACAGCGAGGTGGTGCTGGTGGACACGCTCGACGACCTCCAGCGCGAGCTGCTCACCGGGCGTTTCGACGTGGTGCTGGCCGACTACCACCTGCCCGGTTTCACCGGCATGGACGCCTGGGACGTGGTGCGCGAGATGCAGATCGAGATCCCGTTTGTCATCCTCTCGGGCGCCATCGGCGAGACGGCTGCGGTGGACGCCATGCACCGCGGCGTGAGCGACTATTTGCTCAAGGACAGCATGCACCGCCTCTCGCACGTGATCGAGCGCGCGATCGAGGTGTCGCAGACGCGGCGCGAGCGCGCGCGCGCCGCCGAAGAGCTGGCTGCATCGCGCCAGCGCCTGGCCGAGCTGGCCGAGCACCTGCAGACCAGCATCGAGCAGGAGCGCGCCAACATCGCGCGGGAGATCCACGACGACATCGGCGGCGCACTCGCTGCCGTCAAGCTCGACCTGGCCTGGGTCGGCCGCCGCGAAACCGACCCCGACGTGCTCAAACACGTGGGCACCGCCATGGAAATGCTGCAGCACGCCCTGGGCGCGAGCCAGCGCATCATGATGAACCTGCGCCCGCCCATCCTCGACCAGGGCCTGGTGGCCGCGGTGCAGTGGCTGGCCGGTGGCTTCGAGCGCCGCAGCGGCCTGCGCGTGACGATCCGCCGATCGTCCGACCAGATCGACGTGCCCATGGACGTGCAGCTGGTGGCCTACCGCACCGCGCAGGAGGCCCTCACCAACATCGCCAAGCACACCAAGGCCACCGCGGTCGACATCGACTTGAGCGATGGCGAAGGCGTGTTGACCCTGGAAGTCACCGACAACGGCCAGGGCATGAGCCCGGACGCCTTGCGCAAGGCCGAGTCCTTCGGGCTGCTGGGCCTGCGCGAGCGCGCGGCCACGGTGGACGGCTGGCTCGACGTGAGCACCTCACCGCGGGGCACCTCGGTCATTTTGTCCGTGCCCCTGACGCCGCCCAAGAACCCGAAAAACCCGGACAGCGCGGCCAACGCCGCAGAGGAAGCCCATGATCAAGGTGATTTTGTGTGACGACCACGCGGTGGTGAGACGCGGCATCCGCGACACCATCTCGGAGGCCACCGACATCCAGGTGGTGGGCGAAGCCGGCAGCTACCCCGAACTGCGCGAAGCCATGCGCAAGACCGAGTGCGACGTGCTCGTGCTCGACCTCAACATGCCCGGGCGCGGCGGGCTGGAGGTGCTGGCCGCCCTGAAGGAAGAGGGCTCCACCGTGAAGGCGCTGGTGGTCTCCATGTACCCGGAAGACCAGTACGCCATCCGCTGCCTGCGGGCGGGCGCGCGCGGTTACCTCAACAAGGCCGGCGAGCCGGCCGAGCTGGTGGCCGCCATCCGCACCGTGATGCAGGGCCGCAAGTACGTGACGGCCGACGTGGCGCAGATGCTGGTGGACAACCTGCACGCGCCCGAAAGCGAAGAGCTGCACGCCAGCCTGTCCGAGCGCGAGCTGCAGACCCTGCAGAAGATCGCCTCGGGCAAGAAGCTCTCGGACATCGCCGAAGAACTCATGCTCAGCCCCAAGACGGTGAGCGTTTACCGTGCTCGTGTGCTGGAGAAACTGCACCTGGCGAACAACGCGGAACTCACGGTGTACGCCATTCGAAATGGCATTGTCTGAGGGGTTGTGGGGCTATTCGACAATTGAATGTGTGCTGCCGCACATTAGCCGCTGTCGGGAATTTTTACACTTGCGGATTGATTGAGCCGGGCAAATCCGGCGCAATTCGACAAGTGGTTGGTACATAGAGAGATTCGGTATCTGGCACGCTAACTGCGTACGGTAATACCAGTCGGGGGAATTTGATGTCCAGAAACCCCCTGACCTTCTCCCTTTTCCAACAGAAACCCCATGATCAAACTCTCCCAAATCGCTGCTGCTGCCGTTCTGGCCCTGTCTTTCGGTGGCGCGCAGGCTTCGCTGGTGATCGACAGCTTCACCGTGCCCCAGGGCATCGAAATCAGCGACAAACTCACGGACGGCAACACCGTTTCTGCTCCTCAAGTGGGTGGTGGCGACATCCTCGGCGGCTTCCGTGATGTGTATGTGTCCAAGCAGGGCAACTTGGCAGCCGATCCGAACGCAGGCGTCAGCGCCAACGTGTTCGTCGGCGGTGACGGCGGTACGCTGAGCTACAACGAACAGTCGGGCCAGAACGGCTTTGGCACCGTCCGTTGGGATGGCGTCAGCACGGGCGGCGCCATCAACACCAGCGGTCTGGGCAGCCTGGACCTGACGGCCTCCGGCTCGGCATTCAAAGTCGATCTGATCCGCGCTGACGCTGGCCTCCCCCTGACGTTCTTCGTCTGGAGCGACCTGCTGAACAACAATGTGTACAGCCTGTCGTCGTTCATGCTGACGGCCTCCGGCGCTGGCAGCTACATCTTCAACTTCTCCGATTTCATCGGTGCCAATTTCGCCGATGTGGGCGCGCTGGAGTTGCAGATCAACGGTGGTCAACTCGGCGATCTCGACGCACAGGTCGACATGGTCAGCGTGGTGCCAGAACCCGGTACCCTGGCATTGGCCGGTATTGCCCTGTTGGGTCTGGGCGCGATTCGTCGTCGCAAGTCCTGATTCCCTGGATTGCAATTCAACATTGCAATCCGGTTGAATTGAAAAGCAGCCTTCGGGCTGCTTTTTTATTGCCGGTCGAATTTCAATCGGCCAGATCGGCAGATATTCTTTCCTTGATTCATAAGGGATTCGACACCTGAATGCCGCCAGCGCGACAAAAGCCGCTGTTGGCTGGGGAATAATGGCCCATGACCCCTGCCACCTCCATCTGGAGCCCCCTGCGCCAACCCGCCTTCCGCGGCTTGTGGATCTGCGGCGCCATCTTCTTCATTGGCGCCGGCATGCAGACCATGGCGGCGGCCTGGCTCATGGTGGAGCTCACAGGCTCGTCGTTTCTGGCGGCGCTGGTGCAGACGGCGGTGTTCCTGCCCATGTTTTTGCTGGCCTTGCCCGCCGGGGTGCTGGCCGACACCACCGACCGCCGCCGCCTGATCTCGGGCGCGCTCATCGCCCAGGTGGCCGCCTGCACGCTGCTGGCCGCGCTGGTGCTGGCGGGCTGGGGCGGGCCGGGGTCGGTGCTGTTTCTGGTGTTTGTGTGTGGCTGCTGCACGGCGGTGCTCACGCCGGCGTGGAACTCGTCGGTGGTCGACCCGGTGCCGCGTGACGAGTGGCCGCAGGCCATCACCGCCATCGGCATCGCCTACAACGCGGCGCGCGCCATTGGCCCCACGCTGGCCGGCCTGCTGTTCGCGCGCCTGGGCGCGGGCTGGGTGTTCGTGGTCACGGTGTTCACCACGCTCGTCATGTGGGAGTCGATCCGGCGCTGGCCGCCGCGCGCGCACCCCCCGTCGAGCCTGCCACCCGAGCGCCTGTGGGGCGGCACGCTGAGCGGCCTGCGCTTTGCCTGGCACTCGCGCATCATCCTGGCGCAGCTGGTGCGGGTGATGGCGTTCAGCGCGGCCGGCTCCGCTTTGTGGGCCTTGTTGCCCGTGATCGCGCAGCGCCAGCTCGGCACCGGGGCCGAGGGCTTCGGCCTGCTCATGGGCTGCCTGGGCACCGGCGCCGTGTGCGCGGGCCTGGTCATCGGCCGCATGCGCGCGCGTTTCCCGCTGGACGCCATCGTGGCCACCAGCTGCGTGGCGTTTGCCGCCGTCATGTGGATCGCCGCCTGGGTGCGGGTGCCGATGCTGGTGTACGCGTCCATGGCCGTGGGCGGCGCGGCCTGGATGGCCACCATGTCCACCTTCAACACCGCCACCCAGGCCAGCGCGCCGCCCTGGGTGCGCTCGCGCGCCGTGGCGCTGCACATCGTCTCCGCGCTCGGCGCGTTTGCCATCGGTTCGGCCTTCTGGGGCGCGGTGTCCGACATCGCCGGCCTCACCGCCGCGCTGGTGGCCGCGGGTGTGGTCATGGCCGCCGGTCTGCTGCTGGTGCGCCCGTTTCCGCTGCGCATGGGTGCGCTGCACGAGGTGACGCAGGGCACGCCCTGGGACGAACTCTTTGTGGTGGACGAACCCAGCCCGGCGGCCGGCCCGGTGGCGGTGGAGGTGGGCTACCGCATCCAGCCCGGGGTGGACCAGGCGTTTCTCGACACCATCAGCCGAATGAAAGACCCGCGACGGCGCGACGGCGCGAGCTTCTGGCGCGTCTACCGCGACCTGGGCGAACCATCGCGCTACGTGGAGCGCTTCATCGTCGCCTCGTGGGCCGACTACCTGCACCAGCGCGCGCGCGCCACCGTGGCCGACCGCGCGCTGGAGACCGAGATCCGCGCGTTTCTGGCCGAGGGCGAGAGTGCCACCATGTCGCACTACATTGCAGAGCGTTGACAGGAGGCATCGCCATGAAAGCACAGGAGCGAGATCGGTTTCTGCAGGTCTTGAAGCAGCGTTTTGACCAGCATCCCGCCCGACATCCCGGCATCGATTGGGGCGACGTGCACCACCGGCTGCAGGCCAGCGCCGACAAGCTGCGATCGCTGCACGCCATGGAGACCACGGGTGGGGAGCCGGATGTGATCGGTCGCGACGAACGCACCGGTGAGCACCTGTGGTGCGACTGCTCTGCAGAAAGCCCGGCGGGACGGCGCAGTGTTTGTTATGACCGTGCGGGGCTGGAGTCGCGCAAGGAGAACCGGCCCGAGAACAGCGCCATCGACATGGCGGCGGCCATGGGCGTCGAATTGCTGTCGGAAGCACAGTACCGCGCGCTGCAGGCGCTCGGCGAATTCGACACCAAGACATCGAGCTGGCTCGCGACGCCGCCCGAGGTCAGGGCCCTGGGTGGCGCGCTGTTTGGCGACCGCCGCTACGGCCAGGTGTTCACGTACCACAACGGCGCGCAGTCGTACTACGCCGTGCGCGGGTTTCGTGGCTTGTTGAGAATGTGATTTTCCAAACCCCCTCTTGAAAGGTTGACGATGCTCCGACGAAGTTTGCTGGTTCCGATGGTCCTGGCGCTTTCCCTCACCCTGTCCGCCTGCGGCAAAGCCGATCCGCAGGCCCAACTGGAAGCCGCGGTGCAAAAACTCCAGGACAACCTGGAGGCCAAGGACACCAGCGCCGTCATCGACCAGCTCGATGCCAGCTTCCAGGCGCAGGACGGCCTGGACCGCGAATGGGCGCGCAAGACCATGACGCTCATGTTTCTGCGCTACGCCAGCGTCAAGGTGATCGCGGTCACGCGCAACAGCAGCATCGACCCGACCGCGCCGCAATCCGGCCTCACCCAGGCGCAGGTGCTGGTCACGGGCGCGCAGGGATTGATTCCGGAGCGGGCGGAGCCCTACAGCGTGAAGCTGGAATGGCGGTACGTGTCGGACGACTGGAAACTCACACGTCTGTCTTGGGAATGACGCCGGCATGACGCCCGAACTCTGGCTGCTGGTGGTGGGCGCGGCGGTGGCCGGCTTCGTGCAAGGCCTCTCGGGCTTTGCCTTCAGCATGGTGGCCATGTCGTTCTGGGTCTGGGGCATCGACCCGCGCGTGGCCGCGGTGCTGGCGGTGTTCGGCTCGCTCACCGGTCAGCTCGTGGCGGTGTTCACCACCCGGCGCGGTTTTCGGTGGCCGGCGCTGTGGCCGTTTCTGGCCGGCGGTGCGGTGGGTGTGCCCATCGGCGTGGCGGTGCTGCCGCACCTCAACGCCGATCTGTTCAAGCTGATTTTGGGCAGCGTTCTGGTGGTGTGGTGCCCGGCCATGCTGCTGTCAACGAAGCTGCCGCGCATCACGCGCGGCGGGCGCCTGGCCGATGGGGTGGCCGGCGCGGCCGGTGGTTTCATGGGCGGCATCGGCGGCTTCACCGGCGTGGTGCCCACGCTGTGGTGCACGCTGCGCGGCATGGAGAAAGACCGGCAGCGCGCCATCGTGCAGAACTTCAACCTCGCAGCCCTCTCATTCACCATGCTCGGCTACGTGGCCACCGGCGCGGTCACACGCGACATCTGGCCGCTGCTGCCGGTGGTGGCGGTGGCGCTGCTGGTGCCGGTGCTGCTCGGTGCGAAGCTCTATGTGGGCTTGAGCGAGGCGGCGTTTCGCCAGTTGGTGTTGTCGCTGCTGGCGCTCTCGGGCGTGGCCATGCTGTTGGCGGCGGTGCCGCGCTTGCTCTCTTAACCGCCGGTGAAGATCTCGGTGGCCAGCTTCATGAGCGCGAGCACCGGCGCGTCCAGCATGGGCAGCGTGAACGCAATGCCCACCAGGCCGGCCGAGAGCGTGAGCGGGAAGCCGATGGCAAAGGCGTTCATCTGCGGCGCGATGCGCGAGACGAAGCCCAGCACGATGTTGACGAACATCAGCATGCCGATCATGGGCAGGGCGATCCACAGGCCGTAGCGGAACACCACGGCGCCCAGTTCGTGGAGCTGCATGCGGTTGATGGAATCGAGCGCACCGCCGCCCACGGGAAAGGTGTTGAAGCTGGCGATCACCGCCTGCAAAAGCATGAGGTGGCCACCCATCACCACGAACAGGAGCATGGTGGTGTTGCCGAAGAAGCGGCCCACGGTGCTGGACTGCGCGTTGGTCGAGGGATCGAAGAAGCCCGCGAAGTTCAGGCCCATCTGCAGACCGATGATTTCGCCCGCCAGTTCCACGGACGAGAACACGATGCGCACCGCCAGCCCGATGGCGATGCCCACCACCACCTGTTGCATCACCACCGAGAACGCCTGCGGGTCGGTGAGCGCGATCATGGGTTGGTCGGTCAGCCCGGCCTGTGCGCACACCGCCACGATGAAGGCCAGCGCCACGCGCGTGCGCAACGGCACCGAGCGCGACGAGAAGATGGGCGCGCTGGAGAACACCGCGAGGATGCGCAGGAAGGGCCAGAACACCGGCGAGACCAGCGCCATCACCTGCGCTTCGGTGAACGTGGGCATACCTGCTCAGTCTTTCCGGAGTGAAATGTCCAACCCAGTGGCACCGAGGAACCGGCTTTGCCGGGCCTCAGGTGCCGCCCCCTGGAGGGGGTCGCGCGCAGCGCGGCGGGGGGGTTCCATCTAGATCGCGTAGTTCGGAATGGAGAGGATGGTGCTGCGGATGAATTCGACCATGGTCGTCATCATCCAAGGCCCGGCGATGGCGAACACCGCGATGGCCGCGATCAGCTTGGGCACGAACGCCAGAGTGGCTTCGTGGATCTGCGTGATGGCCTGGAACAGGCTCACCACCAGGCCCACCGCGAGCACCGTGGCCAGCACGGGTGCGGCCACCATGAGCAGCATGAAGAGCGCGTTCTGCGCCATCGTGAGAGCGGCTTGGGGATCCATGTTCTTACCTATTGAGCGAAGCTGGCTGCCAGAGAGCCGATGAGCAGGTTCCAGCCATCGGCCAGCACGAAGAGCATGAGCTTGAAGGGCAGCGCCACCAGCACCGGCGACAGCATCATCATGCCCAGCGACATCAGCACGCTGGCCACCACCATGTCGATCACCAGGAAAGGGATGAAGATCATGAAACCGATCTGGAACGCGGTCTTGAGCTCGCTGGTGACGAAGGCCGGCACCAGCACGCGAAACGGCGCGTTCTCGGCCGTCACCTCAACGGGCAGCTTGGCCAGCTTGGCGAAGAGTTCAAAGTCGGACTGGCGCGTCTGCTTGAGCATGAAGGCGCGCATGGGGCCCTGGCCGCGCTCCAGCGCCTGGTCGAACGTGATGGCGTTGCGCGAGTAGGGCTCGTAAGCGTCGGCGTACACCTTGTCCAGCGTGGGGCCCATCACGAACAGCGTGAGGAACAGCGAGAGGCCGACGATCACCTGGTTGGGCGGAGCCGACTGTGTGCCCAGCGCCTGGCGCAGCAGCGAGAGCACGATCACGATGCGGGTGAAACCCGTCATGAGCAGCAGCACCGCCGGCAGGAAGGACAGCGCGGTGAAGAACAGCAGAGTCTGGATCGGCACCGAATAGCTGGTGCTGCCACTGCCTTGGCCGATCATCAGCGGCAGCGAAGGGCCGGTGGTGGCGGTGGCCGCACCCGGCAGGGTGGGCACGGCGGGCACAGGCAGGGCCTGGGCCCAGGCACCCGCGGCGCAGAGCGCCAGCGCGCCGAAGACGAGGCCGCCTCGCAGCCAGTTAACGGGGCGCATTCGGGGCTTTCATGAATTGGGTCAAACGTGCAGCGAAGCCGGTGGCGGGTGCCGCGGAATCCACCAGCACGGCGGGCAGCTCGGCCGGCAGTGCCATCTGGTGCAACGCGGTCACGCTGCCCGAGGCCACACCCAGCACCAGGCAGACGCGCTCGGCGCCTTCACCCACCTGCACCGTGACCACGCGTTGTTGCGGGCCCAGCGACAGGCTGGAGAGCACATGCAGCGCCGGGCCACTGTGGCCGGCGATGCCGGGCAGGCGGCGGCGTGCCCACTTCAGGGCAAAAGCCAGGCCCACCATCAAGGCGAGCAACAGCAACGCGGGCATGGCGTTTTGCAACATGGATCAGGTCCTGCTGACTCTGCGCATGCGTTCGGACGGCGTGACGATGTCGGTCAGGCGGATGCCGAACTTGTCGTTCACCACCACCACCTCGCCCTGCGCGATCAGGTAGCCATTGACCAGCACGTCCATGGGCTCACCGGCGAGCGCATCGAGCTCGACGATGGAGCCCTGCGCGAGCTGCAGGATGTACTTGATGGGCACGCGGGTGCGGCCGAGTTCCACCGAGAGCTGCACCGGGATGTCCAGCACCATCTGGATGTCGTGCATCGGGTTGCCGCTGCTGTTGCCGGTGCCCGCCGGGACGGTCGTGGCGGTGGCATCGAAGACGTGCGGGCCGTCGTTGGCCCCGCCGCTGGTGACCGACTGCTCTTCCAGGGCCTGGGCCCAGTCGTCGGCGATGGATTCTTGCGAAGGGGTGTCAGTGGACATGGTTTTCTCCGAGCCAGTTCGAATCGATTCCGCGCAGATTGCGCTCCACGCGAAGTGCGTATTTGCCCTTGTGGGTGCCGTATTGGCCTTCGAAGATCGGCACCCCGTCCACATGCGCCTGGATGGTGGGGTTGCGATCGAGTTCGATGAAGTCGCCGATCTGCATGGCCAGCAGCTGCTCCACCGTGGCCTCGGTCTGGGCCAGCTCGGCGACCATGGTCACCTCGGCCGCCTGGATCTCGTGGCTGAGCAGCTTGACCCAGCGGCGGTCCACCTCGATGGCGTCGCCCTGCACGCTGGAATACAGCACGTCGCGGATCGGCTCCAGCGTGGCGTAGGGAATGCAGATGTGCAGCGAGCCAGTGATGTCGCCGATCTCCAGCGTGAAGCTGGTGGAGACGACGATTTCGCTGGGGGTGGCGATGGTGGCGAACTGGGGCTGCATCTCCGAGCGCTGGTAGTGCAGCTCGATCGGGTACACACCGCGCCAAGCCTTCTTGTATTCCTCGGCCACCACGTCCACCAGGCGGTTGATCACACGCTGTTCGGTGGGTGAGAAGTCGCGGCCTTCGATGCGGGTGTGAAACTTGCCGTTGCCACCGAACAGGCTGTCGATCACGCCGAACAGCAGCGTGGGCTCGCACACCACCAGACCGTTACCGCGCAGCGGGCGGATGGCCATGATGTTGAAGTTGGTCGGCACCACAAGTTCGCGCAGGAAGGCGCTGTACTTCTGCACCTGCACCGCGCCCACCGAGATCTCGGGGCTGCGGCGGATGAAGTTGAAGAGACCCAGGCGCAGGTTGCGCGAGAAGCGTTCGTTGACGATCTCCATGGTGGGCATGCGCCCACGCACGATGCGTTCTTGGCTCTGCAGGTTGTAGTCGCGCACGGCACCGGTGGGCGCGTCTTCCTTGGCGAGCTTCTGGCTCTCGCCGGTGACGCCTTCGAGCAGGGCGTCAATCTCTTCCTGGGACAGAAATGCGTCAGCCATGGTGGTGTGCCTGGATCACTGAACGATGAGGCTGGAGAACAGCACGGCCTGCACCGGGTTGGGTGGCGTCTTGGACTTTTTCTTCTTTTTCGGAGCCTCGTCGGCGTGTTCTGCTTCGGGGTCTTCCATCTCGTAGCCCATCTCGTGCGAGATCGCCGCGATGATGTCTTTGGACAGCTTGGCCTTGCCCTGCACCTGCAGCATCTCGTCGGCGGTGCGCTGGGAGATCAGCAGCAGCACCTGGCTGCGGATGCTGGGCATGTAGACCTTCACATCGGCTTCGGTCTTGGCGTCTTGCAGTTGCAGCGTGAGGCCGAGCTGGATGAACCGCGTGCCACCGGGGTCGGCCAGGTTGACCACCATGTTTTCCAGCGGCATGAACACCGGAGCGTGTTTGGGGTCCTTGGCCACGTGGGCAGCCGGCTCCTCGTCGGCCATCTCGTCGTCTTCGGCGGTGTTCTTCTTGAGGACGAACAGCGCGCCCGCACCACCGATCAGGGCCAACACCACCACGCCGATGATGATGAACAGCAGCTTCTTGCTTTTCTTCTTCGGCGCTTCGGGAGCGGTGGCGGTGGCGGCGGCAGCAGACATGGTCATCCTTCAAAGGGCCCCCGCTGGGAGGAGGGCGTCACACGCGGGAAACGTGTGGGGTTTGAAGAATTATTGGGCGGGGGCCCATGTGCCGGTCATCAGATAAGCGCCTGAAAAGGCGCTTATTCAAGGGTTCGCTTGAGCAGCTCGTGGCCCTAGGCGAAGACGTCAAGGGGCTGGCTGCCGTCCGAACGCATGGCGGGCCTGGACGCCGTGGTTGCGGGCAAGGCCGCTTCCTGTGCAGATGCCGGCGCCCGAACGCCGTTTGGCCGATTCGATGCACCCTCGCTGCGCGACCCGGGCTGCCCCTGCGACCCCACCGACACGCCACCCAACTGGATGCCGCTCTTGTTCAGCAGATCCGCCAGCGATTCGCCGGCGTTCTCACGGAGCGAGGCGCGCGCTTCGGCGCTGTCGGTCTTGAATTCCACCTGCACCTCCTGGCCCTTCATCGAGAGCTGGATATCGATGGCCTGTTCGCCACCCTCGCCATCCACGCGCAGGCTGGCGTGGCGCAGGTGCTGGGTGCCCCAGTGGGTCACGGTGGGCTCTTCTGCCGCATTCGCGTCGGCGAACGGGTTGTCGGTTTTCCCGTCGGCCTGGTCGAAGGCGTTGGCGTCCGAGCCGGTGTGGTCCGATCCCATGGGGGCGTCCCCCGCCGTGGCGCCGGACAGGGCGGGCGCTGCGTCGGCGGCGCGGTTGCCCGCACCCACCGGGGTGGCGGGGTTGAAACCTTCCGTGGCGGCGTCGCGCACTTCGCTGGTGGTCAGCGGCACGCCAGGTGTCAGGCCAAAACGCTCGTTGAGCGCCACGGTGCTGCGCACGGTTGCGCCGTGGTTCGCCGCTTGCTGGATCGCCACGGTCTCGGTGCTGGCCATGGAGGTTTGGCGCCAGGGCGCTGCGGTGGTGGTTGCGTTCGACGTGGACACGCCCTCGGCCGCGCGGGTGGGCACGTAGGGCGCACCCGGGCGCACCGCGTTCGCCGGCAGCGCAACCTGTCCCTTGGGGGTGGTCTCCAGCGGCGTCGGCTCCACCGGGGTCATGTCCGAGATGTCGATCTTGCCGTCGCCGGCGGTGCGGGTGGCGCGGTCGGCGGCGCCGGCAGCGGCAGGCAGTCCTGCGCCTTCGCCGTGGGTGGGTCGGCCAGTCGCGTCCTTACCGGAACCCGGCAAGCCCCAGCCCAGCAATGCCGCAAAGGGGTTGCCGGTGCCGTCGGGCGTGGGGGTGTCGCCGGCAGGCTCCTGGGTGGCCGCCGTGCCGAGCGTCGCCGCCTCGGGCAGCACCTGCGTGCTGGCCAGCAGGCTGAGCAGGCTGGCGAACATGTCCTCGCCGTCCTTTTTCTCCTTCGGTGCGCGTGCGCCAGTCTGCGCCGGTTTGGTGGTGCTTTCCACCGGTTTGGGGGCGGTGGTGGTGGCGGTGGTGCTGCTCATGTGCGGACGCCTTCCTGTTGTGCCCGCGCCAGGCTCTGGCGCAGGTGGATGGCCAGCGCCATCTCGTCGGTGTTTTTCTGATCCTGGCGCTGCACGCGGTGCTGCACCGCGATCTGCTTGCGCTCGGTGAACTTGCGCAGGCCGGCCACGTCGCGTTCGCACACGTGCACCTGGCCCTGGGCCTGCTCGATGAGCTCCAGGCGCTCGCGCAACACGCCGCGCTGGAAGTCCAGCGCGTGGTCGATCTTGGCCATGAACTGGCGGTGGTGCATCAGCAGGGTGCCGTCCACACCGGCGGCGCTGCGCACGGCCCAGCGCTGCTCGGCTTCCTGGGAGTAGGCCTGCAACTGGTCCATCTGGTCCTGGGCGATTTGCAGCTCGCGCTGCATCTGCCCGAGCGCACCGAGCGCCTCGTCGCGGCGCTTCTCGGCGATTTCAACGACCTTGTTGAGCGTCTGGATCGTGGTCATGCCTGCTTGCCTTCATAGGGGTTGTGGTTCGGACGTGACTGGCGTTGGGCGTTGCCCGGCTTGTCTTCCTGCAGCGCGGTCTGCAGCTGCTGCAGGCTCTCGGGCAGGGTGGCTGCCTCGTTCATGTCCTGCATCAAGAAGCGCTGCAGGGCCGGGTACAGCACGATGGCGCGGTCGGTCTCCGGGTCGCTGCCGGGCACGTAGGCGCCCAGCTGAATCAGGTCGCGGCTCTTGATGTAGCGCGAGTACGCGCCACGGAACTTGCGCGCCAGCTCCAGGTGCACGGCACCGGCCACGTTGTGCATCACGCGCGAGGCCGAGGCCTCCACGTCGATGGCCGGAAAGTGGCCCGACTCGGCCAGCGAGCGCGACAAGACGATGTGGCCGTCCAGGATGGCGCGCGCCGCATCGGCAATCGGGTCCTGCTGGTCGTCGCCCTCGGAGAGCACGGTGTAGAAGGCGGTGATCGATCCCACGCCGTTCAAGCCGTTGCCGCTGCGTTCCACCAGCTGCGGCAGCTTGGCAAAACACGACGGTGGGTAACCCTTGGTGGCGGGTGGCTCGCCAATGGCCAGCGCAATCTCGCGCTGCGCCATGGCATAGCGGGTGAGCGAGTCCATGAGCAACAGCACATCGAGCCCGTCGTCGCGGAAGCGCTCGGCAATCGCCGTGGCGTAGGCGGCGCCCTGCATGCGCACCAGCGGCGGCGCGTCGGCTGGAGCCGCCACCACCACCGAGCGCTTGCGGCCCTCCAAGCCCAGGATGTCTTCAATGAATTCCTTCACCTCGCGGCCGCGCTCGCCAATCAGCCCGACCACGATCACGTCGGCCTTGGTGTAGCGCGCCATCATGCCCAGCAGCACGCTCTTGCCCACGCCGGAGCCGGCAAACAGGCCGATGCGCTGGCCACGGCCCACGGTGAGCAAGGCGTTGATGGCACGCACGCCGGTGTCCAGCGGCTGGCGCACCGGATCGCGGTCCATGGCGTTG
The DNA here is from genome assembly GCA_046314475.1 of Hydrogenophaga sp. Classification (GTDB taxonomy): domain Bacteria; phylum Pseudomonadota; class Gammaproteobacteria; order Burkholderiales; family Burkholderiaceae_C; genus Hydrogenophaga. Next base: position 24,049 of record JBKBWW010000033.1, read on the forward strand.
AGCGGTGCGCGGTCCATCGGTTCGATGTCCACGTCGGTGATCGGGCCCATGTGGTCCATGGGGTTGCCGTGCGAGTCGACCACGCGGCCCAGCAGGCCCTTGCCCAGCGGCAGGCGCAGGGTGCCGCGGTCGTCGGGCGAGGGCGGTTTGTTGGTGTGGCCCACGCGCGGCACAGTGCGGTAGGGAGCCAGCGGCGTCACGCTCGCGCCGCTGGACAGGCCATGCGTGTCACCCGCGGGCATGAGGAAAGCGCGGTCGTTGGAGAAGCCCACCACCTCGGCCAGCACCGGCGCCTTGCTGCCGTTGCCAATGAGGCATTGCGAGCCCACCGGCACCTTCAGCCCCACGGCCTCCAACACCAGGCCGGCCAGGCGGGTCAGCGTGCCGCGCACTTCCAGCGGGGTTTCCACGCTGGCGTTCACCCGCACGTCGTCCATGAAATGGCCCCAGCGGCTCTCCGTGCCAAAGGTGCTGTCAGACATCGGCATCTCCAGGCGTTGGGTTCCAGGCCACGTTCATGCCGAGGTTGCCCACGGCGCGCGACCAGCGTTTTTCAATCGTGGCGTCCACCGCCGAGGTGCTCGATTCGATCAGGCAGCCGCCGGGGCTGATCTGCGCATCGGCCACGAACTCGGGCAGCGGGCTGGCCAGCGTCTCCAGCAGCACACCCTTCATGAGCGCCAGATCGCCCGGGTTCATGCGCACGGTGGCGGGCAGGCCGTCGTCCACCAGTTGCGACAGGGCTTCTGCAATCACAGGTTTCATGTGCTGTGGATCGCTGGCGATGGCCTGGCGCACCACCTGGCG
>JBKBWW010000033.1:24865-30297 GCA_046314475.1 Hydrogenophaga sp.
CGGGCCAGGTCGCAGGCCAGTTCCAGGATGTGGCGCGAGATCTTCTCTTCGCTCTTCTTCAGGTGGTCTTTGGTGTTGTGCAACAGCTGCGCCATGCGCACCGCGGTCTCTTCGGCGGTCTTTCGCACGGTGGCCTCCAGGGCCTCACGCACCTCTTGACCACCGGCTTCATGCCCACGCTCGAACCCTTCGGCATACGCCTGTTGACGCGCCTCTTGCAGCACCTCACTCGTCACGCTTTCGTTCTTGTCGCTGGAGGGGGCATGCAGATGCTCGTCGCTGCCGTCCACGGCCGAGAAGTGCCAGGCGGCCACGCCTTCGATTTCTTCGCGCGGGATGAAGCGGGAATGGGGATTGGGTTTGGAGGCCATGGTCAGTTACCCATCCCGGTCATACAAACGCTTCATCTTCGCCACCGCCGCCGATCATGATCTGGCCCTCGTCGGCCAGGCGGCGCACGATCTTCAGGATCTCTTTCTGCTGCGTCTCCACTTCCGACAGGCGCATCGGGCCGCGCGACTCGAGGTCTTCGCGCAGCGCCTCGGCCGCGCGGGTGGACATGTTGGCCAGCACCAGTTCGCGCAGCTCGTTGGTGGCGCCCTTGAGCGAGACCACCAGCGAGTCGGTGGACACTTCCTTGAGCACCAGCTGCACCGACTTGGCGTCGAGCTTGAGCAGGTCTTCAAAGACGAACATCTTGTCCATGATCTTCTGGGCCAGATCGGCGTCGAACTCGCGGATCGAGTCGATCACCGAGGTCTCGATCTGCGAGCCCATCATGTTGATGATCTCGGCGGCGGTCTTCACACCGCCCATGGAGGTCTTGCGGATCTTGTCGCCGCCGGCGAGCACCTTGAACAGCACCTCGTTGAGGTCTTTCAGCGCGGTGGGCTGGATGCCTTCGAGCGTGGCGATGCGCAGCATCACCTCGTTGCGGGTGCGCTCGGTGAAGTTCTTCAGCACGCCGGCGGTCTGGTCGGATTCGAGGTGCACCAGGATGGCGGCCACGATCTGCGGGTGCTCGTTGCGCAGCAGCTCGGCAATGGAGGCCGGGTCCATCCACTTCAGGCTCTCGATGCCCGACACATCACCGCCCTGCAGAATGCGGTCGATGAGCAGCGAGGCCTTGTCGTCGCCCAGGGCGCGCTTGAGCACGGCGCGCACGTAGTTGTCGGTGTCGGACACCAGCAGGCTTTGCGAAGAGGCCGCGCCGGTGAACTTCTGCATCACCTGGTCCACCCGATCGTGCGAAACCGATTTCGTCTTGGCAATCGTCTCGCCGAGTTTCTGCACTTCTTTCGGGCTGAGGTGCTTGAACACCTCGGCCGCTTCTTCCTCGCCAATCGACATGAGAAAGATCGCGGCGTCCTGGATTCCCTGGTCTTCCATTTTTCAGATCCTTGTCACGCGATATGCAAAAAATTGTCCGGAGCGAAGTGCTCGAAACCAGGGGCACCGAGGGACTGGCTTTGCCAGACCTCAGGTGCCGTCCCCCTCCCGCCGCAGGCGAGAGAGGGGGAAGCCGCGAAGCGGCGCAGGGGGTGGCTCCGGCTCATGCCGGAGCCTCACCGTTGACCCAGCCCTTGACGATGTTCGCCACGGCCATCGGGTTCTCCAGCGCGAGGCGCTTGGCGTCGGTGAGGCGCTGGCTCTCGGCCGTGGGTTCGTTGCTCGGCATGGGCAGGCCAGGGCGGTCCGGGGTTTCGTTGAGCATGGCGCTCAGCGGTTGCAGCTCGGTCTGGTTGCGCACCACCGGCGTCTTGAGCAGCTTGAGGCCCGGGCGCACCATGCCCATGAGCACCAGCAGGCCCAGGCCCACCATGCCCAGCGGCCAGGCCAGACCGCGCAGGAATTCCTGGTTCTCACCCTGTTTCCACCACGCAATCTCGTCCACCTCGCTGGTCTTTTCCACATTGAAGGGCGCGTTGACCACGTTCACCGAATCACCGCGGTCCTTGCTGAAGCCGATGGTCTCGCGCACCAGGGCGGTCATCTGTTCCAGCTGCGCGGCCGGAATGGCCACGGTGGTTTCCCGTCCCGCCTTGTCGGTCGTGGTGCGGTGGTTGATCACCACGGCAGCGCTCAGGCGCTTGATCTGGCCACTGGACTCGCGCACCACCTTCACCGTCTTGTCCACCTCGTAGTTCACCACCGACTCGCGGCGCATGGAGCCGGGCTTGTCGGTGCCGCCCTGGGCGGCCACACCCACGGGCGCGGCGGCGCCGTTGATGGGGGCGGTGCCGGTGGCGGGCGGCTGGTTGCTCACGGCACCGGGCACGCCCGATGGCGTGGCGCTGGCGGCAGCACCGTCCACCACCGTCTGCTGGCTGCGCACCGCGCTGGTGTCGGGGCTCTGGTTGGGTTTGTGCTCTTCGCTGGTGGACTCGACCATGGAGAAGTCCACGTCCGCGCTCACTTGGGCCTTCACGTTGTTGCGGCCCACCAGCGGCTCCAGCATGTCCATGATGCGGCGCGTGTAGAGCTGTTCGATCTGTTGCGTGTACTGCAGCTTCTGGGTGTCGGCGCCCTGGGCCTGTGCGTCGGCCGGGGCCGAGAGCAGGTTGCCGGCGTCGTCCACCACGCTCACCGCCTTGGGGTTCATCTCGGGCACGCTGCTGGCCACCAGGTGCACGATGCCGGCCACCTGCGCGCGGTCGAGCGTGCGGCCGGCGTGCAGGGTGAGCAGCACCGAAGCGCTGGGTTTTTGCTGTTCGCGGAAAAAGCCGTTCTGGTTGGGCAGGGCGAGGTGGATGCGCGCGCTCTGCACGGACGAGAGCGACTGGATCGAGCGGGTGAGTTCGCCCTCAAGGCCGCGCTGGAAGGTGAGCCGCTCCTGGAACTGCGTCATGCCGAAGCGGTTGGCTTCCATTTGTTCGAAGCCGGAGATCGAACCCTTGGGCAGGCCTTGCGAGGCCAGGCGCAGGCGCGTGTCGTGCACCTTGTCGGCCGGCACCAGGATGGCCTGGCCACCCTCGGCGTGTTTGTAGGGCACGTTCATCTGCGAGAGCTGTGCCACGATGGCGCCGCCGTCCTTGTCGCCCAGGTTGGCGTAGAGCACGCGGTACTCGGGCTGGCGGCCCATGAAGAAGAAGGCCAGGGCGATCGCCAGCAAGGCCAGTGCGCCCAGTCCGAGCTTGATCTTCTGGGCCTGGTCCATGCGCGAGAGGCCTTCACCGAAAGCGCTGCGGCTCGCGGGCTGGAGTTCTATCGGTGCCAGGGTGGTGCTCATGGGTGCAGGGCTCGGGTAGAAGGTCGGTTTCGGGCTGGTGTACATCCCGTTGCAACCGATTATTCGGCCCCACCCCCCGCGCCATAGCCTCGATAAGGCCGTGCTTTGTGCCCTTATTCCCGCCGCGTCAGCGGGGCCCGCCGCCTAGCATCAAGGCGTCAACTTTTGTCGAAGGATTCAGCCATGGACATGCGCATCTCCCCCCTGACCAGCCAGGCACTCACCGGTATCGGCCAGAGCCAGCTCAAGCGCCCAGGCGGCGTGGGCGGTGTCGAAGGTGGCTTTGCCGCCAACTTCAAGGACGCGCTCAAGAGCGTGAGCGCTTCGCAAGACGAGGCTTCGCGCCTGCAGACCCAGGTGCAGCTGGGCAACCCCAAGGTGAGCCTGGAAGAAACCATGCTGGCGATGCAGAAGTCGCAGGTGGGGTTCCAAGCCACGTTACACGTCAGAAACAGAATGGTCCAGGCCTACACAGACATCATGAACATGGGGGTCTGACACGGTCTCTCCGGAGCGCGTGTCTTAGCCCAGAGATGCCGAGGAACTGGCTTTGCCAGGCCTCAGGCATCGTCCCCCCGGGGGGAAGCCGCGAAGCGGCGCAGGGGGGCTTCCCTTCTAGTGCATCGGCTGCGGTTGGTTGCGGTCGATCAGCTGGGCGAGGTCGTTCAACCACGGCTCGGCCAGGCAACGGATCTCGGCGTCCGTGCGCAGGATGCGCTGCATGATCCGGGTCTTTTCCTTGCGGTCTTCCGGCGCGAGTTCGTCGGTCTTGGACTTGAAGCGCAGTTGCGCAATCAGCACCGCGCAGGCGCCTTCAAGCCGCACCACCTGGTCCCAGTTTTCCGTCTTCGCCGCTTCGAGCATCTGGCTGCTCGTGCGCTCGATGGCTTTGTAGTAATCCAGCAAGCTGTGCTCCATGTCAGGCTCCCGACAGGGCGCCGGTTCGGATCTGTTTCCAGGAATCCGCCAGCGGTTCGATGAGGTTGAGCACCTCGTGAATCGGTGCCACGTCGTTGCGCAGGTTGGCCAGGGTGAGGCGCTGCACGCTGTACTCGTACAGACCTTTGAGGTTGCCGGCGAGTTCCCCGCCTTCGCGCAGATTCAGACCGGCCTTGAGGCCTTCTTCGATGATGCGGATGGCCTTGCCGATGGCGGTTCCTTTGCTGGCCACATCGTGGCGCTCCATCGCGCCGCGCGCCAGGTTCAGGCTCTGGATCAACGCGTCGAACAGCAGGCTGACCAGCTGGTGCGGGTCGGCCGTCTGCACGCCGGTATCGACGGACACACGTTTGTAGGTGGAAGCTGCGCGGGTGTTGACAGAGGTGAACATGGCTGGGTTTCCTGGTGGCTTATACCTATCTGTATCGACAACCAGCGGGCGGACTGTAGGCACGAGCGGCTCCATTTGCGGGGTGAAATTCATGCTTTACGCCGCCTTGTTCAACGCGATCAGCGCAGCAGTGACAAGACGCCCTGTTGAGCCTGGTTGGCCTGGGCCACCATGGCGGTGCCGGCCTGCTGCAGGATCTGCGCCCGCGACAGGTTGGAGGTTTCCTTGGCGAAGTCGGCGTCCACGATGCGGCCGCGCGCTGCGGAGATGTTCTCGCCGGTGATCTGGATGTTGGCCACGGCGTTCTCGAAACGGCTTTGCAGGGCGCCCAGGTCGGCGCGAGCCGAGTTGATGGTCGTCAGTGCTTTGTCGACGATCGTGATCGCTCGGCCTGCGCCGATCACGGTACTGACGTCCAGGTCTTCCAGCCTGTGCGTGTTGGCCACGGGGCCACCCAACAAGCCAAAGGTACCGAGGCCCGCGGCGCTGCTGGTCCCCGCGTTGATGTTGAAGCCCGCTGGAGCGCCGCTGCTGTCCACCCATTCGGTGATGGAGTCGAGCGACATCTGGGCGGTATTTGGGACCGCGCGCGCGATCAGCCCGGTTTCGGAGGTCGCAGCGTTGAAGGCTGCCTCCATCTTTTTCGTGACCTGCGCGGCCGTGTCTCCCAGCGCAACCTCCACATTCCCCACAGGGATGATGTTTCCCTTCGGGCCGGTCACCGATATGCCGGTGATGGTGCCCGCCGACGTGGCCGTTCCTGTGGCCCAGACCATTCCCACCGTGGCGAGGAATGTGGCGCCCCCGAGACTCTCGGCACGTACGTCAGCCGTGCTCTGGACAGAGATCGACTCGCCGGCGTTGGCGCCGACC
>JBKBWW010000034.1:0-30089 GCA_046314475.1 Hydrogenophaga sp.
TGGCACGACCAGTTCAACCTCGGCCTGGACCCGGACACCGCGCGCGATTTCCACGACGAAACCTTGCCCAAGGACAGCAGCAAGGAGGCGCACTTCTGCAGCATGTGCGGGCCGAAGTTCTGCTCGATGAAGATCACGCAGGACGTGCGCGACTACGCGGAAAAGAAGGGATTGAGCGAGACCGATGCGCTGGCGCAGGGCACGGCCGCCAAGTCGGCCGAGTTCAAGGCCGCGGGCAGCGAGTTTTATGTGCCGGTGGGCAGCCTGACCCGCAAGGCCTGAGGCCCCGGGTTCAGCTGGCTTCGGGCGACACCAGCGCCAACGCTTCGCGTTTGCCCAGAGCCAGCAGCTGCAGGATCTTGGGCACGCGCGAGGCGCGCGGCACGGCGCCGCCGGACTCCCACTTCCAGATCGAGAGCGACGACACCCCCAGCAACCGGGCCGTTTGCTCCTGCGTGAGGCCCAGGCGGGCACGCTGTGTTTTCAGGCGCTCCGCCGTGAACACCACCTTGCGCCCGGGTTTGCCACGGACCACCCCCGCGCCTGCAGCGCTGGCCGCTGGCGGTGCGCTGCGCGCCGGCTCGGCCCGCGTCCTGCCCAGCTGGTTGGTCTGGGTCTGCAGGGCCTTGAGCTGCTTCTTCAGGGCCGCGATCTCGGAGCGCTGCTGCAAGGACGCCTTGCGCAAAGCACCGAGTTCGTCGCGCAGTTCCTTGCGCGCCACGCGGGCGATCTCTTTCTTGAGGGAGTCGGCAAAGGTGGTCATGGCGCCATGGTACGTCATCGAACAATGCCGGAACACGGCCGTGGGACGCAGGCCTCCAGTAGCATCCCCGCATGCCCACCCCACCCGACCTTGAACGCCTGAGCCCTGCCGCGGTGACCGCCATCGCGCAGGCCCACACCGCACCCCACCCCTGCCCCACCTGCCGGCCTTACGCCAGCCGGGGCTGGGAGTCGTTCCCCGCTTCGCAAGACGGCACCGCGCTGCAGCCGCTGGGCGCGCTCTGGCTGCCGGGCGACGACGAACCCACGCTGGAGGAGCACCGTCCCACCGGGGTGGATGCGTGGTCGGCCGACGCGCCGATATCGCTCGCCCACCACCCCTACAACCGCTGCGAGGTCTGGGCCTGCAAAGCCTGCGGCTTCCCGTTTCTGCGCTACACCGAGTACGGCGGCTACTACATCGACAAGCGCATCCGGGAGCTGCGGGCCGGGCTGATCGTGCAGGTCTGAATCACTAGGGTTATCGATCTCTCGATGCCCGCGTGTGCATGCTTACCATCGGGTCACAACAACCCGACGGAGACAAAACATGTTGAAGAAACTCGTGGTGGGCGCCCTGGTGTCCACGGTGGTGGCCACATCGGCCCCGGTGGCGTTTGCGCAGGAGTGGCCCGCGGCCAAACCGGTGCGCGTGATCGCGGTGTTTCCACCGGGCGGTTCGGTCGATCAGGTCTCGCGCATCCTGGCCGAAGCGCTGCGCGTGCAGCTCAACCAGTCGGTGATCGTGGAGAACATCGGCGGTGCATCGGGTGTGATCGGCACGGCGGCGGTGGCCAAGGCCGCGCCCGACGGCTACACCATCGGCGTGGTGTTCGACACCCATGCGGTGAACCCGGCGCTCAAACCCGGCATGGCCTTCGACACGATGAAGGACCTGGAGCACATCACCCTGATCGGCACCGCGCCCATGGTGCTGGCGTCCACCAAGGGTTCGCCCATCACCAGCTTTGCGCAGCTGGTGAACGAAGCCAAGGCCAAGAAGCCCAACAGCTACGGCACCATCGGCACCGGCAGCCTGGGGCATCTCGCGATTGCACAGATGGCCAAGAACGCCAGCTTCGACTGGACCCACGTGCCCTACAAGGGCGGTGGTCCGCTGATGAACGATGCCATCGCAGGCCATGTGCCGCTGGCCGTGGGTTCGCTGTTCCTGATCAAACCGCACGCCGACTCGGGCAACGTGACGCCACTGGCGGTGAGCACGAGCAAACGCTCCAAGGACATGCCCAACGTGCCGACCATCGCCGAGAGCGGTTTCCCCGGTTTTGACGCGCCCGCCTGGTGGGGCGTGATCGGTCCGGCCAAGATGCCCCCGGCCATCACCAGCCGCATCCACGCCGCCGTGGCCGCCGCGCTGAAGAACCCCGACGTGGCCAAAAAACTCGAGGCCCAGGGCATCGATCTGGTGGGCGGCGGCCCCGAGGTCTTCAAGCCTTTTGTTGAGAAGCAGATGACCACCTGGTCGGCCTTCATCAAGGCCAACAACATCACGGAATGAGTGGGGGAACGGCGGTGATGCGAGGGACCGGCGGGCTTGATTCAGCCCGTCCCGCGCCTGGTACCAACCTGAGTCGCCCCGGGGTTTCGAGGAGGCCCAACGCGCTGAACGGATTGACCCGTGAGCAGTTCGAAAAGGGTCTCGCCCGGAGTGCGTGAGCGCGCAATGAGAATGCTGCGTGTGCAGCGCCGGACGCGTCCGTGGCCAAGAGGCGATGAGCCACGGCCTCAAAGCCACCCTGGCGCCTGGAGGTAGCGCTTACAGCGTCGAGACGGTGCCGCCATCGATGCGGTACTCGAAGCCCGCGGAGGATGCCGAACGGGGCGACGCCAGGAACACGATCAAATCGGCAACTTCCTGTGGCGTGGCCGCCCTGCCCACCGGGATGCCACCCAGGGCATCCATGATGATCTTCTTGCCGCCTTCATGGTCGGTGCCGGCATCGGCGCCAACACGCTTCGCGAACACCTCGGAGGCCTCGGTCATGATCCAGCCCGGCGCGACGCTCAACACGCGAACACCCTTGGGCGTGATTTCACGTGACAGCGCCTTGCTGTATGTCGTCAGCGCCCCCTTGGACGCCGCATAGGCCGTGGTCGCATCGGGCAGCGGCAGAACACGCTGAATCGAGCTGACATGAATGACCACACCGGAGCCTTGCGCGAGCATCGACGGCACCAGTTCACGGTCCAGGCGCACGGCCGGCAGGAGGTTCAAACTCAGCTCGGAGAGCCAGTGGTCGTCGGTGAGCGCAGCGAAGCCGCCAGAGGGGGCGTGGGAGCCACCCAGCACGTTGATCAGGAGGTCGACACCACCCCACTCTTCGAGAACGGCATCGGACAGGGTTTTCACGCCGTCAGCCGTCGTCAAGTCGGCCAGGATGTACGACACACCTTGGACCGGCGCTTGCGGCGTTTTGCGCGCGGAAGTCGCCACGCGAGCGCCTGCATCCACCAGAGCACGGACCACCGCGGCGCCGAGGCCCATGGTTCCGCCAGTGACAACAGCCCGCAGGCCGTTCAGTTGAAGATCGAAGCTCATACCGTGATCTCCATGTTTGCAATCAGACCGCGCTCGAGGCGGAAGAAGAACTTCATATCGAGCGGGCTGCCCTGGAAATTGCCGGCCACGTGGGCCTGTACCGCGTGAACGCCTTCAATGAGATCCAGGGAGAAGGGCTCGGTCGTGCAGGTGTACTTGGCGTCGGCCGCCTCCTTCCACGCCCGGATCGCGTCGCGACCGGTGAAGCTGTGATCGTTGTCTTTCACCACGGCCTTCGGGGTGAAGCATTGCGCGACCTGGTCAGGGCCTTGCGTGTCTGCCACGAAGTACGCGGCGATCGGGTCAGGGAGAGTCAATGAAGAGGGCATGGTGTGCTCCTTGGTTGGGACGGATCGAAGGATGCGCCCACACATCCATTTTGATAATCTCTTAGAATTCGAATGGACTATGTAGAGAAGAGTACACAATGCGGGGATCCGACTTTGCCGAACTCAAAGCTTTCATCGCCGTCGTTGAAAGGCAGAGCTTTGCCCGCGCGGCAGAGCATCTGGGCTTGTCACCGTCGGCGTTGAGCCAGACCATCCGGCAACTGGAAAGCCGCATCGGTGCGCGCCTGTTGAATCGCACAACAAGAAGCGTCGCCCCGTCCGCCAGCGGTGAGCAGCTCTATTCGCGGGTGGCGCCGCTGTTCCGTGAAATGGCCAACGCGGTTGCCGAGGCCAGCGACGCCACCGGTCAGATCAGTGGAACGTTGCGGATCAACACCCTCGGGATAGCCGCAAGAACACTCATTGCGCCCAGACTGCAGCGCTTCCATCGGGCGCACCCTGACGTGGTGCTGGATATCGTGGTGGACGACGCACTGGCGGACATCGTGGCTGGCCGCTTCGACGCCGGGATACGGGTCGGTGGTCAGCTCAAGAAGGACATGATTGCCGTCCGTCTGTCACCCGACATGAAGATGATGGCCGTTGCTTCTCCGGACTACCTGGCCCGCCACGGCACGCCCAAGACGCCCACCGATTTGCACGACCACGCGTGCATCAACTGGCGACTCCAGATGGATGGGAGGCTCTACCGGTGGGAGTTCGAGAAGCGCGGCAAGCGGCACGAGATGGCCGTCGATGGACCTGTCGTCACCAACCATGCCGACATCGGCCTGGCGGCAGCGGCGGGAGGTCTGGGTATTGCCTACCACTTCGAGGTGGATCAGGTCGGCGAGCTGCTCAAGCAGGGTCGTCTTGTGCAGATCCTGTCTGACTGGACGATTTCTCGTCCGGGCCTGTTCCTGTACTACGCCAACCGGCAGCATCGCCCTGCGCTGCTGCGCTCGTTCATCGACTGCATGTTGGACCGGGAGCCGTTCGGTGATGCCCAACCTCCGCCGACAAGGAACGGCTAAGGGCGTCCATTTGCCGCCCTTCCCAACCTGGTGAGGCGAAGCTTCGGCCAGGTAGCCCCCGCGTCCAGCCACTTTGGCGGGTCAGAGCGCCTTGTTTCACTTGTCGCGTCATGGGCGCGACGAGCAGCCCGATGCAGGACCGTGGACCACAGGGCGATGCGCCCCGATCAAGATTGCGTGCCCAATGGTCTTGGTCATCCGAAATCTCAGACGGACAGCACCGTCAACCGGGCTGTTGTGCAAGCCTGAAGGGCTTTCGGGCGGGTTTCCACACAGCCCACTTCGCGCCGATAACATCCGGGCCGAACCACCGCTCAAGAACAGGCGACGGTCGATGTCGCCCATCACTTAACCACACGCCGCCATCCCAGGTGGCCAGAAGGCTTCCCATGAAAACTGCCATCACCACCCTTTTCGCGATAGCGCTGGCTGGATGCGCCAGCCTGGGTCCGCAAACATCGTTGCCGTCGATCCTCGTCGACCTCGACCCAGCCAGTGTTGATCGAACCGTGATCATCGAAAGCATCACGGCCAGCAGAGAGGGTTTGCTCTACGTGGCCGACCGCGTGTCAGGCAACGTCATGCGCATTGACCCGAGGAAACCGCAACCCGTCGTCGTCGGCCGCATCGGTGCGCGCCAGATGAATGGGCAGAACACGGCTCCAAATCCTTCGGGCATGGTGTTCAACGCGCAGGGCGACCTGTTGATCGGAGCCTCTGCGTTTGGCGAGGTTGTGCGATTGCGCGCTGCCGAGCTTGACCCGGCCCGGCCCGGAGTAGCCCAGACCTTCGCGACGGGCGCACCAGGAGCCAACGGCGTTGAAATCGACCGCCAGGGCCGTCTGTACATCAGCGGTGGCGCCAGCGGCAACATCTTCCGTGTCGGTCCCAACGGCGGCGTGGCCGAAACCGTCGCCACCATGGAGCGCTTCACCCGCACACTGCCGGACGGACGCACGCAGCAATCCATCGTTGCCAACGGTCTGGCCATCGACAAGGCGGGCACTGTGTACGTCGCCGACACAGCGCGTGGTGCGGTTTGGCGCATCGCTGTCGACAGCGAAGGTCGGGCGCAACGCCCGGCTCTGTGGGTGCAGAACGCCGCGCTGGAAGGCGCCGACGGCCTTGCTTTCGATGCGCGAGGCCACCTCTGGGTAGCGTCCAACGAGCTCAACGCATTGGTGCGCATCAGCCCCTCGGGCGAGGTGACCGAAGCCGCTCGCAATGGCGCCGCAGGGCCGCTGGAGTTTCCTGCCGCCTTGGTGTTTGTGGGCGATACCGGCTACATCGCCAACTTCGACACTCCGCGACGAGTCAACCTGGATGCCGGGAGCACGACAACGGCACGGGAGGGCATCGGCGCATCGATAGCTCGAGTGACACGCTGAGCAAGCCAGGGGCACGCTGTCTGAATCAGTACGCGCCCATGTAGTCGCGTTTGCCGATGGGCATGCCGTTGTGGCGCAGGATCGCGTAGGCGGTGGTGACGTGAAAGAAGAACTGGGGCAATCCATAGTTGGCCAAATAGGCTTGGCCGCTCAGCTTCTTTTCCTTGGGCGTACCTGGCCGGAGCACGATCTCGCTGCTCTCCTTGCCTTCAAACTGCGACTCGTTCAGGCTGCTCAGAAAAGCCAATGTCTCCGTGAGCAATGCGCCTAGATCGGCAAAGGTCGTCTGATTGCTGTCGATGGTTGGAATGTCCACGCCCGCGAGCCGGGCTGCAATGCCGCGCGAGAAGTCGGCTGCAATTTGGACCTGCTTGATCAGTGGAAACATGTCTGGGAACAGACGGGCCTGCAGCAAGGCGTCTGGTTCGATGGCTTTCGCTGAGGCATGCTCGGCGGCCTGCGCAAGGATGCTCTGCAACGCGGTCAGCATTTGCTTCAAAACCGGAACAGAGTGGCTATACATTGGAGTGGTCATGTGGATCCCGGGGGGTGTGGCGTTGGGGCCGAAAGCGCAAACTGCACGGCGCTTGGATGGGTGAGGCTGACTCGTCCGAACTTTGGTCGGACCGCTTCGTTGCCTGCACCGCACTGTACCCCGTGTGCAGGAAGATCAGAGCAGACCTACCCCCCGTGCTGCGGCTGCAGCAGCGGCACGCGGTTGATGGCCATGGCGGCCGCTGCGGTGCGTGTTTCCACACCGAGCTTGGCGTAAATGCGCTCCAGGTGTTTCTTCACCGTGGCGGGGCTCGCGCCGATGATGTCGCCGATGTCGCGGTTGATCTTGCCCTTGACCACCCAGTACAAGACCTCGGCCTCGCGCGCGGTGAGCCCAAAGGCGCCGGCCACGCTGGAGAGCACGCTGGCATCCGACGTTTCCTGCATCACGATGAGCCAGTCGCCACCGGCGTCCACCTCCCCGTCTTCGTCGCCCACGCGCTGGTGCAGCCGGAAGGTGAGCCGGCGCGGGCCGTTTTCCAGCGTGAGGCGCGGTGGCTCACGCTGTTCACTCGCTTCACCGAGGTGGCGGCGCAGCCACTGCAGCACGGCCGGTGGTGTGGTGGGTGATTCGGTGCCGCAGTAGTTGCGCAGCAGATCGCGCGCCAGCGGCGTTTGCCACATCAGGCGTCCGTCGCTCTCGCGCACGGTGATGGTGGCGTAGCCGAACGCATCCAGTGCATTGCGCGCCTGGCTGCGCTCCACCGCGCCCTGGCGCACATGGCGCGCGGTGCGCAGGTGCACGCCCATGCGCGCCATCACCTCGCGTGGCTTGATGGGTTTGGTCACGTAATCGGCGCCGCCCGCGTCGAGCGCGGCCACCAGGTGTTCGGTCTCGGTCAGGCCGGTCATGAAGATGATGGGGATGTGGGCGGTGGCTGGCTGCGCCTTGAGGCGGCGCGCCACCTCGAAGCCGTCGATGCCGGGCATCACCGCGTCGAGCAACACCACGTCGGGCAGGGCCTGCGTGGCGCGGCGGATGGCGCTCTCGCCATCGAGCGCCACCAGCACGGTGTAGCCCGCGTCGTCCAGCGCGTCGTGCAGAGGCGCCACGTTGTCGGGCACGTCGTCCACGATCAGAACGATGAGTTTGTCGGCTTGCTGCAGCGGTGCCGGGCCGAGCACTGTGCCGCTGTGGCGGGTGGGTGTGAGCTCAGACATGGCGCTGCAGCAGTTGCTGTTCGATGGCATCAAAGCGGAACTCGCGCGCGAGCGTGCGCAGCTGCTGCGCAAAGCCCGCCTGCTCGGGGTGGTCCTGCACCCACTCGTCGAGCCACTGCACGATGCCCTTGTAGTAGCCCAGGCGCACGAGTTCGAGCAGGGGTTCGAACTCGCGGCCGCGGGTGATGTCCAGCCCCGGGCCTTGGCTGGGTGGTGCGGCTGGCGACACCGCCTCCAACGCGGCCACCTCGATCCACACCAGTTGCATCCGCTGGCCCAGCCAGCCCAGCAGGTCGTCGCGGCGCACCGGCTTCACGAAGAAGTCTTGCGGCCGGTGGCCCAGGTCGTTGTCGAGTCCCTTGTCGAACGCGTTGGCCGACACGATGGCCAGCGGCACCGCGCCCCAGCCCCCGGCGCGCAGCCGGCGCATGGTTTCCCAGCCGTCGATGCCGGGCATGGCGAGGTCCATGAACACGGCGTCGGGCGCACCGGCGTCGCCTGGGTGCAGGCCCTCCAGCAGGGCCAGCGCGTCCAGGCCGCTGGTGGCCAGCATCACCTCGAAGCCCAGCGGGGCCAGCCAGCGCTGGATCAGTTCGCGGTCGGCCTCCTCGTTGTCGACCACCAGCACGCGCCGGCGCGCGCCGGCATAGCCCGCGTGCTGCGGCAAGGCCACGGTTGTCGGCAACACCGCGCCGTGCACCTCGGGCAGAAAGAGGCGCACGGTGAACACCGAGCCTTCACCCGGCGCGCTGCGCACCGTCATCTCGCCGCCCATGAGGTCGGTGAGCATCTTGGCAATCGTCAGACCCAGGCCGGTGCCGGTGGACGGGCCGGGCGCGGCGGCTTCGTTCTGCCCGCGCGCGAACGGCTCGAACACCCGCTCCAGGTCTTGCGCGCGCATGCCGGGGCCGGTGTCGTGCACCTCGAACTGCGCCATCTCGCGCGCATGCGTCACGCGCAGGCGCACCTGCCCGGCCCGCGTGAACTTCACCGCATTGCCCAGCAGGTTGATGAGGATCTGGCGCAGGCGTTTCTCATCAGCACGCACCGTGTCGGGCAGGCGGCTGCCGGCTTCGAACACAAAACGCAGTCCCTTGGCGCTGGCCTGCAGCTCAAACATGCCCGCCACCTCCTGCATGGCCCCGGCAAAGGCCATGGGCCGCACGTCGAGCGCGAGCTTGCCGGACTCGATGCGCGCGATGTCCAGCGTGCCTTCGATCAACGAGAGCAGGTGTTCACCACCGCGGTTGATCACGCGGATGGCCTGCGCGCGGTGCGGCGCCATGCCGGTGTCTTCCTGCAGCAGCTGCGCATAGCCCAGGATGCTGTTGAGCGGCGTGCGCAGCTCGTGGCTGATGGTGCTGATGTAGCGCGTCTTGGCCTGGTTGGCGTGTTCGGCGGCCAGGCGCGCCTGCTGCAGGGCTTCGTCGGTGAGGCGGTGCGACTCGATCTCCTGCATGAGCAACCGCGTCTGCCGGTTCGACTCTTCCTGCGCCACCTCACGGCTCTTGTGCGCCAGCACCAGCCACCAGGCCACGGTGGCCGTGATCAGCAGCAGCACGGCGTACACCCGCACAAAACCGGAGCGCAAGGCGGCGTCGAGCAAACCGGCGTTGGCTGAGAGCCCCATGCGCAATGCCAGGGCCTGCACCTCCTGCCGGTACAAGAGTCCGAGCACCGCCGCCAGCACCGGCGCCATCACGAACATCAACAGCATGTAGTGCGCCAGGCCCGCCTCCAGATACGGCCAGATGGAACGCGGCAACACGCGCCGCAGCGCGCCCATCCACTGCTCGGAGAGTTTGGCGTGCGGTTTGCAGAGATCGCCGCAGCGCGCGTCGAGCGTGCAGCAGAGTGAACAGATGTGGCCCTGGTAAGCGGGGCAGTGCGCCATGTCGGGGCCCTCGTATTCGCGTTCGCAAATGACGCAGGTGTGCACGGCATGAAATGCCTTCACTCCCTCTCCCCCTGGGAGAGGGCGGGGGTGAGGGCCCTCGCGCCCACCCGTCGCAACATCGCCAACCCCCGAAGCGCGTGCAATGTAATAGCGCCCCTGCGTGGCCCACGCAATCAAAGGCGCCGTCACAAACGCCGTGACCATCGCGATCACCGCCGAAAAAGCCTCTGCGGTGGGGCCCATCAACCCCATGTGCGCGGTGATCGACAAGGCCGACGCCAGCGCCATCGCACCCACACCCACCGGGTTGATGTCGTAGAGATAAGCCCGCTTGAACTCGATGCCCTTGGGGCTCCAACCGAGCGGCTTGTTGATCACCAGGTCGGCCACCACCGCCATGATCCAGGCGATGGCGATGTTGGAGTACACGCCCAGCACCTGGCCCAGCGCCTGGAACACGTTCATCTCCATCAGCATGAAGGCGATGAAGGTGTTGAACACCACCCACACCACGCGCCCGGGGTGGCTGTGGGTGATGCGCGAGAAGAAGTTGCTCCAGGCCAGCGAGCCGGCGTAGGCGTTGGTCACGTTGATCTTGAGCTGCGAGACCACCACAAAGATCGCCGTGGCCGCCACCGCCCAGCCGTAGTCGGCAAACACGTATTCGTAGGCCGCGAGGTACATCTGGTTCGGGTCCACCGCACGCTCGGTGGGCACCATGTGGCTGATGGCGAGAAACGCCAGCACCGCCCCGCCCAGCATCTTCAGCACGCCCAGCAGCACCCAGCCCGGCCCACCGGCCAGCACACCCGCCCACCAGCGCAGGCCCCGTCCCTTCTCCTTGGCCGGCATGAAGCGCAAGTAATCGGCCTGCTCACCCATCTGCGTGATGAGCGCGATGCCCACCGTGAGTGCCGCACCAAACAGGTGCCAGTCAAACAACGCACCCGCACCGGATTCGCCCCCATACCGCACCACGTTGGTGAATGTTTCGGGCGCCATGACCGCGACCGCCCCAAAAGGCACCACCATCATCACCAGCCACAGCGGCTGGGTCCACACCTGAAAGCGGCTGATCACCGACACCCCGTGCGTCACCAGCGGAATGACCACCACCGCGCAGATGAGGTAGCCCCAGGCGGGTGGGATGTCGAGCGCGAGCTCCAGCGCGTAGGCCATCACCGCCGCTTCGAGCGCGAAAAAGATGAAGGTGAAGGTGGCGTAGATCAGCGAGGTGATGGTCGAGCCGATATAGCCAAAGCCCGCGCCGCGCGTGAGCAGGTCCATGTCGACCCCGTAGCGCGCGGCGTACACGCTGATGGGCAGGCCAGCGAAAAAGATGATCAAACCGGTGCACAGAATGGCGAGTGCGGCGTTCACAAAACCGTACTGCACCAGCAGCGTGGCGCCCACGGCCTCCAGGATGAGGAAGGACGCCGCACCGAATGCGGTGTTGGCCACGCGCCATTCGCTCCACTTGCGAAAGCGCTGCGGCGTGTAGCGCAGCGCGTAGTCCTCCATGGTTTCGCTGCCGACCCAGCTGTTGTAGTCGCGGCGCACACGGGTGATGCGCTGGGGTGCGTCCATGCCGGGTTCCTGCCCTGCGGTGGGCGCGGGAGCGGTGCGGATGGGGACGATGGGGATGGTTGTCACACTGCGTTTCTGCAGCTTTCGTGCCACGGCAGCGACGAGGCGATCTCGGGGCACGGGAATTGCTGACTTGACGACCCAAGCACCATCGAGAACGCACGCACCACCATGGAACTCACCCCCCGAGAGAAAGACAAGCTGCTGATCTTCACCGCCGCCCTGCTCGCCGAGCGGCGCCAGGCGCGCGGCTTGAAGCTCAACTACCCCGAGGCCGTGGCGCTGATCAGCGCGGCCGTGATGGAGGGCGCGCGCGACGGCAAGACCGTGGCCCAGCTCATGAGCGACGGGCGCAACGTGCTCACCCGCGCCGACGTGATGGAGGGCATCGCCGAGATGATCCCGGACATCCAGGTGGAAGCGACCTTCCCCGACGGCACCAAGCTTGTCACCGTGCACCAACCCATTCCCTGATCCCTTCACCGAAAGCAACCATGCGCCTTGCCACCGCTCTCATCTCCGCCGCTGTCTTCTGCATGCCCGCCCTCGCCCACGACGGCCACGGCCTGTTCGGCTCCCACTGGCATTCCACCGACACGCTGGGCTTCGTCGGTGTGGTGCTGGCCATCGCCGTAGCGCTGTGGTGGTCCAGCGGCAAACACTGAGGTCGTGTCCATGATCCCCGGCGAACTCCTAACCGACGAGGGCGAACACGTCCTCAACCCCGGCCGGCGCACGCTCACCCTGGTGGTGAAGAACGCCGCCGACCGCCCGATCCAGGTCGGCTCGCACTACCACTTTGCCGAGGTCAATGGCGCGCTCGACTTTGACCGCACCGCAGCGCGCGGCATGCGGCTGAACATCGCCAGCGGCACAGCGGTGCGCTTTGAGCCAGGCCAGCAACGCACGGTGGAGCTGGTGGACTACGCAGGCGACCGCGTCGTGTACGGCTTTCGTGGCCTCGTTCAAGGAAAGCTCGCATGAGCACGATTTCAAGAAGCGCCTACGCCAACATGTTCGGCCCCACCGTGGGCGACCGCCTGCGCCTGGCCGACACCGGTCTCATGATCGAGATTGAAAAGGACTACACCCTGGCCGCCGGTGGCTACGGCGAAGAAGTCAAGTTCGGCGGCGGCAAGACCATCCGCGACGGCATGGCGCAATCGCAAAGAACGCGCGCCGAAGGTGCCGTGGACACGGTGATGACCAACGCCGTCATCGTCGACCACTGGGGCATCGTCAAGGCCGACATCGGTTTGAAGGGAGGCCGCATCGTGGCCATCGGCAAGGCCGGCAACCCGGACACCCAACCCGGTGTGGACATCGTCATCGGCCCGGGCACCGAGGTGATCAGCTGCGAAGGCAACATCGTCACCGCCGGCGGCATCGACAGCCACATCCACTTCATCTGCCCACAGCAGGTGGACGAGGCGCTCACCTCCGGCATCACCACCATGCTCGGCGGCGGCACGGGCCCGGCCACCGGCACCTTCGCCACCACCTGCACGCCCGGTCCCTGGCACATCGAACGCATGCTGCAGGCCGCCGATGGCCTGCCGATGAACCTGGGCTTTCTGGGCAAGGGCAACGCCAGCCTGCCCGCCCCGCTGCACGAGCAGATCAACGCCGGTGTCATCGGCTTGAAGCTGCACGAAGACTGGGGCACCACCCCGAGCGCCATCAGCAACTGCCTCGATGTGGCCGAAGACACCGACACCCAGGTCGCCATCCATTCGGACACGCTCAACGAGTCGGGTTTCGTGGAAGACACCATCGCCGCGACCAAGGGCCGAAGCCTCTGCGCCTTCCACACCGAAGGCGCAGGCGGTGGGCATGCGCCCGACATCCTGCGCGTGGTGGGTGAGGCCAACTTTCTGCCCAGCTCCACCAACCCGACCATGCCTTACACGGTCAACACACTCGACGAGCACGTGGACATGCTCATGGTGTGCCACCACCTGGACGCCGGTATTCCCGAAGACCTGGCCTTTGCCGAGAGCCGCATCCGCCGCGAGACGATCGCGGCCGAGGACATCCTGCACGACATGGGCGCCATCAGCATGATGAGCAGCGACAGCCAGGCCATGGGCCGAGTGGGCGAGGTCATCATCCGCACCTGGCAGGCGGCCGACAAGATGAAGAGCCAGCGCGGCAGCCTGCCCGGGGATGGACCGCGCAACGACAACTTCCGCGTCAAGCGCTACATCGCCAAGTACACGATCAACCCGGCCATTGCGCACGGCATCTCGCACATCGTGGGTTCGCTCGAAGTGGGCAAGTGGGCCGATCTGGTGGTGTGGAAGCCCGCCTTCTTCGGCGTGAAGCCGGCGCTCATCCTGAAGGGCGGCAGCATCGCGCTCGCCGCCATGGGCGACCCCAACGCTTCCATTCCCACACCGCAGCCGGTGCACTACCGGCCCATGTTCGGCAGCTTCGGCGGCGCCATGGCCAAGAGCAGCCTGACCTTCGTCTCACAGGCCGCACTGAGCGCCGGTGTGGGCGAGCGCTACGGCCTGCGCAAGACGCTGGACGCGGTGCGCGGCTGCCGCAGCGTGACCAAGGCCAGCATGGTGCACAACAGCCTCTTGCCCAAGATGGAAATCGATCCCCAAACCTACGCGGTGCGCGCCGACGGTGTGCTGCTCACCTGCGAGCCCGCCACGCGCCTGGCGATGGCGCAGCGCTACTTTCTGTTCTGACCCAAGCCTTCATGTTGCAAGTCTCCAAACTCATTCCCCAGGGCCAGGGCCTCGCCAAGCCGCTGGTGCAACGCGCCGCGCAATTGGTGCTTGACTGGGACATCCGCCAGAAGAGCCGCTTCGACACCGTGGCCTCCGACGAGCGCCACGTGGGCGTGTTCCTGCCGCGCGGCACCGTGGTGCGTGGGGGTGACGTGCTGCTCACGCAAGACGGCTCGCTCCTGCGCGTGGTGGCCGCGCCCCAGGCCGTGCTGCGCATCACCGCCTGCCCCGAACACCCGGCCCACGAACAGGCCTTCGACCTCATGCGCGCGGCCTACCACCTGGGCAACCGCCATGTGCCCATCGAGCTCAAACCGGACCACCTGAAGATCGAGCCCGACCACGTGCTCGCCGAGATGTTGCGCGCCATGCACCTCACGGTGGTGGACGTGCGCGAGCCGTTTGAGCCGGAGGCTGGCGCCTATGGCGATCACGGCGCCCATGGTGGCCACGGCGCCAGCGACACACACGCTCACGCTGCCCAAGCGGCCCACAGCCACCACCACGGACACGACCACCACAACCATGACCACGGCTGACGCCGCCGTGGTGCCGCCCCGCTCGGCCGCCAGCCTGCTGCAGATCCTCTGGCTCGCATCCCCTGCCCTGCCGGTGGGTGGCTTCTCGTACTCCGAAGGGCTTGAATCGGCGGTCGACGCGGGCCTGGTGCACGACGAAGCGAGTGCGGCCGCCTGGCTCACCGACCAGTTGCACCTGGGACTGGCGCGCAGCGACCTTGCGGTGGTGGCGCAGGCCATCCCAGCGTGGCGCGCGAACGACCTGGCGCGCATCACCACACTCAACCACTGGGTGCTGCAGACCCGCGAGACGCTGGAATTTCGCCTGCAAAGCGAACAGATGGGCCGCTCGCTGCTGGAGTGGGCGCGCCAGCTCGGAGAGCTGGGCACCGGCGTGTTCGAACAACTGCACAGCGCCCGCCTGGACCCGCCCACCTACCCCGTGGCCTGCGCCTGCGCCGCCGCCAGCACGGGTGCCAGCGTGCACGACAGCCTGGTCGGCTACGTCTTCGGCTGGTGCGAAAACATGGTGCAGGCGTCCATCAAGTCGGTGCCGCTGGGCCAGAGCGCCGGCCAGCGCATGCTCGCGCGCCTGGCGCAGCAGATCCCGGCCGCGGTGGACCACGCCATCGCCCTGCACGACAATGACCGCCAGGCCTTCACACCGCTGCTGGCGATCCATTCCGCGCGCCACGAAACCCAGTACTCACGCCTGTTCCGCTCATGACCCCCCTGCACCACATCCCCCGCCGCACCAAACACCTGCCTCCGCTGCGCGTGGGCATCGGCGGCCCGGTCGGCTCGGGCAAGACCACGCTGCTGGAGATGTTGTGCAAGGCCATGCGCGATCGCTATGACCTGATCGCCATCACCAACGACATCTACACCAAAGAAGACCAGCGCATCCTCACCGTGAGCGGCGCGCTGCCGGCCGAACGCATCATGGGCGTGGAAACCGGCGGCTGCCCGCACACCGCCATCCGCGAAGACGCCTCCATCAACCTCGAAGCCATCGACCGCATGCTCGGTGAGTTCCCCGACGCCGACGTGGTGTTCATCGAGAGCGGCGGCGACAACCTGGCCGCCACCTTCAGCCCCGAGCTGAGCGACCTCACCATCTACGTGATCGACGTGGCCGCCGGCGAGAAGATCCCGCGCAAGGGCGGCCCCGGCATCACCAAGAGCGACCTCTTCGTGATCAACAAGACCGACCTCGCCCCACACGTGGGCGCCGACCTGGAGGTGATGAAGGCCGATACCGCCCGCATGCGCCCCGACAGCGTGCGTCGCCCCTGGGTGATGACCAACCTCAAGACGCTCGCCGGGGTGGACGAGGTGGTGCGCTTCATCGAGACGCGCGGCATGCTGCCCAGGCCGCAGCCCGAGGCAGCGGACATCGCAGGCTAAAATTGCGACGTAGCAACCGCATCCGGAGACTTGGGTGAGCGGTTTAAACCAGCAGTCTTGAAAACTGCCGACTCGCAAGGGTCCGTGAGTTCGAATCTCACAGTCTCCGCCAGACCACTAGCAACCATGCGGCTTCCAGCCGGGTCTCGAAGTTTATGCGCCATCCGATGGGCCATCTAGGAAAAGACCTAGCGAGATGACCTGAGCGCTTTGTGCCTGTTGCTGGCGCCAAACGCCCAGCCATGACTGACGAGTTTCATCCCTTCCCTCAGCCTGATCCTTTCGCCCTCCCCGTTCGCTACGCCTTCGCAGGTTGGTCATCTCAGATCCTTTTTGAGACGCGGGAGCTACTTGCAGATAAGAGCAGCGACTGGCTTACCGCCGTTGCAACGCATATCCACGAAGTAGTGATGAGCAACGCAGACAAGTTGTTCGACAGCCCCATAGGTCCGCGCGAAACCTTGGCTCATTCCGAAAGATGGCCGTTTTCACTTCACACGCAGCCCGGGCACATAGGAGTGTTCGCGGCGCTTGAGCCGGGCATTGGCTGGGACAAGCTGTCTCCACCTACTCAACGTTGGCAGAGATATGCAGTGTTCGCGCTGATGTACATCCGCGACTGCCTGACCATTTTGGAGAAGCTGGGCTTCCAGCCAAGCCACGAAATAGTGCCACCAGGGTTGAGCGGCAAGTACGCGGCAATGCAGATCAACGATGCGGGTGCATTCGCTCTCGAGGCGATGAGAGCGCTTCAGATCGCTCACTCTCTGCGGATTGACACCCGCAAAAAGTCAGATCGCGGGCGCAAGGCGGCTATTTTGAGGCACGACGCCATGAAGCCAAAGCATGCAGAAGCCCTTGCAATGGCGAACTCTCGACCATTCAAGACTGCGCAAGAAGCAATCGATTTCATCGCAGAGAACCTGACTGTCAATGCTGAAGGAACGGAGTTCTGCAAAAGAGATAGAGCGAAAAACTGGCTTAAGAATGCGGGATGGAAGCCAGCAGATAGGGGCGGCGACAAGGATTGAACATACGTATGCGATGCATGCGTGTACGGATGCAATGCAGACGTGTCTGTCTGCAACGCATACGCGTATCTCTTCTTGTTAACGTCAAAGAGACTCCAGGTCATCAAAACCACTGGAGTCTCAACGATGCAAAAACGACTGAAGCAAGCGCTCTTTTCAGGCGGACCTACCCCACCTCCTGTTAATCCGCTCTCGCCAATCCAGAAGCTGGATGCGCTCCGGAAGGAAATGCCGCAAGCAGGCTACATCCGCGAGGCTGGACTACTTGCGATCTTTCCCTTTTCATCTGCGACCTTATGGCGCTGGGTACAAAAGGGCACATTCCCGAAGCCGATCAAACTCAGTCCGAGAATTACAGCCTGGCGTCTTGATGAGGTGCTCAAGTGGATGCGATCTATCGAGTGAACGTGCGCAAGTCGCGTGCCTTGCCACACTGACTCAGCACCCCTCGCACGCTATGCTGATGCAATGTGCAATCTGTACGGTTCCTCCCGCGAAGACGCCATCCACAAGTACTGGCGGCGTACGAACGGTGTGGGCTGGTCAGGGGGGTTTGTCGCCCCCCGCAAGCCTGGCCCCTTCATACGCAGAGCGAGGGACGACGCAAGCTACTCACGAGAGTTGGTAGTGGGTCGATGGGGACTTATCCCATGGTTCTCCAAGACCCCCGACATCAAGTACGCCACCAACAACGCACGTTCTGAAGAACTGGCCGAAAAGGCGAGTTACAAGCTGCCATGGGCTCGTGGTCAGAGGTGCATCATTCCTGCCGACTGGTTTGACGAACCCAACTGGGAAAGCGGCAAAAACGTCTGGTGGCGCTTCCGTCGTGCAGATGGCGAACCGTGGGGGCTTGCTGGCATCTGGAACACATGGACCGACAAGTCCTCAGGCGAGATCCACGAGAGCTACACCATGCTCACACTCAACGCGGACGACCATCCACTGATGCGGCGCATGCACAAGCCCGATCCGAAGGTGGGTCCTGACGAGCAGGACAAGCGCAGCGTCATCGCGATTGAGCAAGTTGATGTGGATCAGTGGCTTGCAGGTACGGTGCAAGAAGCTCAAGAGCTGCTACGGCTCCCTCCTGCTCAGATGATCGCAGCGGGGCCGTCTGAGCCCTCACCTGCAGGCCCAACGTGATCACATACCCTTTGTGTGGCGCTGGACAGGCTTGACCCAGCCCTTTCCCACCGGGTCTTCGTTCGGCTCACTGGGCTTGCGATTCATCGCCCTCCAGCCCTGCAGATCAAAGGGCGGCAACGGCTGGCCGTCCTTTCGTCGTGGTCTGACAAGCCATGCCTGTTCTACCTCCGCAATACCTTGCTCTGTCGTGTGCAGCTCTGTGCCCAGCCAGACTTCCCCATCAAGAGGCAGGTGCGTGATCTTTGGCTCTATCAGGATCATCGCGGGGCGCTGCATCAGGCCAGCTGGCTGGTATAGGGTTGCCACGCGCGCGGTACGGGTTAACGACGTTCGCCCAGGCCGCCATGTGGCCATCGAGATCCTGCCGAACTCTGGCGCGGGCCACTCCTCAGGGCGGAGGCTTTGGGCTTGTCTGCGGAGGGTGATGACTTCATAAAACACTGGTTAAATGTACAGCCCAAACCGGCGATGTCTTCCACTTGACGACGCACGGCAAGGCAGGCGGCGACTCGTCAGCAAAGCGTTGATTGCAAAGAGCGACGTGTGAAGACGTGTGCCGCGTGAAGGCGTAAAAAAGCCCGCATACGGCGGGCTGGTGGTGGATCTAGGACCGGCTAGGTCTTTTCCTTGGAAGGGAAAAAATTACGAACCGCCTTGATGATGCCGACAACAGGCAGGCTCACAAAGGCGATGGCGACGGTTGGATGTGCGCCGTAAAGCACGCTGACGATAGCTCCGGCTACGCAACCAAGGGCGATCGCGCCTCCCAGAAGTTGTCCGACCATATCGCTGCGGAAGACGCTCTTGGCGTTCTTCTGCTGCGCTGTCATTACCTCATTCCTGTGAATGTGATCGGCTTCCATCGCGTCCCTCTCCATGGACACGCGATGGTTCTGCTCGCGCTCCGCCATTGCGATGATCCGCTCGGCAGTACCCGGCAAAAGCTGGTCGTAACGAGCCAGATCCTCCGGTGCGGGAAGCGGCCCAGAGTGGGCCTTCATGGCGGTTGTTGAAACGACGCGAGGATGCGGCGTGACGTTCTGTGCCGGCCTCAATCGAGGCGGCTTAGCCATTGGCTGGTGCTTGTGCCTTGTACGAGCTGCGCAGGAGATGGCCCACGCGCTGCCAGTCGCCCCGGATGCCTGAGGTCTTGGCGGCCGGGTTCGTTACCGGCATAAATTTTGGCTCAGCCTCTTCCGGAAGGTCATAGTTGGAATAGACCATCAGAGGCGCGCCGAAACCGCGACCCAGCCCGCGCACGAAGGCACGGCGTGGTGAGCCTTTTAGGTCGAAAATTTGCATCTTGGCGCTCCAGCGGGCCAGCATTGGCCTCAAATAAGTATCCCACAAACGGTTGATCGTGTATGACGGACTGTTGTGACCCTCAGCATGCAAAGCAGTTCCCTGATTGCAACACCCAAGGTAGCAACCCCAGTAACAGCCCAAGCGCCCCTAGAAGCGCTGCGCCCACTTGCCAGCCATTGCCAACGTCAAGCCAAGCATCACCCCAAAAATGGCGAGGGCGAACCCTCCACTGCTGGTCGGGATCGGTAGCGGAATGGCTGCCAGGACGGTGTCGAGATCAATCACGATGCCTGTCCTCACCTCGATGCGTTCCATGCGATTTGACAGTCGCCAACCCAAGAGAAGCAGCAAGCCGCTGATAGTGAACAGCAAGTAGCCGAAAGAACGCCAGCACTTCGGGCACCAGAAAAGCAACTGAAGCAAGAGATTCATCCTTCAGCGGCGCCTCTACTTGGACTCAACGACGTCAGCGATGGCCACCACAAGGCAGAGCAGTGAAGTGAAGTGAAGTGATCAAGCGTCGTCACCTCGAAAGGCGCGAGAGTATTTGCCAATACTAGCCGCGAGGTGATACGCGTCCTCAGCCCTAGTTGCAGCGGTGCGATAAGGCTTGGTGATAGTGAAGTAGACAGGGAGCAAGATGATCACGCCGGCCAGCCAATGCCAAGAAACTCCAGCAAGGACAGAAGACAACCCTGCGACAGCCCATCCGAAGTCCTCAGCCACGCCGAGGCGCGCATCTGCGAGCTCTGAGCGTTGTTCAAGCACTTTGATGTCCATGCTTCCCCCTCCGCGAAAGACCCCAGCTCGTTCGTACGAGAGAGATACCACGCTGCGTCATTCCGCCGCCCTCTTTCCGTCCTCACCAACAACTGGGTGTTGGTCGCGGGGAAACAATTGATTGATCAGGTCGGCACACTTTTCAATATGCCCCACGCAATCTGGCGTCAAATTTGTGGACCCGTGCGCAGACTCGTTACGCATAAGAGGCAACACCTTTTCTAGGCTCTTGCAGTACCGATCGTCTGGGTCGGGATCTCGAACATGACGAAACCCCGAATCTCTGAGAAGTCCAGCCCCCAATGCCAGCTTGAGAAGCGATGCCAGTGACGTCCGAAGAGCTTCAGGAAAACGCTGCTTCAACGCAAGCTCGATCACAGCATAGGTCTTCATCTGCACCTCAGGTGCCATCGCGTAGTGGAAGTAGTGATACAGCGCCATGTTTCTGGCGACGTTGAACTGTCCTCGTACACCTTCCGGAACTCCCTCATGCAACTCAATGCCCGAAAGTTTCGCGTGCAAATGCGGCAATGAAATCAAGCGGCCGGTGACATGAGCCCATGACACATGCGCCTCGTCGATAGCAGTGATCTGGTCGAAAGACTTGAACTGCTCCATAACCGTCTCAGCACCCGCCGTAATTCTTCTTGCCGCTCTTGGTGATCGTGTAAGTCCCACCGCGCGGACCAACGAAACAGGTCTGGCCACTCGGAGCCGTGTATGAACTGTTCGGAGATGGGGCTGCCTGCAGGTAGTTCGGCGTGAAACTTGGAGCCTGCTGGTAGCTAGGCGCAGGACGCGGGGCGCTTCCCTGACCCCTTGCGGCTTGGTTAGCCTGTTGAAGGCATTCGATGCGCTTCGATGCGGGCTCGAGCATGCTACAGGCCTCAATTAGCACCGAGGGGACCTGTGCCGCTAGAGGCGCATGAGGTAGCAGGCCGATCAATCCACACTGAAGCAGGGCCACTGGCCAACGTCCAGCACGTACAGAAAGCGTGGTCATCGACTTCATAGCAAACAATCTTCCGGGTGGCTCCGACGCACCCAGAATAAGCGTTATGGTTACGAATCGCCGTGAGGTTTTGCATACAAATCACCCTGAGCGAATGCACAAATGGGGTACGTTCTTACAGATGGGATGGATTGTCCGAGGGCAACAATCTAGACTTCGAGGATGAAAACCCTGTCCTCAGTCGCTCTCTTGGCTCCCCTATTCTTAGCATGCGGTGCAGCGTCTGCGCAGGACTATCGAGTTTGGACAAAGCTGGACGCGGGCGGGGTGTATTGGTACGTGGACGAGGCCTCAGTGTCCAAGGTTGCAAACACCATCTTCTTTGATGGGTACATCAATAGAGTTCCTGGCGACCCAATCTTTGAAGGGGCCGCTCGTAGCGGCGTTACGTGCGATGGATCTCTGTACACAGTCGTGTCTTCGCCATGGCCATTTGAGGCGCCGCATAAGTCGGCAGATCTGTCCCGCGCACTCGATTCACGGCGTGCCATGGAACTCGACCGCAACCTCACAAAGATCGAGCGAAATGAGAAGACGCTCGGTTTCAAATCAAAACTAGCCAGCCTTTGCAAAACTACCCGCAAACCGGACAAGAACCTCCAAGTCGTGGTTTCAGCAAGCTCGCAGGGCGAGCGGACGATTGCCAGACTAAACACCTTCACGAAACCAAACCCAAAGCAGATCGAGTTGTGGACTGACAGTGTTGGTATTCAGAAGTTTCAACCTATGGCCTTCCGAGATGGTTATTGGAGACCTGATGTGAAGGTCGATGGCACCCCTGCTTACAGCGAGGAGTTGAAAACAGAACGGTCCAACGCCGCAAAAGTCCGCTATGACTGTGATCGGCGCAAGTACGTCACCTTGACGTTGATTACCTACAAAGATGATGGGAGCGTAGACAAATCTTCCAACGTGACGCCTGCGCAGCTTGCCAGTTCATGGAGTGAGGCCATTCCGGACACCGTGGGGGAAGAAGAACTAGATTTTCTTTGTGCGCTATGAACGCTCTGCTGTCGCGGCAACAGGGCAGCGCTAGATGTGCAAGGCAAGCCCAAACAGAGACACTCTCAGCGGCACTCCTTGGCTTCAGACTGACCGGCACAGTGCTACTCGCCACCCTTCTAATGTCTGGATGCGACGGGCTTCCATTCTTCGGCAGCCGCTACGCCTACGAAGTGGGGTACTACGAAGCTGGGAAAGAGCGCTGGGAGATCGAGGGGGACTTTGCCGGCTTGGATGAGTGCCGGTCTTCCGCGATGGCCGTGTACAACTTGCACGCCGCACAGCGTCCGGGCTCTGTCATTTCATGGGCCTGTCTGAAGAAGAGAAGTGATGGTGGCTACGAAAGCAGGCACAGATAGGGGAGTGCCTTGCACGTCGAACGACTGCAAGCGATGCTTGCGGAGATGCGTCTTAAAACACCGTACCGGTGTGATTTTCGAGATTGTTTTGAGTAGGAGAGACCGTATGGCAACCCGTCCAGGTGATGATCCAAGTCCAATCGAACGTCGCGACCAACGACCACCCCAAGACAGACCGCGCTCTTGCCATCTACGCTTTACGCAGTAGCCCGACCGCAACTGCCGAGATCACACATACGACTGGGGTGAGCGACATCCACCTTAGCGTCTTGTCCACCACGGCAAACACAAGCGTACTCGCCGCGCGATACTCGTTTGCAGCGAGCTCGGTGTTGCGAATTGCACTCCTGCGAAGTTCCGCCAAGACATCAACTGCGGCTCCGCCCTCCTGCGCGACTTCATCCGCGTACTTCGTCCATTCCTCGTGCTTTTCGAGCAGCCCTACAGTATTCCAAGCGCGAATGCTTTCACTCGTAAGGGCTTTGGTCGCCAGCCAAGCGGCCAGCACGAACCAGAAGACGGATGAGCCTAATCCAGCGGCCCCCAAGATCGGTTGGGTGCTCCACTGTGCTAGGCCTAAACCACCGAGACCTCCACCGCCCGCAAGCAATACAAGCAAAAGTGCGTGCGCACGCTGGCGTGCATCCACTACGCCCTGAAAGCTGAATGCCGCTGCCGCCTCACTGTGCCGCTCGGCAACATCGATTTCACTGTTGGGCATGTGCTCGATCCCCTGCAATCAATTGCAAATCGCGGAGCTCATCACTCCTCACGCGTCACTTTGAACATAACAATGTGGCGCTTCCCCGACGAGGACTCGCGCTTGGGCTCACCAAAAACGAACCCTTGGCGACCGTTCTGAAGGCTGTCGATCGCAAAAGTGTGAAACATGTCAGCATCCATGCCCAGCCTCTTTGCACCTACCCACGCTGTTCCACCAACCGCGATGCCGTCTAAAAAGCTTTCAAACTGGTTCATACCCTTCTCCATTCAACAAGGATCATGCGGTGGAACCGCGGCAGTACGCAACCCCTGGGCCGCAAGCCTGATGACCGGGCTCCTCCAGTTTCAACTGCCCCTGCAGTCATTCATGGCCCTTGCTAAATCACGCAACAGCGGGCGCGTTCCGCCCTTCCACCCGTTGCGGCTAACCCTGGCTTTTCCGGTCTCGCTCTTGGGGCCGGTGGACTGCTCCCACGGTCTCCAGTTCTTGATGGCCTCCCGCTGCCTCTCCCGCTGCTCGGGCGTCCAAAGTCGTGCTGCCACTGCCGATCCCTTCTAAAAGTTTGCTTGGCCGGTTTTCGATTTCTCCGCACGCCTGCGCGGGTGCGCGCGTATTGCTCCGATTACCGTCCGGCGCGCCGTTGTTCACCTGCTGCGGCCCATTTGAGATGTTGGCCTGCCTGGCGAAAACAACCGGGGGGTTCTTGATCGCTGCGAGCGTTTCAAGCGTAGCGCGGCACTGGCCCTGAGCCTTCAGCGCGAGGCGCATGTATCGCTCCGTCACGTCAAGGTGATGCCCCATGTTCAAGGCGGACCGGCGGGCCATTTCAGCAAATATTGAATTGAGAGACGCGGCCTGAGCGTTGAGCATCCGCTCCGCGCTTTTGAGATCACCGTCATTAACCGCGGTCCCGCTCTCCTTCAAGCTTGCGACCATGTCCGTCAGAGACAGTTCGCCATGCTCCGCCCGTGCGAACGTTGTCACCAAACAAGCGTTTGCCACCAGCCCATGAGCAGCTAGGTCCGCATTTGCCCGGTCCAGTGTCTGGTCTTTCGGCATCGCCATTTCCAAGCGCCTGCTCTTCGGGGTCTCAGGGGCTACTGCCGGCAATATCGCGGCTGTCTTCTGATCCTGTCCCTTGTCGGCTTTGCCCATGCCTACTCTCCCCGGTTGTTGAGAAGACCGCCATTACCAGCACCAGGGCCAAGCAGGCCGCCCGCACCGTACCCGAGCAGTGCACCAGATCGCTCCGCACGCGCCGCACTCTCAGCATTCAAGCGACCCAGCAGCCCCTGCATGCCCTGAATGCTCTGCGCGCCCTCTGCACCTTGAGACATGAGGATGCGACCCATGCTGTCGCGGACCGCTTCCGGCGTCTTTACGCGGTTCCACAGGTTTGCCGCACCCGTCAGCATTCCCGGAGCACTGCCGCTTGCCGCACTGGAGGCAAACGTTGCCGTGTCGAGCAGTGGCGCAACATCGAGGTCGCCAGCACCGTACATGCGCGAGGCGGTCTGAGAGCCACGACCGACCCCTTCCAGCCCCTTCAGTCTCGCTTCCTTCGCCACGGCGGCCGAAAACTCTCGGTAGTCTTTGCCGAAGATGGCTTTCAGGCGGTCGCGGGTGGCTGGCTCCATCCACATGCGGAGCAATGAGGTTTGCCCGCCCTGCGTGCCCGACTTCTCCCGAAGAGCCTGCAGGGCACCCACGCGGAAGGCCTCGGCCTCGGACTGGCTCATAGACCGCACAGAAGCGGCCACATCGAACGTATCGGCTTTCATGGCAGTACGCCCCATCTCGGCGGCATCGATGAGCTGCGAAGGGCCTGCATAGGCATCCCGGGCCAGCTTGTAGACCGATTGGCCATTTTCCTTGGGAGCGATGGTGTCGAGTTTGCCGGTGAGTTGTACACGGGCGTCATCGATGGCGCGGGCCATCTTGTTGTTGCCCTGGCGCTTTGCAGCCTCTGCCGCGTCATAGAGCGACTGCTTGAGAGTGTCCAGCATGGCGAACGGCACTGCGTCGCCCTTTTTGAGACTGCCGAGCGCCAGCTCTTCGCCGGTCTGGAGGCGGTACAGCTTCTGCGCGTCGCTGTGGATGCCCGAAGTCTTGCCGAGCAGGGAGAGAACGTCATCGTCAACCTGCGCGGTCAGGCCTTGAAGTTGGTTGTAGTACGGGGCTGCGGCTTGTCGGCGCGCGCCGTCCAGAGCGTCAAGGGTCTGCTGAAAGCCTGCGCCACGCGTTCCCAGCACTTCGTCTGCTGCGCCCACCAAGCGGCCCGCCCGCCCCGCCTGGCGATCACGGATGAGGGCCTGCGCCTTGTCCTTGGTCTTCCCGGGCAGGGTCGCGAGGGTATCAAGCAGTTGACGGGTGTTCTCGCCACCAGCATCGGCCACGGTAGCTTCAGGTCCGAGCTTGCGGAATCGAGCGCCAACCTGCCCCACGGGGTTGACTGCACCAGATTCGACAACAGCGCCGCGACCGTCGCGCACTAGGGCCTGTGCCACCTTTTGCTGCGCGAAGGAGTCGGCCGAGCTGTCGGAGACACGTTGCATCACGTTCTTGCCCACGGCTCCCACGACCATCTGAGCAGGCTGAAGAGCGCCCGCCATCGCCGCACCAGTCACCGCGCCCCGTGTCGCATCGCCGAGGACACCGGCAGCATCCTCCGCGCGAGACTCTCCCGCACCGCTGACAGCGCCATAGCCAGCACCTGATGCGGCAGCGCGCAGAGTGTTCGGAACGACCCCTGTGAGCTTGGTAGTCGGGTTCATGACGGCCGCGGCCTTCGGTGCAACTGTGCCAAGCGCCGAGCCTGCCACCTTGCCCAGCGGATTGAAGACCATGGTCGGAGCAGCGGTCATCAACTGCGTGACGGCTGATCCCACTGGGAAGTCTTCGCGGTACTGGTCCTGAACCCCGCGAGCAAAGTCGCGCGTCTCGCTGTAGTTTTCGCTGAAGGTCTTCTTTTTTTTGCCCAGCACAAGGTCCGAGAGCTTGAGGTCGGGCTGGGTAAGCGTTTTCCAAGCTCCGCCGACCGCCCCCATGATCTCATCGCCAAAACCGAAGGTTGGGCCCTGCGCGGCGCTCATCAGACCACGCACGATAGGGTTGCCCTCCTTGCGCCCGGTCTCGTAACTGCCGGTCTTGGCTTGGGCCATTTGCGACTGTGCGAACGCCATCACCTCGGCCTCACTCGCCCCCTCGGGTGCGTCAACCTCAAATACTGCGCCGTCCGGCCCTGAGATCTCAAATGTGGCCATGTGCTTACCTCACTCGGCGAATGGAGAAGCCGTTTGCGGCAGGTGCCTGCGCTGGGGCTGATTGCTTAAACAAGGGGTTCTCGGCGGAGTAGCGCGCCAGCTCGTCGTAGAACCCTTCATCGATGGTCCCGTTGCGCTTGCGGTATTCGCGGGCAATCTTCGAAACCTGCACGTCACGCTGCGCCAGCTTCTGAGCCGTCTCGAGCATCTGCTTGCGACCTTGGGGAGTGGTGGCAAGACCCGGCACCATGCTGACGAGGAACTCGCGATCCTTGTCGGACATTGCGCCAGGCATACCGGCACCGCCTGATGGGTTGCGGAGTTCAAGAGCGATCTCGCTGGCGAGAGCCTGAGCCGCCTCTTTGTTTCCGACATTGGGGTCGATGTTGAAGCCAAGGGACTGCCCTGCCTTCGCCACCTCAAGACCAGCAGCGGAGAACTTGCCGGTGTTGACACCCTCTAGCAGTTCTCCGAGGCGGTTGTAACGGCTCACCTTGCTCTGCGCATTGAAACCAGCGTTCTGGATGTTCGCGTAGGCATCGCCGAAGAACTTGCCAACCGATTTGGCCTCTTCACCTTCCTGCTTGTTGATGATGGTGGCGGAGGCTGCAGGCGCGTGCGTCGTCTGCTTCTTGAGACCTTGAAGGATGAACCCCTGCCGAATGCCGGGATCAGTGATCCCCGCTGCGTCGAGCATTTCTTCAAGCGAGGTTTTTTTCACCTGCTCCGGCATCGAGGCAACTGGTCGCCCGTCAGTTCCGTATCGGGTTTGACCTGGCGAGAGAGTGAACGGGTCGGCTTGCTTCGGGAACAGGCGCTGCTTCAGGATGTCGTCAGCAAACGGCGAGTTCGGCAACATGGCGTAGTTCTGCAATGCCTGCGGGTCCGGTGCTTTCATTTCAGTCGCGCCGGTGAACTGGTCGATTTCCTGTGGCTTGGGCTGCATCACAGCACCCAACCCAGCACGCCATTCCTGTTCGCCCCTCTGGCGATCGATCTGCGTACGCATCTGGCCCATCTGCATTTCACGGAACTGCTTTTGCACCGCGTTTTCTTCCTGCTGCTGAATGCGGTCCTGCGCGCCAGAGTACCCGGCCAGCCCAGCAAGACCAGCCCGGCCCAGCGAGTTGATCGGTTGACCCCGGCGAGCACCGGCCAGCCCACCAAACGCGGCAGACAGCAGTCCCTGACCTTCTGGTGAAGAGACCAGATCTAAAAGCCCTTTTGCCATCACTTTTCCTTTCGCTTGGCTGTTTGTTTGCGGTAGCTCACTGCGCAACCTCTTCGCGTTCCACCCATGGGAGCATTGCGATGTGGCGAGACACCTCTGGCACTTCGATCCACTGCCCCGGGCGTGACCCGAGCTGAAACACGAAGAGAGACGGCGAGACGTACACCGTTGCGTTTGCCTCATCGAGAAGCGGCATAAGCCACGGAAGCTGGGACGTGGCAACGTTGGTCGCGAACTTCGTGAAGGCCTCGTGGCGCTCCGCGTCGTTGGCCGGGTAGGTGGTGGGCCGCTGCTCCTGCCACTTGCTCAAGATATGCACTGTCATTCGATTTCTTCCATTTCGATGATGTGATTTGACTCAGTAGTCAACGGGGCGTCCACCCCGAGAAATGGGTGTTTTTCGGGATGCTCTCGATAGAAGCGCCGAGCCTCTCCGAGCAGGTTCTGAACCGTCTTCAGCGTGTACCCGAGCGACAGCACTTGCACAGCCCGAGCGTCTGCTTGAGACGCCTCTAGAACGTGCTCTCGAAATGCCGTGAACAGTTCAATGTCTGAGCGAGCGGCGCGTCCGTGCTCCTCCTCGAACCATTTGGCAGTGGCGCGGTGCCCCCGGATGACCCGGGCGAATAGCTCCTCGTTACGGGTTCGTGGCCGTCCCCTCTGCTTGGGCCGGGCGCGTGTCTTTGGCTGGAAGCCGCGCATGAACTGCGCAATTTCGTTGGTGTGGATGTCCATGGCCACCTCACAGCAGAGCGGGCTGCTTAAAAGAAGATTCGGGACCGCCCTCAGGTGAGCTTGGGACTGCTCCCAATTTCGGAGCCGCTCCGTTTTCGGTACTGCTACTTGGTGACTTTGAAGCACCCCGTTTTTGGGGGGCTTTAACACCCCCTGAATCGGGTGTCTTGAGCGGCTCCTGTGCGTCACCACCTGAGGTGGGCTGCACGTCGCCATTTACGAGGCTCCGTGCCAATGCTGCCTTCGCGTCGATCAGCACCTGCTCAACAATGTCAGCCAGCGCGGCAGACTGGGCAATCTCAATATTCACCTCGTCATGATCATTCTGAGACACCCCCATGAGGTTGTCGTGCAGTTGATCGGCCCGCGCTTCAACGATGGTGAGCCACTGGACGAGCCGATCCAGTTCGGCGCGCAACTTGTCAGCGCGCTCACGTTCTTGCTTGAGGAGTTGAGCATCCGTTTGTGACATCTCGCGTACAAGTCCGAGACGCTCGGCCATGAGACGCAAGTGCATCGGGTGCACGTCCACGACATAGCTGTCGCCCATAGACTCGTTTTCGAGCCGGAGATTGCCATTCGGCAGCAGTTCGATTTCCAAGTGAGGGATGGACTCTTTCATGCTGCGCACCCCGGGAAAGTGTCCAGGGCCTTGAACACACCGGCAGAGGGCTTCATGCGCCACGCAGCGGCAGATGGTTCATCGAGTCCATAGAACTGTAAGTTGGCTTCTACCCACTCTGCGCCCACCGGCCGGCGCGTGTGCTCCACTTCGTCAGTGGATGCATCCATCTTCGACACGAAAAAGTAACCTGGGTGTTTCAGCGACGGTTCAACAGCGAACACGGTCGTGTCAGGCATTGCTACCGCGTAGCAATGGTTGGCCTCAGGAACGAACTCTGCCGTCTCAGGATCGCAAGCAAAAAGCCTGGGTGCGTCTACCTCCAAATGCGACACCTTGTCGTTTTTGACAAGCGAGCGTATCGGTAGCGCGCGACCTTGTGCGACCTGGATGTAGCGCTGCACCTGGCGGGCGCTGACGGAGATGTTTTGTTCAAGCCATGGAAGCCATTCGCCGTGGTTCAGCGCGGCCTTGACCTCCAACAGCAGAAGGCCGGCTTGCCTTGCATGGTCGATAGCTTCCTCTGCGCGAAGGCAGGCCAATTCGTGGAAGCGGTTGATGTCGGCGGCGATGTTGGTTCGGATGTTGGTCATGGGGTACTTTCAAAAGGTTGTCGGGATGAAGGGGCGCAGTTCCTGCGGGGGTGCGAAATCTGCGGGGGTGCAGTTCTTGCGGGGGTAAGCAGTGGTCATTTCGAAACCCACGAAAAGCGGTAGCGGCTGGCAACGCGTCCGGCACCGCGCGACTCCAGGTGCAACACGCGGTCCATGACGAGGGCGGCGAGCATCTTTGAGGCATCGGTGAAGTGCACACCCAACAACTCTCCCGCCTGCCTGCTGGACAGGAAGAACGGGTCGGGCGCGTGGTGTGCAGCAAGGGCCTTGCAGATGCAAACCAACCGATTGCCAGCGTCCCCATACCCAAGATCCGCAATACC
>JBKBWW010000035.1:0-29997 GCA_046314475.1 Hydrogenophaga sp.
GCGCCGGCGTGGGCACCAGCACCCCGATCGGCAACAGCACTGCCCGCGTGGGCGTGGGGGTGGGCACGAGCACCACCATCTACGATCCGGACCGACCCCGCAACTGACAGCCGACCCACCCCACAAAAAAAGCCCGTCTGGCTCACGCCAGACGGGCTTTTTGCTGCGCGGGCCGGGGCTTAAACCAGCGTGATCGTCACGTTGATGTTGCCGCGGGTGGCGTTGGAGTACGGGCACACCTGGTGCGCGGTGTCCACCAGGTCTTGGGCCACGGCGCGGTCCATGCCGGGCAGGCTCACGTTCAGGCGCGCGGCGATGCCGAAGCCGGCCGGGATCGGGCCGATGTCCACTTCCGCGTCAATGGCCGCATCGGCCGGCACCACAATTTTCTTCATGCCGGCCACGTGTTTCATGGCGCCCATGAAGCAGGCGGAGTAGCCGGCGGCGAACAGCTGCTCGGGGTTGGTGGCTGCGCCCGAGCCGCCCATGGCTTTGGGGGGCGAGAGCTTGACGTCGAGCATGCCGTCGTCGGAGCGTGATGTGCCTTCGCGGCCGCCGGTGGTGTGGGCGCGGGCGGTGTAGACGACTTTGTCGAGGTTGGTGGGCATGGAGGCTCCTGGTTGAATTGCTTGCAACAAGCGGGTGGTGAAAGGGGTGGGTGAATCGGTGAGTGAGGTCGTGGTCAATCACGCCATGAGGCGGTCGCGCAAGGCCTGCACCTGTTGGGTGAGCGCCATCGCTTCAGACACCTTGCATTGCGAGGCATCGAGCACACAGGCCGGAATACCGGCCGCGCGGGCCTTGAGCTTGCGACCCGCCGCGGTGAGGCGGATCAGCACGCGGCGCTCGTCCTCCACATCGCGCAACCGGGTCAGCAGTTCGGCCGCCTCCAGCCGCTTGAGCAGCGGGGTGAGGGTGCCGGAGTCGAGGTGCAGCCGTTGACCGAGATCGGACACGGCGAGTCCATCCTCTTCCCACAGGACGAGCATGGCGAGGTACTGCGGGTAAGTCAGGCCGATGTCGTCGAGCAGAGGCTTGTAGAGCTTGGTCATGGCCAGCGAGGCCGAGTAGAGCGCAAAACACAGCTGGTGGTCGAGTTGCAGGGCTTGTTCGGCTGTCGGTGAGAAACGGGTCGTCATGGCTGAAGTATGTCGAGCAATTTAATTGTGTGCAATTGAATTGGTGCAATAACAGTCCCTCTTGTGGGGACTTTGTTCATGCCCGGCCTATCGGGATGGCCGGTGTCGCGGGTTCAGGCGGCCAGCTGGGTCGCCGAGCGGCGGCGCCGGGCGAAGCCCACGCCGGCCAGACCGATGCCCAGCAGCGCCAGCATGGCTGGTTCGGGCACGTCGTTGACGCGAACCTGGGTCAGCAGATCCTGGCGGTTCGGGTTGTCCCGGCCGGCCGTGCTGTCGACCAGCACCAACAGGCCCGCGGCCATCGGGCCTTGGCCGTTCAGGCTGTTGAGCCAGCCCTGGGCGGTGGTTTTTACATCGCCACCCGAGTTCAACTTGAAGGCGCCCGAGTCGAGGTTCTTGTCGGTGCTGCCAAATGCCAGTTCCCACAGCGCCACCTGGAAGGCGGCTGCGGTGACGTCGTTGGTGACCGAACCGAAGTGGCGGCCCCAGAGTTCGCTGATCAGGCTGCCAGCCGCGTTGTAGCCGCCACCTTGCAGGGACTTGGCCTGGTAGGGGTTGTCGAACGGTGCCAGATTGACATCGGGCTCCAGGCAGAAGCTCAGGAACTGCGTCCAGCTGGCGCCCACGGCGTCGGTCACGCGCTTGTAGTCGAGCACGAACAGGCCGGCGGCGGCCGAGCCGTTGGTGCTGCCGTTGAGGGTGAAGGCCACGCTGGAGGAGAGCCCGTCGGTGTCGGCGGCAGTGCCGGGTTGGAAAACGGTGCCGAACTTGTTGTCGACGTTCACCTTGTCGCCCAGCACCAGGGGGGCTGCGTGGACCTGGGTGAGGGCGCCGATGGTGAGGGCGACGGCGGAAGCGAAATGCGAGAGTTTCATCGGGTGGCTTTGTGTTGTTGAATGTGACCGATGTAACCAAAAGCACAAACCGCACCCACGGGACGGCTTTCCGGGCGAAAGCCGCGGGCAGCGTTTGTTCAGGGCTTCACAGGTCAGGGTTCCGTGACCGACCGCACGCGGGCTCGCGCCACCGGGGCGGTCGCGCCCTGGCCGCCGGTGAACCGTTGGTCGGCACTGTCAAACATTCCGACACACGCCAAGCGACGCCTCAAGCCATCAAGGGCTCGGCCTGCATTTCTTCGATCTGCTCCGCCAGCATGTCCACCTGCCCCTGCCAGTAGTCGCGGCTGCCAAACCAGGGGAAGTTGATCGGGAAGGCCGGGTCGTCCCAGCGGCGCGCGACCCAGGCGCTGTAGTGGATGAGCCGCAGCGTGCGCAGGGGCTCGATCAGCGCGAGTTCGCGCCGGTCGAAGGGGCGGAATTGTTCGTAGCCGTCGACCAGTGCACCGAGTTGCTGGGTTTGCTGGCGGCGGTCGCCGCTGAGCAGCATCCAGAGGTCTTGCACCGCCGGGCCGGTGCGCGCGTCGTCCAGGTCCACAAAATGCGGGCCGGCGCCGGGCTGGCCTTCGGGTGTCCAGAGGATGTTGCCGGGATGGCAGTCGCCGTGCAGGCGGATGCGATGGATGCTGTCTTCGTCCAGCAGCGCGCCGGGTTTGAGCACCGGGTGGGCTTCGATCAGGGCCAGTGCTTCTGCCAACGCGGCGGACCAGGCGGTGCGCACCTCGGGCGCCACGGCGGCGTGTTCCATCAACCAGTCGCGCGGCTCGTGTGCAAAGCTCGCACTGTCCAGCGCCGGGCGCACATGGAAAGGCTGGCCGGCGCCCACGCTGTGGATGCGCGCCAGAAAGCGGCCGATCCATTCGAGCACCTCGAAGTTGTCGAGCTCGGGGCGCCGGCCGCCGCGCCGCGGACTCACCGCGAAACTGAAGCCGCCGAAGTGGTGCAGCGTTTCGCCCTGCACGCGCAGCGGTGGCACCGCCGGAATTTCCGCGGCCACCAGTTCTTCGGCAAAGGCGTGCTCCTCAGTGATCTGCGCGTCGCTCCAGCGACCGGGGCG
This sequence comes from Hydrogenophaga sp., assembly GCA_046314475.1. Lineage (GTDB taxonomy): Bacteria > Pseudomonadota > Gammaproteobacteria > Burkholderiales > Burkholderiaceae_C > Hydrogenophaga. Next base: position 3,093 of record JBKBWW010000035.1, read on the forward strand.
GTAGAACTTGGCGACCACTTGCGCGTGGTCGTCCACGGGCGACTCGAGGTGGATCTGGTACACGCGGTTCTCGAAGCTGTTGAGCGCTGCCATGCGCCCGTCGCCCCACAGGCCGATGCTGGCCAGCGCGTCCTGCACCACGTCGGGGGTGAGGGCGCTGTAGGGGTGGGTGCTGGGGTGGTCGGAGGTCATGGGCCATTGTCGCCCTTGCAGAGGGGCCGATCTGCACAGCGCACCTATCATCGACCTATGGCAAAAACGAAACCGTCCCCACGCGCCGCGCCCACGCTGCAGGAGCAACTGCCCGAGCTGCGCGAAGGCCAGTCGGTGGCCTTGCTGCAGGAGTTGCACATCCTCACCCGCGAGGGCAAGCTCAACCAGGACACACGCCGCAAGCTCAAGCAGGTCTACCACCTGGTGCAGTTCATCGAACCGCTGCTGGCCGAGGTGCTGGCCGCGCGCGGCGACGTGACGCTGGCCGACCACGGCGCGGGAAAGTCCTATCTGGGCTTCATCCTGTACGACCTGTTTTTCAAATCCAAAGCCACGGGACGCGTGATTGGCGTGGAAACGCGCGCCGAGCTGGTGGAGAAGTCGCGCGCGCTGGCGGCGAAGCTGGGCTTCGAGCGCATGGACTTTCTGGCCACCACGGTGCAGGAAGCACTCACGCATCCGGGCTTGCCTCAGCGCATCGACGTGGTGACCGCGCTGCACGCCTGCGACACCGCCACCGACGACGCGATTGCCTTCGGCCTGGCCAAACACGCCAGCCACATGGTGCTGGTGCCGTGCTGCCAGGCCGAGGTGGCCGGTGTGCTGCGCCAGAACAAGGCGTTGAGCCTGTCGCGCTCACCGCTGGCCGAGCTGTGGCGCCACCCGCTGCACACGCGCGAGTTCGGCAGCCAGATCACCAACGTGTTGCGCTGTCTGCAGCTCGAAGCCAGCGGCTACAGCGTCACCGTGACCGAGCTCGTGGGGTGGGAACACTCCATGAAGAACGAGCTGATCCTGGCCCGTAGAATGGCCGACGACCGACACGGGGCTCGCGAGCGGGCCCGGCAACGATTGACGCAGGTGCTCGATGAGCTGGGCCTGCCGGAACTCAAGACGCGTTTTGCTGTCGATCAGGTCGAATCACGGTTGTCTCCAGCGACCACTTGATTGTTCGCGGCGGCCCAACGGGCCGCTTGTTTGCCATCTTCCCGGTGTACAAGTCAGCGCCACGCTGATGCCGGTTTGCCTGGTGGTCCTGTGGTGCCGTGCACCCGGGAGCGCCATCCCACAGACCCCATCCTGGAGAGCCTGCCCATGGTCACCGATTTCGCTTTTCTGCTGCAGTCCATTGCCTGGCCGCTGGTGCTGCTGCTGGCCTGGTTTCTGGCCGAGTTGTTCTTCGAGCGCTGGCACATTCCGCGCGTCACCAGCTATGTGGCGGTGGGCCTCATTGGCGGCTTGGTCAATCTGCCTGGCCTCACCACCGATGTGCCCGGTCTGCCATTCCTGGCCAACGTGGCGCTCTCGCTGGTGCTGTTCGAACTCGGCTACCGCATCAACCTGCGCTGGTTTCGCCACAACCCCTGGATGCTGGCGCTCGGTGTGGTCGAGTCCTTCGTCACCTTTGGCCTCATTTACTGGGTCAGTGGCTGGTTTGAGCTGCCGGTGGACCACCGACTGATCATTGCAGCGCTCTCCATCTCGGCTTCGCCGGCCGGTGTGGTGCGCGTGGCCAACGAGCTGCGCAGCGCGGGGCAAGTCACCGAGCGCGTGCTGCACCTGTGCGCCATCAACTGCATCTTGTCGGCCGTGGCGCTCAAGCTCGTGGTCGGCTACTGGACCCTCAGCACCTCGGGCGACCTGGTGATGGCGGCTTTCGGCAGCATGTACGTGGTGGCCACCTCGGTGGCCATCGGCGCGCTGCTGGGCGTGGCCGTGCCGTGGCTGCTGCGCCAGCGAAACACGCACGAGCGCGGCGTCACGGTGGTGTTTGCGCTGGCCGTGTTGTTGCTTACCACCGCCGCTTATGGCCTCAAGCTCTCGCCGCTGCTCGCTGCGCTCTCGTTCGGCATCGTGGCGCGCGAGCGGCGCGTGCACCTCACCAATGCGCAGCGCGACTTCGGCACCGCTGGCGATCTGCTCTCAGTGTTCCTGTTTGTCTACATCGCCTCGCTGTTGAACTGGGCCGACGTGGGCGCGGGCATGCTCATGGGCCTGCTGCTGATCGCGGTGCGCACGGCGTCCAAGGTGGGCTGCAACCTGGTGGCTGCGCGCCTCTCAGGTATCACCGAACGCAAGGGCCTGCTCACCGGGCTGGCGCTCACGCCCATGTCGGCGTTTGCCATTCTGTTGCTGGAACAAACCCGCCTCTACGGCTTTGCGCCGGCGGTGGCGGTGCTCTCGGCCATGGCCGGAATGATGCTGGTGCAGGAACTGCTGGGGCCGGTGGTCACGCAGCGTGCGCTGATGACCGCCCACGAAACCCACGTCACCAAGGAATAAGCCATGCCGTTGGAAACGTTCAAATCGTCCGATTCGCTGACCATGGGTGTCGAGCTCGAACTGCAGCTCGTCAACACCTACGACCTCGACCTCTCCAGCAGCGCCAACGACCTGCTGGAGTTGCTCAAGCGCAAGCCGTTCCCGGGTGTGGTCACGCCCGAGATGACACAAAGCATGATCGAGATCGCCACCGACATCCAGCGCGAACACGGGCCGCTGCTCGCGCAGCTGCAGCAGATCCGCGACACGCTGGTGCACGCCGGTGACCGGCTCAACATCGAGATCGCGGGCGGCGGCACACACCCGTTCCAGCGCTGGTTCGAGCAGCGCATCTTCTCCAAACCACGCTTCCAGGAACTCTCGGGCCTCTACGGCTACCTTGCCAAACAGTTCACCGTGTTCGGGCAACACGTGCACATCGGTTGCTCCAACGCCGACGAAGCGCTCTTCCTGCTGCACTCGCTCAACCGCTACGTGCCGCACTTCATTGCGCTGTCGGCCTCGTCGCCGTTTTCACAAGGCGTGGACACGCTGTTCGACTCGGCGCGCCTGAACTCCGTGTTCGCGTTTCCGCTCAGTGGCCGCGCGCCGTTCACGCTGAGCTGGGACGAGTTCGCCAACGTGTACTTCACCAAGATGGAGAGCACCGGCGTGGTCAAGTCCATGAAGGACTTTTACTGGGACATTCGGCCCAAGCCCGAGTACGGCACGATCGAACTGCGCGTCTGCGACACGCCGCTCACGGTGGAGCGCGCCGCGGGTCTTGCGTGTTACTTGCAGGCGCTGTGCCGCCACCTGCTGGAGCGCAACGAGCCACCGCCCGAAGAAGACGATTACCTCGTCTACACCTACAACCGTTTTCAGGCCTGTCGCTTCGGGCTCGACGGGATGATGGTCAACCCCAAGACGCGCGAGCAGATCAGCATCCGCGAAGACATCCTGGCCACGCTGCGAAAGATCGCCCCGCACGGGCAGGCCCTCAACTCGATGGCGGCGCTCGACGAGATCGAGCGCACCGCAGGACGCGTTGGCAACCACGCCACCTTTCTCCGCAACCAGTACAAGGAGTCGGGCAGCGTGCAGGCCGTGGTGCGCGCTAGTGTGGAGGCCCTGCGCACGGGGCCGTGATGCACCGGGCGTGACTTTGTTCACGCCGGGCGTGTAGGTGTCCCGGACGCCGTGTCAGGCAACTTCTTACAGCGGGAATGGGGCTGCGCCGACTTAACGCCCCGGGGGTGCCCCGATACAGTTTGTTTCATCGACACCCGATCTGAAACATTCTCTGCAGCCCCCCAGGAGCCCACCATGTCCACCACGTCCAGCCGCCTCAACCCCTTCGTCCTCATGCTCGATCCGGAAGCCGTGATCCACGCCATGGAGACCAGCGCCAACCTGCGCGGCCTGCGCCAGCGCATCTGCCGCCCGCTGGACAAGCCCCTGATCCCCAAGATTTTTGATGCTGCCCGCGACTTCGATGCGGTGATCGAAGCCGAGGAGTTCATGGACTCCGGCGCCGAGCTGTACATGGACGCGCAGCCTGCGCTGCAGACCGTTCATTGAAAACTATTTGGCAAAGCGCTTGCGCGTGAGCGCGAGGGCCAGCCAGAACGCTGCCACGGCGTAGACCAGCAGCACACCCGCATGCAGCCAAGGCTGCGCAGGCCACTGGTCCATGAACAAGGGCCGCACCAGTTCCACCGCGTTGGTCAGCGGCAGCCAGTCGGAGAGGTGGCGCACCACCACCGGCAACTGCTCCCGCGGAAAGAAGACGCCCGAGAGAAACATCATGGGCGTGAGGAACAGCGTGAAGTAGTAGGTGAAGAAGTCGTAGCCCTGGGCCAGCGCATTGAACACCAGGGCAATGCACGAGAACGTGATGCCCACCCCGAGCAGCACCGGCCAGGCCAGCAGCAGTTTGGGCGAATGGCTGATGCCCAGCGCGAGCATCACGCCCATGATGGCTGTGACCGAAAACAGGGCCTTGAAGCCGGCCCACAACATCTCCGCCAGCACCACGTCGTCCAGGCTCACCGGCGCGTTCATGATGCCGTCCCAGGTTTTCTGCACGTGCATGCGCGAGAAGGCCGAGTACAGCGCCTCGAAGCTGGCCGCGTTCATGGCACTCATGCAGATGCTGCCGCTGGCGAGAAACAGGATGTAGGGCACGGCGACCGCACCTTGCGGCGTGTTGATCGTGACTTGCCCCACCAGCGCACCCATGCCGTAGCCAAAGGCCACCAGCCACATCAGCGGCTCGGCGATGTTGCCCACCAGGCTGGGGATGGCGAGCTTCTTCCAGACCAGCAGGTTGCGCAGGAAGACCGGCCACCAGCGCATTGAAACTTGCGGGGGTGCCCAGTGAGAAAGGTGGTGGGGCTGTGAAGTTGTCGTGTTCATGATCGGTGTGCCAAGGTATCCGTTCGGGCTGAGCTTGTCGAAGCCCTCACCATCAACCGTCTTCTCGAATCTGCCGGCCCGTGAGTTTCAGGAACAAGTCTTCCAGGTTCGCCGGCCGGTGCAGCGTGCGCAGCTGCGGATGGGCACCCAGCGCCGCGAGCAAGGGCATGGCCTGCGCGGTGTAGAAAAACACCGTCTCGCCACTCACCTCCACGCGCGCCGCCAGCGCGCGCACGGCGGCGTGTTCTTCGGCCTGGGCCAGCGCAATCGCACCCTGGCCGTACACCTCCACCACGTCGGGCTCCAGGTGCTGGGCAATCAGCTCACGCGGCCGACCTTCGGCGATCTTTCGGCCGTGGTCCAGCACCAGCAGGCGCGAGCACAGGCGCTCGGCCTCGTCCATGAAGTGGGTGGTCAGCAAGATGCTCTTGCCTTGTTGCAGCAGCAGTTGCAGGCGTTCCCACATCAGGTGGCGCGCCTGCGGGTCCAGGCCGGTGGTGGGCTCGTCGAGCATCAGCAGCTTGGGGTCGTTCACCAGCGCGCGCGCCAGCGACAGGCGCCGCTTCATGCCACCAGAGAGCTCGCCCGGCTTGGCCTGCGCCTTGTGCGCGAGCGCGGCGAATTCGAGCAGTTGCGGGATGCGCGCGCGCACCTGGGCCGCCGGCAGACCAAAGTAGCGGCCGTACACCAGCAGGTTCTCGGCGCAGTCGAAGTCGGGGTCCAGCGTGTCCATCTGGCTCACCACACCCAGCTGCGCCTTGATGGCGAGGGCGTCGCGCGGCATGTCCAGGCCAAAGGCGGTGATGGTGCCCGCGTCGGGGGTGGTGAGCCCCAGGCACATGCGGATGGTGGTGGTCTTGCCCGCGCCGTTGGGCCCGATCACGCCCAGGCACTCGCCGGGCTCGATGGCAAAACTCAGGTCGTTCACCACTGTGGCATTGCCGTAGCGTTTGACGAGGTGGTGGCATTCAAACAGGGCTGGCGTCATGGTGCGGGATTGTGCCCGCCCGAGGGAACCCCCAGGGGTGCCGCCCCTACAATGCGGGGCTGCCCTTCAGGGTCTTGTCTCCACGGTTCCACCCACCCATGTCCCTCGCCGTTTCCCTGCAATACCTCTTCCCGAAGCGCGCGCTCACCGAATTTGGAGGCTGGGTGGCCAACGGCCGTTGGGGTGCCATCACGCAGTGGATCATCCGGCGCTTCATCCGCAAGTACGGCGTGAACATGGCCGAGGCCGCCAACCCGGACCCCACGGCGTACGGCAACTTCAACGAGTTTTTCACGCGCGCCCTGAAGCCCGGCGCGCGCCCGCTGGCCGACGCCACCTTTGTGTGCCCGGTGGACGGTGCGATCAGCCAGTTCGGCGCGATCGCCCGCGACCAGATTTACCAGGCCAAGGGCCACACCTACAGCACCCGTGCGCTGGTGGGCGGCGACGCCGAGCTGGCGGGCCTGTTCGACCACGGCGCGTTCGCCACCATCTATCTCAGCCCCAAGGACTACCACCGCATCCACATGCCGGCCGGGGGCCGCTTGCGCCAGATGATCCATGTGCCGGGCGATTTGTTTTCGGTGAACCCGGCCACAGCCCAAGGCGTGCCCGGCCTGTTTGCGCGCAACGAGCGCGTGGTGTGCGTGTTCGACCTGCAGGTGGGCGAGACCACCGTGCCGTTTGTGCAGGTGCTGGTGGGCGCCACCATCGTGGGCAGCATGGCCACCACCTGGCATGGCGTGGTGAACCCGCCGCGCCCAGGCGAGGTGCGCACCTGGAGCTACGACGATGCGCCGGTGGTGTTCCAGCGCGGCGACGAGATGGGCCGCTTTCTGCTGGGCTCCACCGTGGTGCTGCTCTGGCCGCGCGACACCGTCACCTTCAACCCCGACTGGGCGCCCGGCAACACCGTGCGCCTGGGCGAAGCCATGGGCAACGCCCTCTGATCTTCTGCATTTCTGGAGCTCCCACATGACCACGCTCGGCACCCCGTTGTCTCCTTCGGCCACCAAGATCATGCTGCTCGGCTCCGGCGAGCTCGGCAAGGAGGTGCTGATCGCGCTGCAGCGCCTGGGCGTGGAGACCATTGCGGTGGACCGTTACGAGAACGCGCCGGGTCAGCAGGTGGCGCACCACGCGCGCACCATCACCATGAGCGACCCCGCGCAGCTCAAGGCCTTGATTGAAGCCGAGCGCCCGCACCTCGTGGTGCCCGAGATCGAGGCCATTGCCACGCCCATGCTGCAGGAGCTGGAAGCCGCCGGTGTGGTGCGCGTGATCCCCACCGCGCGCGCCGCGCGCCTGACCATGGACCGCGAGGGCATTCGCCGCCTCGCGGCTGAAACGCTGGGCCTGCCGACCAGCCCCTACCAATTTTGCGATTCGCTGGAAGAGCTGCAAGCCGCCATTGACGGTGGGATTGGTTACCCCTGCATCGTCAAGCCGGTCATGAGCAGCAGCGGCAAAGGCCAGAGCAAGATCGACGGCCCAGCCGATGTGCAAAAGGCGTGGGACTACGCCATGTCGGGCGGGCGTGTCGGCCCGGGGCGCATCATCGTGGAAGGTTTCATTGCCTTCGACTACGAAATCACCCAGCTCACCGTGCGCGCACTCGGTGCCGACGGCCAGATCGAAACGCACTTCTGCGACCCCATCGGCCATGTGCAGGTGAGCGGTGACTACGTGGAGAGCTGGCAGCCGCACCCCATGACGCCGGCCGCACTGGCCGAGTCGCGCCGCGTGGCCAAGGCCGTGACCGACGACCTCGGTGGCCAGGGGCTCTACGGCGTGGAGCTGTTCGTCAAGGGCGACCAGGTGTGGTTCAGCGAAGTGAGCCCGCGCCCGCACGATACCGGCATGGTGACCATGATCACGCAGTGGCAAAACGAGTTTGAACTGCACGCCCGCGCCATCCTGGGCTTGCCGGTGTCCACCGCGCTCAAGAGCCCGGGCGCCAGCGCCGTGATCTACGGCGGCGTGGACGCCACCGGCATCGCGTTCGACGGTGTGGACGAGGCGCTGCGCGTGCCGCAGACGGAAGTGCGACTGTTCGGCAAACCCGAGAGCTTCACCAGACGCCGCATGGGCGTGGCGCTGGCGTTCGACGCCGATGTGGAACTGGCCCGCACGCGCGCCAAGCAGGCCGCCGCGCTGGTGAAGCCGCGCGTCGCCTGAGGGGTCGCTGGTCAGTGGAGCGCGCCGGGCGCTTCGCGGCGGGTGTCCTGCTCGACCGCACCGCCGTTGACGTGGATCACCCGCTGCACCCAGGCGGCCGCGCTGGCTTTCTGGGCCACCAGCACCACCGTGATGAGGTGTTCGGTGTTGAGCTTGCGCAGCAAGCCGCCGATGTCGGGGCACAAGGGCTGGTCTGAAGACCGGCTGGCCCGGTCCACCAGCAGCACGCTGGGGTTGCAGACCAAGGCCCGGGCAATGCCCGCCTTGCCCTGTTCCGTGCCGGTCAATTCGTCGGGCATCTTGTGACCGCAGTCCGCCAGCCCGACCACCGAGAGCGCACGCAGGGCCGCTGCCTGGCAACGCTCGGGTGGCAGGCCACGGTACATCAATGGCAGCGCCACATTGCCTTGCAGCGATGTGGTGCGCAGCAGGTTGTATTCCTGTGGCACATAGCCGAAGAAGCGCCGCCGCAGCCACAGCCGCTGCGCGTCGGACAGGGATTGTTCGGGCACACCCTGAAAACGGTAGCCACCGGAGGTGGGCGCTTCCAGCAAGCCCAGCATCTTCATCAGGGCCGATTTGCCCGAGCCGCTGGGGCCCACGATGGCGGTGAACTCACCCCGGTGGATGTCCAGGTCCACCGAGCGCAACGCCTCGCGGGTGCTGCTGCCTTTGTCGTACAGCTTGCTGGCGCCGGTCAGGCGCATGAGCGGCATCGCCGCCGGGTGCTGCGCGACGGGTGTGCGCTGCATGTCCGAGAGGTCGAGGTCCAGGTTCATGCGATCGCAGCTTACGCAGTGCCCCTGCATTTCACAGTTCGGAACCGCACGCATGCCTGTAAAGATCTTTTTTTTGACCCGGCTGCATCCAGATGCCGGTCTCGGGCGTAGTGGTAGCAGTGGCGCTGAATGTGCGCCGCTGCCCACAAACCACCTCCGAGGAGTTTTCCCCATGATGATCAAGTCCACCCTGGCCGCTGCCGCCGCCCTTGCCCTGACCGCCTGCGCCACCGGCCCTGCGCCCATGATGTATTCGCAAGCCATGCTGCCCGTTTCGGTGCAGGTCCCCATGGGCCACAAAGTGGTCATGGAAACCGTGGGCGCTGGCGACATCACCTACGAATGCCGCGCCAAGGCCAACATGGCTGGCCAGTTCGAATGGGTGTTCGTCGGCCCCGACGCCAAGCTGATGGACCGCGCCGGCAAACAAGTGGGCACCTACTACGGCCCACCCGCCACCTGGCAGAGCAACGACGGCTCCAAGTTCACCGGCACGCAAGTGGCCGTGGCACCCGCAGGCGCCGGCGCAATCCCGCTGCAACTGGTGAAAGCCAACCCCGCCATGGGCATGGGCGCCATGACCGGCGTGACCTATGTGCAGCGCGTGGCCACCGTGGGCGGTGTTGCACCGGCCATGCCCTGCGCCGCTTCGAACATGGGAGCCAAGCAGATCGTGAAGTACCAGGCCGACTACATCTTCTACAAGGCTGTGTGATGCCCGCTGGCCGGCGTCGTGTGGCGCCGGTCAGCCGGTTGAGGCAGACCCTCGGGTACCATCGACGGCAACCCTGCCGGGTACCTCTTCACCGAGGTGCCCGGCGTCCGATCGATCCGCTGGTCCGACCGTCGCCCGTGCCCACCAACGACCCCACGCCTTTCGATCACAACGCCGCGCTGGCCGACTGCGCGCGCGGCGACCAGAGCGCCTTGCGGCGACTCTACGAACGCGAACACCGATTCCTGATGGGCGTGGCCCTGCGCATCGTGCGCGACCGCGCCGCCGCCGAAGACGTGCTGCATGACGCCTTCATGGCGATCTGGAACCGAGCCTCCACCTTCGACCCCCACCGTGGCGAAGGCCGTGGCTGGATGTGCAGCATCGTGCGCAACGGCGCATTGAGTGCGGTGCGCGCCAGTGTCCGCACCGTGTCGGTGGACGAAGAAACACTGGACCATTTGCAGGACGCCGAACCTCAGGCCGCACCCGACATGCTCGACGCCTTTTCCATGCGCTCCACGCTGGGGCAGCTCGACCACTGCCTGGAACGGCTGGATGTGGCCAAGCGCAACTGCGTGCTGCTCGCCTATCTGGACGGCTGCACCCACGCCGAGATCGCCGAACGCCTGAGCGCGCCGCTGGGTTCGGTGAAGGCCTGGATCCGCCGGGGCATGGCTTCGCTCAAGGAGTGCCTGGCATGAGCCTTGATCCGGTGCAACAACTCGCCGCCGACTACGTGCTCGGCACGCTGTCCGCCGGTCAGCGTGCCGAAGTCGAAGAGCGCCTGCCCTTTGATGCCATGCTGCGCACCGCCGTGCAGCAGTGGGAAGCAAAACTGCAGCCCCTGACCCAACTCGTGGAGCCGGTCGAGCCTTCACCCGCGCTGTGGCAGCGCATTGAAAACAGCCTGCCTGCGAAGCCGCGTGCCGTGCCCGCCATCAAGCCGGGTGGCCTGAGCCATTGGTGGAACAGCGTGGCCTTCTGGCGCTTCGCCGCCGCCACCGGTTTTGCCGCCGCCAGCGTGATGGCCATCGCCCCCACGGTCGGCTTGTTCGCGCCCGCGCGCCCGCAGTTCATGGTGGTGTTGGTGGCCCCGCAAGGCACCGCCCCTGGCTGGGTGGTCCAGACCAGCAGTCAGCGCAACCTCAAGTTGATCCCGGTGGCGCCTGAGCCGGTGCCTGCGCAGCGTTCGCTGCAGTTCTGGACCAAGGCCGACGGCTGGACCGCGCCGGTCTCGCTGGGCCTCGTGGAGCCCGGCAAACCGATCGAGATCCCGCTCGACAAACTCCCCCCGATCCAGCCCAACCAGCTGTTCGAGATCACCGTGGAGCCCTACAACGGCTCGCCCACTGGGCGACCGACCGGGCCGATCCAGTTCATCGGGCGGTCGGTGCAGCTTTAAGCGGGGCGCGCGGTCATCGAAAGGGCATGCGCAGCATGCTGCTCGAAGACCTGGGTCATGCCTGAGAGCAGGCGTTGTTCATCATGGGTGATGCCGGGTTCACCGGCCACACGTTCACGCACTTTCGTCCACGCAGGCACCAGAGCCTGCGCCATGCGGCGAAATTCGAGTAACAGCGGTGCGAACCCGAAGCCGCAGTCGGCGCAGAGGGCCTCCCACGAATGCGAGCCGACCGCATCGAATCGATCCTCGTCGCCGATGTACAGCGCCAAGGCTTCATCGCCATACACGCGAACACACAGCAAGTCATAAAACGGGGCGAGCCGATAGCCACGCTGGTCGACCAACACCGACAGGTTCTTGGCGTGTGCGTCGGCGTTGCCGATCAGAAAGTTGAACATCACCCAGCGCTGCAACTGCAGCATGTCGGCACCGCGCACAGGCAGGGCGCGCAGTGCAGCAACCAGCTTCGGGATGCTCGCCAGGCCACCCTGGCGCTGGTACTTCCAGCCGCTGCCGTGGCCCAGCAGCTGGCAGCCGTCGAACTGGTGCAGCGCCACGATGTTGCCCCCCACGCTGGTGCGGTCGTAGCGCTCCACAACGTACACGGCTTCGGGCACGCGCAGCAGCCAGACCGGAGGCACCGGCAGTTTGAGCGCGCGTGCCAATGTCATGCAGGCGTATTCGTTGATGGCGCTCGGTTGGTAGCGCGTCTGGCGCGTGTCGGGCTTGAGGATGTGCGTGGACGGCGAGGAGCCCACACTCTCCGAGAGCAGGCGACGGCGCGCGTCGAAGCGCACGCCCATTTTTTCCTGCGCTCCCGCCAGCGACATGGTGGTGTGTTCGTTGGAGACCAGCAGCGGCTGCTGGCTTTGCAGCCGGGCGCTCAGCACGTCGAATGACAGGGGGGCGTACTGCTGCATGGCGGTGGGCTGCTCGCCTTCGGGCAGCAGCGAAATCACGCCGGGCAGCTCGCGACCCAAACGCCCCAGCAGCTCGAACGGCGCCGCGTCGCGCAGCGCCAGCGCCTGCATCACATCGTCCAAGGCGGTGCCTTCGGGCAAGAGGTTTTCAAAGAAGCTGCGCACCAGTGCGCCGGTGAAGGGGCCGCTGCCGAATGCGAACTGGGGCGCCAGCACGAAAGCCTCGGGTTGGTCCAGCCATTGAGGGTCGTACTCAAAGAAGAATTCACCCGCCGCGTGGCCAAACCAGCCCATGGGCTGCACGTTGGCCCACACGCGCAGGCGGATCAAGGCTTCACCTCTTTGTCCTGTGTGGCCTCAGAGCTCCAGTGGGTGGCCTCAATTTGAATACCCAGCCCGCGGGTGAGCCGGAGCAGCAGTGCCAGCGAACAAGCCCCAGGGTCGCTTTCGGCGTCTCGAATGAAGGAGGTGCTCACGTTGCACACGGCGGCGGCTTGAGCGCGAGACAACCCTTGTTGCTTGCGCTCGGTCATCAGGCGCTGGGCCAGGTCGGGCAGGGTGTCGGGCGTGATTTGCATTTTTGCTCTCTTGGGGGCATTTTAGGCGGATATTCTCGAAACACGAGAAAGTTGTTCTCAATGGGTCAAAACTTCGCCTTGTGCTCTTCTGAGGTCAAAAATGGATCAATAACGCCAGCAAGAAACTGATTTTGCTCTTATAGGGGCTTTTTTGAGGGCCCAACCAGACTCACTGAAAAGCCACCTCCGCAAAGCTCCGCAACTTCCGGCTGTGCAGCTGGTCCGGCCCGCCTTCGCGCAGGATGTCGATGGCGCGGATGCCGATGCGCAGGTGTTGGTCGACCCGCTCGCGGTAGAAGTGGTTGGCCATGCCGGGCAGCTTGATCTCGCCGTGCAGGGGCTTGTCGCTCACGCACAGCAGGGTGCCGTAGGGCACGCGGAAGCGGAAACCGTTGGCGGCGATGGTGGCGGATTCCATGTCGAGCGCCACGGCGCGCGATTGTGAAAACCGGCGCTGCGGTTTGTTGTCGGGCAGCAGTTCCCAGTTGCGGTTGTCGGTGCTGGCCACGGTGCCGGTGCGCATGATGCGTTTGACATCTTCCGGCGCCACGCCGGTCACGTCGGCCACGGCCACTTCCAGCGCCAGTTGAATTTCGGCCAGCGCGGGAATCGGCACCCACAGCGGCAGTTCTTCGTCGAGCACGTGGTCCTCGCGCACATACGCGTGGGCCAGCACGTAGTCGCCCAGCTGCTGGCTGGTGCGCAGGCCGGCGCAGTGGCCGAGCATGAGCCAGGCGTGTGGGCGCAGCACGGCGATGTGGTCGGTGATGGTTTTGGCGTTGGCCGGGCCCACGCCGATGTTGACCATGGTGATGCCGCTGCGGTCGGCGCGCATGAGGTGGTAGCCCGGCATCTGCGGCAGACGCGGCGGCGCGTGGCCGAGTTGGTCGATGGCCTCGGCGGCCAGGCCGGCGCGGCGCATCACCACGTTGCCGGGCTCCACAAAGGCGATGTACTCGCTGTCGGGTTTGGCCATCTCGGCGTGGCCGAGCTTGATGAACTCGTCGATGTAGAACTGGTAATTGGTGAACAGCACGAAGTTCTGGAACCACTCGGGCGCGGTGCCGGTGTAGTGGCGCAGGCGCTGCAGCGAGTAGTCCACGCGCGGCGCGGTGAACAGCGAGAGCGGGTGCGCTTCGCCGGGTTTGGGTTCGTGCGTGCCGTTGGCAATGCCGTCGTCCATGGCGGTGAGGTCGGGCAGATCGAACACGTCGCGCATCAGGGCGCGGCGCGCCACGTCCAGGCTGCCTTCCACGTGGTCGTGTTCGGCGAACGAGAAGTGGATCGGGATGGGTTGCGTGCTGGTGCCCACCTCGAGTTCACCGCCGTGGTTGGCCAGCAGCAGGCGGAACTGCTCCAGGTAGTAGTCGGCATACAGGTCGGGGCGGGTGAGCGTGGTCTCGAAGCGGCCCGGGCCGGCCACGAAGCCGTAGCTCAGGCGGCTCAGCGGCAGGCTGCTGCTGCCCTGGCGCGAGACGCTGTGGGTGTGCAGCCTCACGTAGGGGTAGCAGGCGCGCACGCGGGCGTGGGTGAAATCGCCGCCACCCACAAAGTCGCGCATGGCCTGGCGCAAGAATTCCACGTTGTCGTGGTAGGTGCGCTGCACCTGGCGCAGGGCGGCGGCCGGGTCGTTCAAAAAAATCGGAGCGGTAAAGTCGGGCGTCTTGTGCATGGGGCTTATTGTGGCTGTGCACCCATGAACCTGCATGACACCATGAGTCTCGCTCCAGCCGATCTGCCCCAGGCCGCCGCCACGCTGGCCGCGGCCTTGGGTTGTGGCCTGCTGATCGGCATCGAGCGCGAGCGCCGCAAGGGCGAGGGCCCGGGCAGGGCGCTGGCGGGTCTGCGCACCTTTGCACTCGCCTGCGTCACCGGCGCGGCCGCGGCGCTCACGCAGATTGACGGCGTGATCGTGGCGGGTGCTGTTTTCGTGGCAGCGCTGGCAGTGGTGGCCTACGTGCGCGACCGCTCCGACGACCCTGGCGTCACCACCGAGGTGGCGCTGCTGCTCACCTACCTCATCGGGGTGTTGTGTGCCTGGAGCCTGCCGCTGGCCGCCGGTCTGGCGGTGGGGCTCACGGCCGTGCTCTTCAGCCGCGAGCGCATGCACCGGGTTGCACGCCATTGGCTGCGCCCGGCCGAGGTGCGCGACGGCATCGTGCTGGCGGCGCTGGTGCTGCTGGCCCTGCCGCTGGTGCCCGACCGGCCGCTGTGGGGCAACACGCTCAACCCGCACGTGATCGTGCAGCTGCTGGCCTTGCTGCTGGGTGTGCAGGCCGCCGCGCACCTGGCGCGTCGGTTGCTGCAGGCGCGGCACGCGGTGGCGCTGTCGGCGTTGGCATCGGGCTTTGTGTCGAGCACGGCCACCATCGCCACGCTGGGCCTGGCCGTGCGCGAGGGCCGCAGCGGTGCGCGGCTGATGGCGGGCGGCGCGCTGCTCAGCTGTGTGTCGACCTTGCTGCAGTTGCTGCTGGTGGCTTTCGCGGTGCAGCCGGCCTGGCTGGGGCACCTGGCTTGCCGGTGGTGCTGGGCGGCGCGGCGCTGGCGCTGGCCTGGGGCTTCTGGCTGGTGCATGGCGCTGCGCCAGAAGCTGCGCCCGTGGCCGCCGAGCAGGACGAGCGCATGTTCAGCCTCAAGGGCGCCCTGGCCGTGGCGGCTTTGCTCGCGGGCATTCAGGCGCTGGTGCACGCGCTCACGCTGTGGCTGGGCGAGGCCGGCCTCATTGTCGGCAGCCTGCTCGGCGCGCTGGCCGACCTGCATTCGGCGCTGGCGGCGGTGTTCTCCTCCGGCCCGCCCGCGCCCATTGGCCACCAGGCGGTGATGGGGGCGCTGGCGGTGCACGCCTTGAGCAAGAGCGTGACCGCTTCGCTGGTGGGCGGGCGGAGTTATGCGCTGTGGTTTTTGCCCGGCTTGTGGGGGCACACGGCGCTGGTGATGGGGTTTCTGTTCGTGCTTTGAAGTTCTGGGTGGCACCGCGAGAGCCCTTCGACAGGCTCAGGGCGAACGGAATCTGAATCAACCCTTGACCGCATCCCGCATCGTCACGAACTCTTCCGCCGCCGTGGGGTGGATGCCGATGGTGCTGTCGAACACCGCCTTGGTCGCACCGGCTTTCATGGCCACCGCAAAGCCCTGCACGATCTCGCCCGCCTCGGCGCCCACCATGTGCAGGCCCACCACGCGGTCGCTCGCGGTGTCCACCACCAGCTTCATGAGCGTGCGTTCGGTGCTGCCCGAGAGCGTGTGCTTGAGCGCCTTGAACTCGCTGCGAAAGATGGTGACGTGGCCAAACTTTGCACGCGCCGCCTGTTCGCCATAGCCCACGGTGCCGATGCTCGGGTGCGTGAACACGGCGGTGGGAATGAACTCGTAGGCCATGCTGCGCGGCGGCTTGCCCGGTGTCTTCGGATCGGGGCCAAACAGCTGGTCCACCACCACCATGGCCTCACCGAGCGCCACCGGCGTGAGCTGCACGCGGTTGGTCACGTCGCCCACGGCGAACACCGAGGGCACGTTGGTGCGGTAGTTGGCGTCCACGATCACCTCACCTTGTGCGCCCTGGGCCACGCCCACGGCCTCCAGGCCGAGGTCTTTCACGTTGGGCACACGGCCGGTGGCGTAGAGCACGGCATCGGCCATGACCACGCCGCCGCCTTCGCACTCCACACGCAGGCCCTCAGTGGTCTTGCGGATGTCGACCACGTCGGCGTTCAGGCGCAGATCCACGCCGGCCTTGCGCATCTCGGCGGCCACAAAGTGGCGGATCTCGTCGTCGAAACCGCGCAGGATCTGTTCGCCGCGGTAGAGCTGGGTCACCTGCGAGCCCAGGCCGTTGAAGATGGAGGCGAATTCGCTCGCGATGTAGCCACCACCGACCACCAGCAGGCGCTGGGGGAAGGGCTCCAGGTCGAAGATGTCGTTGGAGGTGATGGCGTGTTGGCGGCCCACAAAATGCGGCACGTGTGGCGTGCCGCCGGTGGCAATGAGGATGTGCTGCGCCGTGAATGTCTGGTGGCCGGGCGAACCGTCCGCGTTGAGCGTGGCCAGGGCAATGCCGTGCGGACCGGTGAGGCTCGCAAAGCCGTCGAGCACGGTCACGCCCGAGCCGCGAAGCAGGTTGCCGTAAATGCCGTTGAGGCGCGTGATCTCTTTGGCGCGGTTGGTTTTGAGGGTGGTCCAGTTCAGGGTGGGCTTGGCACCTTCCCAGCCGAAGCCGTGGGACTCTTCAAAAGACTCGGCGAAATGGGCCGCAAAGCTGTAGAGCTTTTTCGGGATGCAGCCCACGTTCACGCAGGTGCCGCCCAGGCCATCGGTACCGAGCACCTCAGCCAGCGCCACGCGCGCACCGCGTTGCGCGGCCATGCGCGCAGCGCGCACGCCGCCGCTACCGCCGCCGATCACAAAGAGGTCAAAGTCGAAAGTGGGTGTGGTCATGGTGGTGTGTTCCCGGGCGCAAAGCCCTTGAGTTCCTGGCGAATGAAATCGATGAAGGCCCGCGTGCGCGTGGGCAGCAGGCGGGCGTGGGGGTAGACCACATGGATCGGGCGGGGCGCGTCTTCAAAGGCCTCCAGCACGGTCTGCAATTCTCCGGCTTTCAGCTGCGGTGCGACCTGGTACCAGAGGAATTGGCCGAAGCCCGCGCCCGCAGCGCAGGCCTGCACGGCGGGTGCAATGTGGTTGAACTCGAGGTTGCCACTCACGCTGAGCTTGAGGCGTTTGCTCCCGTCGCGAAACGTGCCCCAGGTGGGCGTGTGGTCGGCCACGCGCACACAGTTGGCCGCCAGCAGGTCGTTCGGGTGACTGGGTCGGCCGTGCTCGCGCAGAAACGCGGGGCTGGCCACCACCACACGACGCATGTCGCCCAGGGGCAGGGCGACGAGGCTGGAGTCCTCCAGCTGGCCGATGCGGATGCCCACATCGATGCCTTCCTCCAGCAGGTTCACCACCCGGTCCACCAGCATCACGCGGCAGCGCATCTGGCGGTTCTGCTGCGCAAAGCGCGTGACGATGGGGGCCACGTGCATCTGGCCGAACAGCACGGGCGCGGTGATGGTGAGGTGGCCGGTGGGCTCGGCGGCGTCGTCTTTCAGCTCGGCCTCCGCGTCTTTCACCGCGCTCAGCAGCTGGCGGCAGCTCTCCAGGTGGCGCCGGCCTTCCTCGGTGAGCGAGATGCGGCGCGTGGTGCGGTTGAACAGGCGCACACCCAGATCGGCCTCGTAGGCCGCGAGCAAACGCACCACGGCGGGCAGGGACGCGCCCATGGCCCAGGCCGCCGCCGTGAGGCTGCCGGCGTCGGCGATCTGCACAAAGGTGTCCATGGCGCGGAATTTGTCCATGCGCCATTAGACCGATTTGTGGAGCAGTGATGTGCTTCAAGGGGTATTGGTGAAACGGCCCGCAGCAAAGAAGATCTCAGCACCCCAACCCAGGAGCCCCCATGAAGCCCACCCTCCAGCTGTACCGCAACGCCGTCTCGGGCCACTGCCACCGCGTCGAACTCTTCCTCTCGCTGCTCGGCCTGCCGTACGAGAGCATCGACGTCGACCTCGCGCAGAAGCAGCACAAGTCGCCCGAGTTCCTCGCCATGAACCCGCTGGGCCAGATCCCGGTGCTGCGCGATGGTGATCTGACGCTGGCCGATTCGAACGCCATCCTGGTCTACCTGGAGGCCCTCCATGCGCCGGGCCAGTGGCTGCCGCGCGATCCGGTGGGCGCGGCACGCGTGCAGCGCTGGCTCTCGCTGGCCGCCGGCCCGCTGGCCTTTGGTCCGGCCGCCGCCCGTGTGGTGCAACTGTTCAAACGGCCCGTTGACCCGAAAGAGGCGATCGAGCGCGCTGAAGCCCTGTTCGGTTTGATGGAGTCGGAACTGGAACGCACGCCGTTTCTGGTGGGCGAGCGCGCCTCGCTGGCCGACGTGGCGCACTACGCCTACGTGGCGCGCGCGCCCGAAGGCCTGGTGTCGCTGCAGCCCTACCCGGCGATCCGGGCCTGGCTGGCGCGCATCGAGGCTTTGCCAGGTTTTGTGCCCATGCTCAAGTCGCCTGTGGGGTTGGCGTCATGAGCGTGGGGCCAGCCTTTCACGCCGGTGAACAGGCCCTGCAGGCGCGCGTGGGTGTGCAGGCGCAGATGGCGCAGATCGGCCCGCGCGTGATGCGCGACCACATGCCCGATCAGCACCGCGAATTTTTCGGGCTGCTGCCCTTTGTGGTGGTGGGCAGTGTGGACGGCCAGGGCCAGCCCTGGGCCAGCGTGCTCGCGGGTGCGCCGGGCTTCATGCAGTCGCCCGACCCCACGCACCTGCACATCCGTGCGAAGCCGCTGCCACACGACCCCTTGCAGCACACGCTGCACGATGGCGTGGCGCTGGGCCTGCTCGGCATGCAGCCGCACACGCGGCGGCGCAACCGCATGAACGGCACGGCGCATCTGCAAGACGATGGCCTGCTGGTCGAGGTGGGCCAGAGCTTCGGCAACTGTCCCAAGTACATCCAGGCACGCGAGCCGGTGTGGACGCCTGTTGCGCCCGCCGGTCAGGTGGTGCACCAGGGGCCGGGGCTGGACGAAACCTCGCGCGACCTGATCCGCGCAGCCGACACCTTCTTCATCGCCACCGCGCATCCCGAGGCGGCCACGGGCGGCGAGCCGCGCCATGGCGTGGATGTGTCGCACCGCGGCGGTGCGCCGGGGTTTGTGAAGGTCGAGGGCGACCGCCTCACCGTGCCCGACTTCGTGGGCAACCAGTTCTTCAACACGCTCGGCAACATCGCGGTGCATCCGTTGGCGGGGCTGTTGTTCGTGGACTTCGAGCGCGGTGACCGGCTCTACCTCGCTGCGCGCGCCAGCGTGGTGTGGGAGGGCGCCGAACTCGCCGCCTTCGAGGGTGCGCAGCGCCTGCTGCGGCTGGATGTCACGCAAGCCGTCCACGTGCAGGGCGGTCTGCCGCTGCGCTGGGGGCCGGCCGAGCGCTCGCCACACCTGGCCGGCACGGGTTATTGGCCATCCAGATAATGAGCCGATGACCACTGCCCCACCGCCCGACCGCGTCCACGAAACCCAAGGCCTGGAGGTGGTGATCGGCGGCACCGGCGGCATCGGCGCTGCGCTGGTGGCGGGTCTGCAGGCGCAGGGGTTCGAGGTGCTGTCGCTGGGGCGGCGCACGCAGCCTGCGCTGGACTACACCGATGAACCAACCGTGGCCGCTTGCGCCCAACACGTGGCCGATCACCTCGCACGCACCGGCTTGCCATTGCAGCGCCTGATCGTGGCCACCGGCTTCCTGCACGGCAACACGGTGAGTGGCCAACGCGCCGAACCCGAACGCTCGTGGCAACACCTGAATGCCGACGCCTTGCAGCACAACTTCCTCATCAACGCGATCGGCCCGGCGCTGGTGATGCGCCACTTCTTGCCGCTGTTGCCGAAGCAGGGACCGTGCGTGGCGGCTTTCCTGTCGGCGCGCGTGGGCAGCATCGGCGACAACGCTTTGGGCGGCTGGTACGCCTACCGCGCGTCCAAAGCCGCGCTCAACCAGCTGGTGCACACCTCGGCCATTGAACTGGCGCGGCGCAACAAGGAGGCGCTGTGTGTGGCCTTGCACCCGGGCACGGTGGACACGGGCTTGTCGCAGCCATTCGCGAAGAAGGGCTTGCAGGTTCGGCCCGCCGATGAAGCCGCGAGCGATCTGCTGGCCGTCATCGACGCGCTGCCCGCCGGCAGCAGCGGGCAGTTCTTTGACCACAAGGGACTTCCCGTCCCCTGGTGACGTTCAGTAGGTGTAGACGCCGCGCCCGGTTTTGCGGCCCAGCCAGCCGGCGGCCACCATTTCCTTGAGCAGAGGCGCCGGGCGGTACTTGCTGTCGTTGTACTCGGCCACGTAGACGTTCATCACCGCCAGGCACACGTCCAGGCCGATCATGTCGGCCAGCGCCAGTGGGCCAATGGGCTGGTTGGTGCCCAGCTTCATGCCGGCGTCGATGTCTTCCGGCGTGGCCAGGCCTTCGGCCAGCACGAAGAAGGCCTCGTTGATCATGGGCACGAGGATGCGGTTGACCACAAAACCGGGCGCGTTCTTCACCGTGATCGGGGTCTTGCCCAGCGCCAGCGCCAGGGCTTTCACCGCGTCGTGCGTGGCGTCGCTGGTCTGCAGGCCGCGGATGATTTCCACCAGCGCCATCATGGGCACGGGGTTGAAGAAGTGCATGCCGATGAAGCGGTCAGGGCGTTTCGTGGCGGCGGCCAGCTTGGTGATGCTGATGGAGCTGGTGTTGGTCGCCACGATCACGTCGGCGGCCAGCAGGCCGTCGAGCTGCTGAAGGATCTTGACCTTCAGGCCTTCGCTCTCGGTGGCGGCTTCGATGACGAGTTGCGCGCCTTTGAGATCGTCGTAATTCGTCGAACCGGTGATGAGCGACAGCGCCTTGTCCTTCTCGGCAGCGGTGATCTTTTCCTTCTTGATCAGCCGGTCCAGGCTGCCGGCCACGGTGGCCAGTCCCTTGTCGACCGCTGCCTGAGCGATGTCGACCAGCACCACGCGGATGCCGCTGGTGGCGCAGGCCTGCGCGATGCCGTTGCCCATGGTGCCCGAGCCGATGATGCCGACGGTTTGGATGCTGTTCATGAAAGGGTTGCTCCTGCGGATGTGGGTGTGGTGGTTGGGGTTTTCCCGGCGTCGCGAGGGCGTCGCCAGAGCGGAATTCTTAGGCGCCAGTGCCTACCTGGGGTGGACCCCCTGTGCTACCTTGCTGATGGATTGTCGCGCACGCCTTGACGGGCGCCACACACGACGGAGACACCCCATGTTCGACTACATCATCGTTGGCGGCGGATCGGCCGGCAGCGTGCTCGCCGGCCGCCTGAGCGAAGACCCCGCCATCCGCGTCGCGCTCATCGAAGCCGGCCCGCCCGACCGCAGCGTGTTCATCCACTGCCCGGCGGGTCTGGCGGTGATCGCCAAGTTCGAACTGAACGGCTGGGGCTACAGCACCGTGCCGCAGCCCGGCCTGAACGGCCGACGCGGTTACCAGCCGCGCGGCAAGGTGCTGGGCGGCTCCAGCTCGATCAACGCCATGGTTTACGCGCGCGGCCACGCGGCCGACTACGACGGCTGGGCAGCGCAGGGCAACGCGGGCTGGTCGTACGCCGATGTGCTGCCTTACTTCAAGCGCGCCGAGCACAACGAGCGTGGCGCCGATGCCTTGCACGGCGAGGGCGGCCCGCTCAACGTGATGGACCTGCGCAGCCCCAACCCGTTTCTGGCTTCTTTCATTGAAGCCGGTCAACAGGCGGGCTACCGGCACAACACCGATTTCAACGGGCCTGAGCAAGAAGGCGTGGGCGCCTACCAGGTCACGCACAAGAACGGCGAACGCTTCAGCGCCGCCAAGGCCTACCTCACGCCGCACCTGCAGCGGCCCAACCTGCAGGTGATCACGAGCGCGCTGACCACCCGTGTGGTGATGGACGCCGACGGCGCGGCGCCGCGCGCGGTGGGTGTGGAATTTCGTGGCAACGACGGGCGTGGCCCGGCGCGGACCCTGCGCCTCAAGCCAGGTGGCGAGGTGGTGCTCAGCGCCGGGGCCTTCGGTTCACCGCAGTTGCTCATGCTCTCGGGTATCGGCCCCGCAGACCACCTGCGTGAACATGGCCTGCCTGTGGTGCACCACCTGCCCGGTGTGGGTGAGAACCTGCACGACCACCCCGACGTGGTGCTGGTGATGAACGCGCCGACGTTGACGGGCCTCTTCGGCGTGTCGTTGCCCGGTGTGTGGAACATGGTCAAAGGCGTCTTCGAATGGCGGCGCCATCGCCGCGGCATGCTGACCAGCAACTTCGCCGAGGCCGGCGGCTTCATCAAGAGCGATCCGCAAGAACCCATCCCCGACCTTCAACTGCACTTCGTGGTGGGCAAGCTGGTGGACCACGGCCGCAAGACGGTGCTGGGCCATGGCTATTCGTGCCACGTGTGTTTGCTGCGCCCCAGGAGCCGGGGCAGCCTGCGCCTGGCCAGTGCCGACCCTCAGGTGGCCCCGCTCATCGACCCCGCGTTTCTGCAGGACCCTGACGACGCAGCGCGCCTGGTGCGCGGCTTCCAGGCGATGCGCCGGCTGCTGGAACAACCGGCCCTCAAACGCCATGGCGGCACCGAGTCGGCCACCTCGGTGCTGGCCCAGAGCCCGGCGCAGATCGAGCAGTTCGTGCGCAACCACGCCGACACCATCTACCACCCGGTGGGCACCTGCCGCATGGGGCCTGGCCCGATGGACGTGGTGGACGCGCGGCTGCGGGTGCACGGCGTGGCGGGCTTGCGGGTGGTGGACGCGTCGGTGATGCCCTCGGTGGTCGGCGGCAACACCAACGCGCCGGTGATCATGATGGCCGAGAAGGCGGTCGATATGATCCTCGACGACCGACTCGCTGCATCTTCATTTCAGGACCAAGACCATGATTCTCGAACACGCCGACATCCGTATCGATCCCCTCAAGAGCTCGGCGTTTGAAGAGGCCATCGTGCGCGGGGTGACGACCGTCATCGCGCACGCCAAGGGCTTCAAGGGCTACAAGGTCAACCGCAGCATCGAGACCCCGGGCCGCTACATCCTGAACATCTACTGGGACACGCTGGAAGACCACACCGTGGGCTTCCGGGGCTCCGACCTGTTTCCCCAGTGGCGCGCCATCGTCGGCCCGTTCTTTGCGCAGCCACCGGTGGTCGAGCACCTCGAACTGGTCGGCAAAAGCTGATCAGCCTTTCCGCATCAACGTGGACTTGCCGAACAGGCTTTCGATCAGGTCCACCGCCAGTTCCGCCGTGCGGTTGCGCACGTCCAGCGCCGGGTTGAGTTCCATCACGTCCATGGACGCCAGCCGCCCGGTGTCGGCGATCATTTCCATGCACAGCTGCGCTTCGCGGTAGGTCGGGCCACCGGGCACCGTGGTGCCCACGCCGGGCGCGATGTCGGGGTCGAGAAAGTCCACGTCGAAGCTCACGTGCAGGTGGGTGTTGTCGTCCATGCCGGCGAGCGCCTGCTCCATGGTGTGGCGCATGCCCATCTCGTCGATGTAGCGCATGTCGAACACCTCCAGCCCTTCCTCGTGCACCAGCCGTTTTTCACCCGCGTCCACGCTGCGGATGCCGATCTGTCGCACCACACTCGCATCAATCGCCGGTGTGGTGCCGCCGATGCCGGTGAGAACGGCCGGGCCGTGGCCGCACAGCAGCGCCACTGGCATGCCGTGGATGTTGCCGCTGGGGGTGAGGGCGGCGGTGTTGTAGTCGGCGTGCGCGTCGAGCCACAGCACGCGCAGCTGTTTGCCGGTGTCCCGGCAATGGCGCGCCACCGCGCTGATGGAGCCCAGGCCCAGGCAGTGGTCACCACCCAGCACGATGGGCAGGCGGCCCAGCGCCAGTTCGGCGTGCACCGCGTGGTGCAGGGTTTCGTTCCAGGCCGCCACCTCGGGCAGGTGGCGGTAACCGTCGACGGGCGGCTGCCAGGGGTTGGGCGGTCCGCTCAGGTTGCCCCGGTCGATCACGTTCAGACCGTGGCCTTCCAGCACGCTGGCGAGGTTGGCCACGCGCATGGCTTCGGGGCCCATGGAGGCGCCGCGTGTGCCGGCGCCGATGTCGGTGGGCACGCCGATAAGGCTGATGTGTTTTTGCATGCGGCGATTGTCCTTGAGAAGGGCATTTGGCGGTGCCGTTGTGTATCTCTTGGTATGCGTTGTGTCGGGATGCGGCCATCGGCGGGACGCCGCGCCGTGCGTCGCCGCCGAAGGCCGTTACATCGACCTACGTTCTGCGGCAAGCGCCGGCCTGGACGCAGGCAGACTGCGCCCTTTGCCGAATTCGACCCTGGACCCTGACCGATGAACACACCGCTTCCCTGGACCTGCCTGCTGTTGACCACCCTGGCCCTGAGTGCCTGCGGTGGCGGAGGATCGGACGACACCGCCGCACCCCAGTCCGCACCGGCCAGCCAGGCCACCCTGCCCGCCGTGCCGCAGGGCAGCCTGGCTTGCGACACCGCCACGGGCCGGGTGTTGAACGTGGGCCCCAGCCAGGCGCTGGCCACCCCGAGTGCGGCGGCCGCCGCAGCGCAGAACGGTGACGTGATCCGCATCGCCGCAGGCGACTACCGCGGCGATGTGGCCACCTGGCGCCAGAACAACCTCACCATCTGCGGCGTGGGTGGCCGTGCCCGCCTGTTTGCCGACGGCAACAGCGCCGGCGGCAAGGCCATCTGGGTGGTGTCGGGCTCCAACATCACCATCGACAGCGTCGAGTTTCGCAACGCTGCCGTGCCCGACCTCAACGGGGCGGGCATCCGTGCCGAACATGGCGGCTGGCTGCGCATCCGCAACAGCGGCTTTTTCGACAACGAAAACGGCATCCTCACCAGCGCGGGTGCCATGAGCCTGGTCATTGAAGGCTCCGAGTTCGCGCGCAATGGCCGGGGCGACGGCTACACCCACAACCTCTATGTGGGCCAGATCGACCGCCTCACCGTCTCGGCCAGTTATTTCCACGAAGCGAAGGTGGGCCACAACCTCAAGAGCCGCGCGCGCGAGTCCATCATCGACAACAGCTACCTGATGGACGGACCCGGCGGCACGGCCAGCTACGTGGCCGACTTCCCCAACGGCGGGCGGGTGGTCATGCGGGGGAACCTGCTGCACAAGGGCCCGAACGCGCAAAACCCCAGCGCCATTTCGTTCGGCGCCGAGGGCCTGACCCACCCGACCAACACGCTGGAACTCACGCACAACACGGTGGCCATCACGCGCTCGGGTGGGGCCTTTGTGGCCGCCTATGCCGGCACCCAGTCGGTCAACCTCAAGGCCAACCTGTTCGCCGGCACCGGCAACCAGGCGGTGCTCACCGGCAGCTTTGCCAGTGGCAACGCGGTGCAGACCGGCAACGTGAGCGGCCTGGCCGGCAACATCCCGGGCGTGGACAACATTGCCAACCCCCGCTTCTGGCCCGACGTGTCCCTGCAGGCCCTGCTGGATCTGGGCAGCGTGCTCGATGCCGGCTACGCGTTCGACGCACCGCGGCCGTACCAGGTGCGCGCCATCTCGGGAGCCCGAAAAGCAGGGGCTTTGCAGTCGGCCCCTTGAACCCGGGGGGCAGGGCATGTGAACGACAATGCAGGCCCCTTGTGTTCCTGCCAAACCCACCCACGCCGGCCACGCGCCGCGGGTGCCTGCCATGCCCTCCCAAGCTTCCCCCCTCTGGACCCCCTGCGGCTTTGACCACCTGACGCGCAACCCGCGCGGCTGGCTGGTGCCCACCGACGATTACTGGCGCCTGTGGCTGCAGCGGCCAGAGCTGGCGCTGGTTGAAGAATCGTGCGCGGCCGAGCAGGCGCTGCACGCCTCGCTCATGGACACACCCGCACGCGCCGTGGTGCAGCGCGAACTCGACGCGTTTGAAGACGATGACGCGCGCGCCAACCACCGCCTGTTCCTGGGTTTTCGCGACGCGGTGATCGCGGCCGGTTCGCTGGAGGCGGCTTATGCCGGGTTCTTCAAGGCCGGCTCGGTGCAGATCCCGCCGCTGTTCCTCGATCTCGTGGTGCAGGCCCTGGTGTGCAACCTGCTCGACGGTGTGGACGACGCATGGCAGTGGCGCGCCGCCGAGATGCTGTTTCGGCGCCAGCGCGTGCGCGTGCAGGACGGGCGTGTGCTCAGCGGCGACAGCGAGGTGCTGGACATGCTCGTTGATACCGGTGGCATGGGCGCGGTGGGCCGGCTGCTCATGCAGAGTGGTGCGGCCGTTCCCGAGGTGAACATCGAGGTGCTGGGCGACGACAACGCAGAGCGTTACTTGAAGAGCCGCGCGGGCAACGGACGCTTCAACTTCGTGCTCGACCTCACCCACGAAATCCAGCGCGAGCTCTCGCACGGCCTCACGCTCACCATGAACCGATCGCAGTCGGGCCTGAAGGCGCTGGCGCAGGTGCTGCAGCGGTGGGTGCGGCATTTCCACGGCGTGGCCGTGCAGGTGCAGCCCGAGGCACGTGTGGACGATGAAGCCTGGCGCTGGCACCTGGGGCTGGACGCCGAATCCACCGCCTTGCTCAACGACCTGTACCAGGGGCGCGAGGTGGAGCCCGAGCGGCAGCAGCGCTTGATCAGCTTGTTTCGCTTGACGTTTGACGACCCGCAGGACATGCAGGCCGATGTGCGCGGCAAGCCGGTCTACCTGGGTCTCGCCATGAACGCCGAGGGCCTGCTGAAGATCAAGCCGCAGAACCTGCTGCTCAATCTGCCGCTGGCTGCGGCTGCCTAAATCCCCACCACCGCCAGCGCACCCGGCAACACGCTCAGGCGCAGCTGCCGCGCGTAGCCGAGGAATTCACCGTCGGCCGCCAGCGGCAGGTCGGGGTCGCTGTTCACCGTGAGGGTGTCGAAGGCGCGGGTGTGGATGCGGCTGTGGCCCAGGTGGGTG
>JBKBWW010000036.1:0-28771 GCA_046314475.1 Hydrogenophaga sp.
TGGCGCGGCTGCTGGAGGCCGAAGGCATTCCCTACATGGCGCTCGACCTCGACCCCGACCGCGTGCGCCAGGCCGCCGCCGCCGGGCATTCGGTGGTGTTCGGCGATGCCGCGCGCCTGCAGGCGCTCATGGCGGCCGGCCTGCACCGCGCCAGCGCGGTGGTGGTGACCTACCTCGACACGCCCAGCGCGCTCAAGGTGCTGCACCATGCCCAGGAACAGGCCGCGCATGTCCCGGTGGTGGTGCGCACGGTGGACGACACCGACCTGGAAAAACTGCGCACGGCGGGTGCCACCGAGGTCGTGCCCGAGGCCATCGAGGCCAGCCTCATGCTGGCCAGCCACGCGCTGGCGCTGGTGGGTGTGCCCATGCGGCGCGTGATCCGCGTGGTGCAGGACCAGCGCGACGCGCGCTACAACCTGCTGCGCGGTTACTTTCACGGCGCCGACGACAGCGGCGCCGACGAAATCGACCACGAGCGCCTGAACACCGTGACCCTGCCGGCGGCCGGGCGCAACGTGGGCAAGACGCTGGAGAGCCTGGCGCTGCACGCGGTGGGCGTGCGGGTGGTGAGCCTGCGCCACGCCAGCGGCATGCCGGCGGCGGTGACCGACGACACCGTGCTGCAAGGGGGCGACACGCTGGTGATCAGCGGCAAGGCGCCGGCACTGGCGCTGGCCGAAGACAAGCTGCTCTCGGGCTGATCCCGGCCCGCCCGGCCGCTGGCGAAATCCCCGAATGCCGAGTGGATATTCAGAGCCACGGGTATGAGTTGTGACCGATCGGTATGTATGCTCACGGTTTTTCAACCCCACCCGGAGAGTTTTTCATGATGGATCGCCGTTTGTTCCTGGGCGCAGGCGTGGCCGGCGCGTCTGCGCTGACCTTCTCGTCCGTGTTTTCGCAGAACACCCCCAGTTTCGGTGCGCCGGTGCTGCCGGAACCGGGCTTTCGCAAGATGAAGCTGGGCGCGATGGAGATCATCGCCATCAACGACGGCGCGCTGCGCCGTCCGCTGGGTGAAGAGTTCGTGCGCAACGCGCCGCTGGAGCAGGTCAAGGCCATGCTCGCCTCGCAAAGCCTGTCGACCGACTTCGTGGACATCCCGTTCACGCCCTACCTCATCGTCAGCGGCAACACCAAGTTCCTGATCGACACCGGCTTTGCCGACAACGGCCCACCCACCACCGGCCGCCTGGCGGCCAACATGGCCGCCGCGGGTTACAAGCCGGAAGACATCGACCACGTGATCATCAGCCACTTCCATGGCGACCACATCAACGGCCTGGTCAAGAAAGACGGCACGCTCATGTTCCCGAAAGCCAAGGTGCACGTGCCCACCACGGAGATGGCTTTCTGGATGGACGACGCCAAGATGGCCGCCGCGCCACCCGCAGCCCAGGGTGGTTTCCAGAACGCGCGCAAGGTGATTGGCAAGATCCCGGCCGACCGTCTGGTGCGTTTCGAACCCGGCGCCGAGCTCGCCCCCGGCATCCAGTCGTCGGCCGCATTCGGCCACACGCCGGGCATGGCCGTGTTCACGGTGCGTTCTGAAGGACAGTCGTTCATGTACACCGCCGACGTGACCAACGTGCCCTCGTTGTTCGCCCGCAGCCCCGACTGGGCCGTGGCCTTCGACATGGACGCCGAGATGGCCCGCCAGACGCGTCGCCGCATTTTCGACACGCTGGTGAAGGACAAGATGGCCATGGGCGGTTTCCACTTCCCGTTCCCCGCGCTCGGCACGCTGGAAGCGTCCGGCAACGGTTATCAGTTCAAACCCATGGCCTGACAGGGTCGCCATGGTCTCCTGCCCCGGCCTTCGCGCCGGGGTTTTTTTTGCCCCATCGATAATGGGCCATACCCTCAAGACCCCACGCCCATGGACACATCCGCCTTCCTCAAAGCCCACATCCGCACCGTGCCCGACTGGCCGGCGCCCGGCGTGCAGTTCCGCGACATCACGCCGCTGCTGCAGGACCCACAGGTGTTTCGTGTGCTGATCGACACCTTCGTGCACCGCTACATGGACCCGGCCCTCAAGCCCACCGTGGTGGCCGGGCTCGATGCGCGGGGTTTCATCATCGGTTCGGTGCTGGCTTACGAGCTGGGCGTGGGCTTCGTACCCATCCGCAAGAAAGGCAAGCTGCCCTTCACCACGGTGGAAGAAACCTACGAGCTGGAGTACGGCAGCGCCACGGTGGAGCTGCACACCGACGCGGTGAAAGCCGGTGACAAGGTGGTACTGATCGACGACCTGATCGCCACCGGCGGCACCATGATGGCCGGGCGCAGGCTGCTGGAAAAGCTGGGCGCCGAGGTGATGGAGGGCGCGGCCATCGTGGACCTGCCCGAACTGGGCGGCTCGCAAAAGCTCAAGGAATCCGGCCTGAAGCTCTTCACCCTGGTCGACTTCGCGGGCCACTGAGCGCCGCGGGTCCAGAGCGGCAGATCAGAGCTTGCCGTGCTGCGTTTCGCTCAGGGCAGCAAAGTCGCTGTGCGACTCCGGCACCGGAAGCTTGGCCTCGTCGGCAGACGGGTAGGCCGGCTTGGCGGCCGACTGCAACACATCGCGGAAGGCGGCCAGTTCGTCGTCGCCCAGCGCCTGCATGGGTGCGTGTGACGAATCGATGTTGGGCTTGGGAATGGCCGTGGGGCTGTACACCTCCGCATCACGC
This sequence comes from Hydrogenophaga sp., assembly GCA_046314475.1. Lineage (GTDB taxonomy): Bacteria > Pseudomonadota > Gammaproteobacteria > Burkholderiales > Burkholderiaceae_C > Hydrogenophaga. Next base: position 2,679 of record JBKBWW010000036.1, read on the forward strand.
CGGGTCTGCGCGGACACCGCAGCACGCAAGGCCACGCCCACCTGATCGTGGGTGGCGCGGCGGCGCCAGTACACCGAGCGCACCAGCATGCCGTGGCGGGCCTTGCCGCTTTGCTGGATCCAGCGCTCGATCTCGAGCAGGTATTCGTCGGGCATGCCTTCGGCGGGCAAAGCCAGATCGATCAGCACCAGAAAACAGTCGCCGTTGGCATCCAGCGTGAGCACCTTGAACTCGTAGCTGGTGGACAGCACGCCGGCGCGAATGAGCGACTCGCGCACCACGCTGAACAACTGCTCGCGCCGCAGGATGCGACGGCCCTTGCGCGGCGAGATCAGGGGCAATGTGGTTTGTCCAAACGATTTGCGCGCGCGTGCCAGACGCCCTTTGCCCGATTCGTTGGATTTTTTGGCTTGCAGCCAGCTCATGAAGGACATGGTCAAAGTATGCAGAAAGCCCGACGCTGAAGTGGTCGGAAGTGAGGCGTGAATCCGGTGCTGCTCGGGCAAATGGCCGCTCACCGCAGAACCGGGCATCAGGTGACCGCCACCCGCTTGGGCTTGTTGTACATGCGGCGGGCCAGCACGGCCGACATGGCCACCGTCACCTCCAGGGCCACCTCGGGGTGGCGGGTGGAGAGCTCGCGAAAACGCAGCGGGGTCATGCACCAGAGGCGGCAATCGCTGCCGGCGTGCACCGTGGCGCTGCGGGGCAGGTGGCTGAAAAACGCGCCCTCGCCGAGCAGCGAGCCCGAGCCCACCACCGCGATGCGCACGCGCTCCTTGTCGTCTTCGTAGTGCACGGTGAGCGTGCCGCTTTCGACAAAGTACACGGTGCGATCCTTCACCCCTTGTTCGATCAGCACCTGGCCTTGCTGCAAAACCACAGGCTGCAGGTAGTTGGCCAGCATGGGCCACTGCATGTCGGTGAGGTTCAGGGGCACCGCGTCCAGGGCGCTGCTGTGCCGCATGGACTCGGCCAGGCCCTTGATGTCGAAGCGCAGAGATGTCGGTGGTGTGACATGCATCACGTCAAGATACCCGCGCCTCACACCCCCGCGCAAGCTGTAATTACCTGCGTTTACATCTGCACCGCCGAGCGGCATTCGCAGCGTTCCGGGCGGCGGCGCCGGTCTACTTTCCGATGCAGAAACGCGAAAAGATCTCGCCCAACAAATCATCGGCGGTGAACTCACCGGTGATCTCGCCCAGGGCCCGTTGTGCCAGGCGCAGCTCTTCGGCCAGCAGGTCCAGGTGCTCGGCCCGCGCGGCCAGCAACGCATCGGCCTGCACCAAGTGGTCATCCACCAGCGCCAGCGCCTGCAGGTGGCGTGCGCGAGCCATGAACAGCCCATCACCGGGCTGCTGCCATCCCGCGAGGACCAGCAAGCGCTGGCGCAGCGCCTCCAGACCCTCACCCCGCTTGGCCGAGATCGCCAGGCCGTCCTGCAGGTCGGTCTGCGCCGCGGGGCTCTGGTCGAGCTTGTTCCACACGTGCAGCACCGGCACCGCAGCCGGCACCGCTTGTGCCAGGCTGGCCGCAATCGCAGCGTCTGCATACTGGTAGCTGGCCATGTCGGCGCGGGTCAGGTCGTGCAGGAACAGCACCACGTCGGCCTGTCGGATGCGCCCCCAGGCGCGCTCGATGCCGATCTTCTCGACCTCGTCCACATCGGGGCTGTCCCGCAGGCCGGCGGTGTCGACCACGTGCAGCGGCACACCTTCGATCTGGATGGTCTGCTGCACCACATCGCGCGTGGTGCCCGCCACCGGCGTGACGATGGCGAGCTCGGCGCCGGCCAGTGCGTTGAGCAACGAACTCTTGCCGGCGTTGGGCTGTCCGGCAATGACCACCTGCAAACCATCGCGCAACAGCGCGCCCTGGCGCGCCTGCGCCAGCACGGCGGCAAGCGCCTCGCGCAAGCGGCGCAGTTGCCCGGTGGCGTCGGCCTTTTGCAGAAAGTCGATGTCTTCTTCAGGGAAATCCAGCGTGGCCTCGACCAGCATGCGCAGGTTGACCAGCGCGTCGCGCAGCGCATGGACGCGGCCCGAGAACACGCCGGCGAGCGAGCGCGACGCACTGCGCGCGGCCGCCTCGGTGCTCGCGTCGATCAAATCGGCCACGGCTTCTGCCTGCGCGAGGTCGAGCTTGTCGTTGAGGAAAGCGCGCTCGGTGAATTCACCCGCGCGGGCCACGCGCAAGCCTGGCAACACATCGCGCCCCACTTCGAGGCAACGCGCCACCAACAGCTGCAACACCACAGGACCGCCATGGCCCTGCAGCTCCAGCACGTCTTCGCCGGTGTAGGAGTGCGGCCCCGCAAACCACAAGGCCAGTCCATGGTCGATGGGCTGACCAGCCGCGTCGGCAAACGGCAAATAGGTCGCCTCTCGCGGCTTCAATGCCCGCCCGAGCAAAGCCCGCACAAACGGCTCCAGCCCCCGCCCCGACACCCGAACTATGCCCACGCCACCCCGGCCGGGCGCCGTGGCAATGGCAACGATGGGATCACGCGAGGCAGCGAGCATGGGGGTCGAGCATAAAGAGAAAGGGCCTGCAAAGCAGGCCCGGCGAGGAACAAAGTGCCCCATCCCAGGGGCGTCAAGGGTCCGGCTCCGCCGGCCCAAGACGCCGTCCCCCCTTGAGGGGGGAAGCCGCGTCAGCGGCGCAGGGGGGTTACTTCTTGAAGTCGGGCATGTTGAACTTCAGCGGCACGCCCATGCTTTTGTTGATGACAGACTGCTGCGCGATGGTGAGCACGTTGTTCGTGATCCAGTACAGCACCAGGCCGGACGGGAAGAAAAAGAACATGACCGAGAACATCAGCGGCATCAGCCACATCAGCTTGGCTTGCAGGGGGTCCGGTGGCAGCGGGTTGAGCGCGGTCTGGATCATGGTCGTCACGGCCATCACCAGCGGGAGGATGAAGTAGGGATCGGGCGAGGACAGATCGGTGATCCAGGCCATCCACGGTGCGTTGCGCATTTCCACGCTGGAGAGCAGCACCCAGTAGAGCGCGATGAACACGGGGATCTGGATCAGGATGGGGAAGCAGCCGCCCAGCGGGTTGACCTTTTCTTCCCGGTACATCTTCATCATTTCCTGCTGCATGCCCTGCGGATTGCCCTTGAGGCGCTCGCGCATTTCCATGATGCGGGGGTTGATCTTCTTCATCTTGGCCATGCTGCGGTAGGCGCTGGCGTTGAGCCAGTAGAACGCGGCCTTGATCAGCACCACCAGCAGCACGATGGACCAACCCCAGTTGGCCACGAAGCCGTGGATCTTCTCCAGCAACCAGTACAGCGGCTTGGCGAGGATGGTCAGCCAGCCGTAGTCTTTGACGAGCTCCAGACCGGGAGCAATCGTCTCCAGCACCTTTTCTTCTTGCGGGCCGATGAACAAGCGCGCCTGCACGCTTTGCGTCTGGCCGGGCTCGATGGCGGGCAGGTTGGTGATGCTGCCCACGGAAAACAGCTTGTCATCCACCTTGCGGACGAAGTTGTCGCGCGCCACGCCGTCGCCCAGCAACCAGGCCGAGGCGAAGTAGTGCTGCACCATGGCCACATAGCCGTCGGTGCTGGTCTTGACGTACAGGTTTTCCTTCTTTTTCTCGATGTCGGCGAACTCGACCTTCTGGTACTTCTTCTCGTTGGTGTAAACCGCAGGTCCCGTGAACGTGGAGTAGAAGGGCGTTTCGCTGCTGAGCTTGCTGCCGTCGCGCACCAGTTGCAGGTAGAGCTGCGGGCTCACGGCTTGCGCCCCGAGGTTCTGCACCTCGTGCTTCACCGCGATCTCGTAGCGGCCGCGTGTGAGCGTGTAGGTCTTGACCAGCTTCACGCCGCCCACGTCGGCCGATTCGAACCGCACCTGCATCTCGTTCTGGCCATCGGCCAGCGCCGTCTCCGGCGTCACCAGGTTCATCGGGGTCTTGTGGGTCGGGAACGCACCACCGATCAGACCGGTCTGCGCCACGTACACGCGGTCTGCGCTCTGCGTGAGCAGGGTGAACGGCAGCTCGCTTTGGTCCTTGCTCTGCTGCGTGGCTTCAGCATGTTTGAGCAGCTCGGCGCCGATCAGCGATCCGCCTTCGGTGTTGAAGACCAGCTTGAACACGTCGGTGGTCACCTCGTGGCGCGCAGCCACCGGGCTGGGCGCACCGGCGGGTGCTTCGCCCGGCGCGCTGGCAGCGCCGGACGACGGCACGGCCACCGCTGCGGGCACGCTGGCGTCGGTGGCTGGCGTCGACGTGGCGGCCGGCGCGGCCACTTGCGTGGAGCCGGGGAAGAAAGTGGGCTTGTGACCGTTGTGGATCTGCCATTTGTCCCAGATCAGAACCATGGACAGACCAAACACCACCCACAGGATGGACCGACGGATGTCATTCATGACGCGTTCTTCTTTGCTGAGGAGGGTGAAATCAGACGGGAAAAGAGGGCGGGCCGGGACTCGGGCACCGGGTCGAAACCACCTTCGCACCAGGGATGGCAGCGCACCAGACGCGCCGCCGTGAGGTAGGCACCTGCCGCGGCACCGTGTTGTTCCAGCGCGCCAATGGCATACACCGAGCAGGTGGGCTCAAAGCGGCAGCCACTGCCCAGCGAAGGACTCAGCAGCAGGCGGTAGCCCTTGACGAGTCCCACCAGCGCCAAGCGAGGCCAGTCAGACACCATCACGAACCTCCGCAGACGCGGCCTGTTTGGGCAACTGGGCACGCGACAGCAGTTGCTCCAACTCCGCGCGAACGGCCTGCTTGAGGGCGTCGGACGTGGCACTCACGAACTGCTTGCGGCTGAACTCGCTGCGCAAACGCACCACCCAAGCCGCCTGCGGCAGCGGGGCGGACCGGTGCCTCGCCACCTCGTAGATCTGGCGCCGAATGGCATTGCGCGTGACGGCACGCCGCGCCCAGCGTTTGGGCAGCAAGACGCCCAGCCAGGCGTCGGCCACAGGAAACAACGGTTTGCCCTCGACAGGGGCGTCCAGGGCGGCGCGGTGCAAGGCGAAGTGGGGCGTCTTGGCCACGGGCGCTCCCTCCATGACGGCTTGGAACTGTTGGCGGGACCGCAGGCGCTGGGTCACTGCACAACCGCCCACATCGTCGGGTGGCAGACGGGCCGGGCACAGGGACACCGGCACAACAGACGCCGACTCAGACAGCCAGGCGCTTGCGGCCTTTGGCGCGGCGAGCGTTGATCACGGCACGGCCGCCACGGGTCTTCATGCGAACGAGAAAGCCGTGGGTGCGGGCGCGGCGGATCTTGGAGGGCTGGTAGGTGCGTTTCATGGTGGTCTCTTACAAATCGGGAAAACCCGCAATTATCGCAAAGAAAAGCGTGGCGCGGCAAGCACTTGGCCCGACTTGCCAACGATCCACTTCAGCAACACCCCCCACCCGCAGGGCCAGAACGCAGTGCCGACCGACTTGTGGATAAGTCTCCAGCGCCCCTACAATGCCCGACGCGCCCCGCATCATTTGTCCACAACCACAACAACACCGCATCCCAGCATGATCGAGGGCCTTCCCCCCAGTGCGTCCCTGTCTTCCGGTGGCGCAGACACCCTCTCCCTGTGGTCGGCCTGCATGGACCGGCTTTCCCAGGACATCCCCGAACAGCAGTTCAACACCTGGATCCGCCCCCTCTCAGCCGCGGTGGCGCCCGACGCCTCCAAGGTCACCGTGTCGGTGGCCAACCGCTTCAAGCTGGACTGGATCCGCACCCAATACGCCGCCCGCATCACCGCCTTGCTCGAGGCCATCCACGGCACGCCCGTGGCGTTGGAGTTGGTGCTTGCTCCGCGTGAAGGTCCCAGCCGCACGTCTCCCGCCCCCCGCACGGCGCAAGAGCAGGTGCTGGCCGAGTTGCCCGATCTGGCGCCGGTGGAGGTGGCCGCGCCCAGCGGCCCGAAGACCCGGCTCAATCCGGCGCTCGCGTTTTCCACGTTGGTCGAAGGCTCGGCCAACCGCATGGCGCGCGCCGCCGCCATGCACATTGCCGGCAGCCTGGGCCAGCTGTACAACCCGCTGTTCATCTACGGCGGCGTGGGCCTGGGCAAAACCCACCTCGTGCACGCCATCGGCAACCATCTGCTGGCAGACCGTCCACAGGCCAAGGTGCTGTACATCCACGCCGAGCAGTTTGTGTCGGATGTGGTCAAGGCTTACCAGCGCAAGACCTTCGACGAATTCAAGGAGCGTTACCACTCGCTGGACCTGCTGCTGATCGACGATGTGCAGTTCTTTGCGGGCAAAGAGAAGACGCAGGAAGAATTCTTCAACGCCTTTGAAGCCTTGCTGGCCAAAAAGAGCCACATCGTGCTGACCAGCGACACCTACCCCAAGGGCCTGGCCGACATCTCGGACCGCCTGGTCTCGCGCTTTGGCTCGGGCCTGACGGTGGCGATCGAGCCGCCCGAGCTCGAAATGCGCGTAGCGATTCTGATCAACAAGGCCGCAGTGGAAAACGCGGTGATGCCCGAAGAGGTGGCGTTTTTCGTGGCGAAGAACGTGCGCTCCAACGTGCGCGAGCTCGAAGGCGCGCTGCGCAAGATCCTGGCCTATTCGCGCTTCAATCAGAAAGAGATTTCGATCGCGCTGGCGCGCGAGGCGCTCAAAGACCTGCTGTCGATCCAGAACCGGCAGATCAGCGTGGAGAACATCCAGAAGACCGTGGCCGATTTCTACAAGATCAAGGTGGCGGACATGTACAGCAAGAAGCGCCCGGCCAGCATTGCCCGCCCGCGCCAGATCGCCATGTTCATCGCCAAGGAACTGACCCAGAAAAGCCTGCCCGAAATTGGTGAACTGTTCGGTGGGCGCGACCACACCACGGTGCTGCACGCGGTGCGCAAGATCGGTGCCGAGCGCCAGCAAAACACCGAGCTGAACCAGCAGCTGCACGTGCTGGAACAGACGCTCAAAGGATGAGCCCGTAAAAAGGCGAAAATAGCGAGGATTTGGCTTCGCCAGACACAGGGCCCACCGGGGAGGGATGCCCCGGACCACAAGCAACCAGAGACGAAAGAGTCTGACATGATCGTTTTCAAATCGACCCAGGACAAGGTTCTGGCCGCACTGCAATCGGTGGCCGGCATCGTGGAACGCCGCCACACACTGCCGATCCTGGCCAACGTGTTGCTTCGCAAAACCGGCTCGCAGGTGCAGCTCACCACGAGCGACCTGGAAATCCAGATTCGCACCACCGCCGAGCTCGATGGCGACAGCGGCAACTTCGCCACCACGCTGGGCGCGCGCAAGCTCATCGACATTCTGCGCACCATGTCGGGCGACCAGAGCGTGAGCCTGGAGTCCAGCGCCGGCAAGCTCATCTTGAAAGGTGGCAAGAGCCGTTTCACGCTGCAAAGCATGCCGCCCGAGGACTTTCCGCTGGTGCAAGAGTCCGCCAGCTTCGGCCCGGTGTTCTCGGTGCCACAGAAGACGTTGAAAAGCCTGCTCGGCCAGGTGTCGTTCTCGATGGCGGTGCACGACATCCGTTATTACTTGAACGGCATCCTGTTCGTGGCCGAAGGCAAGCAGCTCAGCCTGGTGGCCACCGACGGTCACCGCCTGGCGTTTGCCAGCGCCACGCTGGACGTGGAAGTGCCCAAACAAGAGGTGATCCTGCCGCGCAAGACGGTGCTGGAACTGCAGCGCCTGCTCAGCGACAAGGAAGGCGCGATCGAGATGCAGTTCGCCGCCAACCAGGCCAAGTTCAGCTTTGACGGCATGGAGTTCGTCACCAAGCTGGTCGAGGGCAAGTTCCCCGACTACAACCGCGTGATCCCGAAGAACCACAAGAACATCGTGACGCTGGGCCGCGTGCCGCTGCTGGCCTCGCTGCAGCGCACCGCCATCATGACGAGCGAGAAGTTCAAGGGTGTGCGCCTGAACATCGAGCCCGGCATCCTGCGTGTGGCGTCCAGCAACGCCGAACAGGAAGAAGCGGTCGACGAACTCGACATCGACTACGGCGGCGACACGATCGAGATCGGCTTCAACGTCACGTATCTCATCGACGCGCTGCAGAACATGTCGCAAGAAATGGTTCGCATCGAACTGTCTGACGGCAACAGCTCCGCGCTGGTGACCAACCCCGACGACAACGCGTTCAAGTACGTTGTCATGCCGATGCGGATCTGACCGGCCGCGATCCCCTCTCCCCCAAGCCCGACCCGCTGCCCAGCGGGTTTGGCCTTTCTAGCGATTGAGAAAAGTCCCCTATGTCCGAAGCCAACAAGCCCGCCGATTCCGTCAACACCGGTGCGGCCAACGCCGACAGCTCCAACTTTCAGCCCACCATCGACGCCCACCAGGCCGGTGCGAGCGAAGGCTATGGCGAGGGTTCGATCCAGATCCTGGAAGGCCTGGAGGCCGTGCGCAAGCGCCCGGGCATGTACATCGGCGACACGTCCGACGGCACCGGCCTGCACCACCTGGTGTTCGAGGTGGTCGACAACTCCATCGACGAAGCCCTGGCCGGCCACTGCGACGACATCGTGGTGACCATCCACAGCGACAACTCCATCAGCGTCACCGACAACGGCCGCGGCATCCCCACTGGCGTGAAGATGGACGACAAGCACGAGCCCAAGCGCTCGGCGGCCGAGATCGCGCTCACAGAGCTGCACGCCGGCGGCAAGTTCAACCAGAACAGCTACAAGGTCTCGGGCGGCCTGCACGGCGTGGGCGTGAGCTGCGTGAACGCGCTGAGCCAGTGGCTGCGCCTGACCGTGCGCCGCGAAGGCAAGATGCACCAAATCGAGTTCGCACGCGGCTTCGTGCAGAACCGCATCGTCGAGACCACCGCCAGCGGTATCGAAGTCTCGCCCATGAAAGTGACCGGCGACACCGAGAAGCGCGGCACCGAAGTGCACTTCCTGCCCGACTACGACATCTTTCGCGAGAACGCCGATTTCCATTACGAGATCCTGTCCAAGCGGCTGCGCGAACTCTCGTTCCTCAACAACGGGGTGCGCATCCGCCTGAAGGACGAACGCAGCGGCAAGGAAGACGACTTCTCCGGCGCCGGTGGCGTGAAGGGTTTCGTGGACTTCATCAACAAGGGCAAGACGGTCCTGCACCCCAACGTGTTTCATGCGCTGGGCGACCGCGCGAGCGACCAGGGCACCAACATCGGCGTGGAAGTGGCCATGCAGTGGAACAGCGGCTACAACGAGCAGGTGCTGTGCTTCACCAACAACATCCCGCAGCGCGACGGCGGCACCCACCTGACCGGCCTGCGCGCGGCCATGACGCGGGTGATCAACAAGTACATCGACGACAACGACTTCGCCAAGAAGGCCAAGGTCGAGGTCACCGGTGACGACATGCGCGAAGGTTTGTGCTGCGTGTTGTCGGTCAAGGTGCCCGAGCCCAAGTTCAGCAGCCAGACCAAGGACAAGCTGGTGTCCAGCGAAGTGCGTGGCCCGGTCGAAGACATCGTGAGCCGCCTGCTGGCCGACTATTTGCAGGAACGCCCGAACGACGCCAAGATCATCTGCGGCAAGATCGTGGACGCCGCCCGCGCACGCGAAGCCGCGCGCAAGGCCCGCGAAATGACGCGCCGAAAAGGTGTGCTCGACGGCATGGGCCTGCCCGGCAAGCTGGCCGACTGCCAGGAGAAAGACCCGGCGCTGTGCGAGATCTACATCGTGGAGGGCGACTCCGCCGGCGGCTCCGCCAAACAAGGCCGCGACCGCAAGTTCCAGGCGATCCTGCCGCTGCGCGGCAAGATTCTGAACGTGGAGAAAGCGCGCTACGAAAAGCTGCTCACCTCCAACGAAATCCTGACCCTCATCACCGCCCTGGGCACCGGCATCGGCAAGGCGGGTGGTGAAAGCGCCAACGGTGACGGCAAGGACGACTTCAACGTCGCCAAGCTGCGCTACCACCGCATCATCATCATGACCGACGCCGACGTGGACGGCGCCCACATTCGCACCCTGCTGCTGACCTTCTTCTACCGCCAGATGCCCGAGCTGGTGGAGCGCGGCCACATCTACATCGCGCAGCCGCCGCTGTACAAAGTGAAGTCCGGCAAGGAAGAGCTCTACCTCAAAGATGCCGCGGCACTCGACGGTTTCCTGCTGCGCATTGCGCTCAAAGATGCCAGCGTGTTCACCGGTGGTGCCACGCAAACCACGCTCGCCGGCGACACCTTGGGTGAGCTGGCCCGCAAGCACCAGATCGCCGAGAGCGTGATCGCACGCCTGTCCAACTTCATGGACGCCGAAGCCCTGCGGTCGATTGCCGACGGAGTGTCGCTCAACCTCGACACCGTGGAACAGGCCGAGGTGAGCGCCATTGCGCTGCAGGAAAAACTGCGCGAACTCACCACCACCGGCGTGCCCGCCGAAGTGGCCGCCGAGTTCGACGTGCGCACCGACAAACCGATCCTGCGCATCAGCCGCCGCCACCACGGCAACATCAAGAGCAGCGTGCTCACGCAGGACTTCGTGCACGGCGCCGACTACGCGGCACTCGCCACCGCCGCTGAAACCTTCCGCGGCCTGCTGGGCGAAGGCGCCAAGGTCATGCGCGGCGAAGGCGAGAAACAGAAAGAAGAAAAAGTGGCCGACTTCCGCGTTGCCATGCGCTGGCTCATCAGCGAAGCCGAGCGCACCACCGCGCGCCAGCGCTACAAAGGCCTGGGCGAGATGAACCCTGCCCAGCTCTGGGAAACCACCATGGACCCCACCGTGCGCCGCCTGCTGCGCGTGCAGATCGACGACGCCATCGAAGCCGACCGCGTGTTCACGATGCTCATGGGCGATGAGGTGGAGCCGCGTCGTGATTTCATCGAGGCCAATGCGCTCAGGGCGGGGAACATCGACGTTTGAGTTTGAAGGCTGTGGCTGAAGTTGACCTGCAGCCCACAGAAGCGTCGAGGGGGTAGCGCCCTTCACAGTCAAGACCTGCCCCCGCCGCTTGTTCGAGTTGTCAGCCTTTGATCGTGGATAAATTCTTGCTGCAGCAGCAGGTGCTGGAACGGCTCGCCGAAGACCTTCTGCAAACTGAACAGGCGGTGCGGGCGGCCTATGAAACGGCGACTCACGAAGAAAACATCGCCGAAAACAAATACGACACATTGGGACTCGAAGCAGCCTACCTGGCCACGGGCCAAGCTCGGCGCGCCGAAGCCATCCGCCAGGCGATGGCCCATTGGCGCCAGTTCCGCCCGAACCCCTACGACGCCAGCAAAGGGATACTGCTTGGCGCGTTGGTCTCCCTGGTCGATTCAGACGACAAGCAGCAACAGATCTTCCTCGGCCCGCATGGGGGCAGCATGAAGTTGATCAGCGGCGCACAACTCGTTCAGGTGATCAGCAGCGAATCCCCCTTGGGCATGGCCATGCTGGGCAAATGCGAGGGTGATGAGGTATCGATCCAAGTCGCTTTGGTCCGACAGCAGTTTGAGGTGCTGCGGGTTCAGTGAACCGCTCTGCGAGCCCGATCGACAGAGCCAAGATCCCCGTGGCTTTGGTCACCACAGGGGTCAACATGGTTGCTGCTCGTTGGGTCTGTTTCTCGCTTGCGACCGTACTGGCATGTGGCAGCAGCGGCGCTCTTTCCGAGGTGTATCGCTGGAAAGACCGCAACGGTAAAGTCCACTTTGGCGACCGGCCGGACTCCACCGATCCCAAGGTGGTGAAAGAGGTGGTGGTCCCCAGCCCCAATCTGGCCGCGGGCTTCAAGGCCACGCCACCCTTGGCACCGGTCGGTCCGGCCAACGCCGTTGTGGATGGAGCAACCGACATTCCCGCCGCTCCTGCACCTGAGAGTTTCGATCCCAAGCGGGGGCCCAAGCGCGGCTTCGCCGCGCAGAGCCAGGCAAGTTGCGAGGCGAAAAAGGCTGCATACAAAACCAGCAGGGCGTGTTTTGTTGCCTGTGGCCGGCCCATCTTTGGACGCGGCCACGACAACACGGGTTGTGAACACTGCGACGACCAACCGATGCCCAATTGTTGACGCACATTGCCCGGGTCACGCTACGTGCCAGCCGAACCTTCCCGGCACGAAGACAACAGCCTCTGCGCAAGTTCGGCGACAACGTGATGTTCGCCGACTTGCGCAGCGCGCAGCATGGCGCGAGCGCCAAGGGCGGCTTTGCGCCGGTCTCCGGCGGCCCGCGCCAAATCGTGGTCAAGCCACGGCTTCAGCGCCCTGAGCCAACTGCTGTCGGGAAGCTGCTGCGCTCGCGCACCACACGCTTCGATGTACGGCTCTGCGTCTTCCAGATGGCCCGACAGCAGCTCGGCCTGGGCCTTCAGAAAGACCAGGATCGTCGTCCCGAAAGCCGTTGAGCCCTTGCTCAATGCGGAAACGGTACCCCCCAACGCCATCTTCCAGGGCCCGCTCAGGCGGCGAAGAAACGGCGCCAGGTCTGCGTCTCTTCGCTCCAACCTCGCGTGGGTGATGTCGAGCATGTCGGTGAAGCATCGGTTGACCAAGGGCTGAAAACATTCATGGGGTGTGGCCGAGTCGTGCAGGGCTTCCAGCGTCGAGTCCAGGGCATCGGCCGCGGTGTGAAAGTCGCCGCTCCAGAACGATGCAACACCCAGGTAGTTGCCACCCAATGCGTGGATGCGTGTGGAGCTCAATGGCGCGCGCAAGTCGATGCACCGGTTGGCCATCTCCAACGACACACCGGTGCGCCCCAGCGAGGCGGCCGAATAGCTGGTGACGCCCAGGGCTTCGGCGCAGTGCTCCAGATCCTGGTGTGCTTCAAAGCACTGCAACGCCTGGGTTCCCAGGCTGAATGCATGGCCCATGCGCGACGCCATGACGTCAGCTTGGGCCATGACCAACAACGCCATCGCCCGCGCGTGCGGGTCGCAGCCTGGACCCCTGAGCGCATCGAGGGCGATGAGGCTGAGCCGACGCGCGTGGGCGGGCAGGCCCGCATTCAGCGCGATCTGGCCAAGACGAACCTGGTCCGACGAACGCCGTGACTTCAATACCGACATGGCTGTCTTTTCTCCCTGAGTGCGCACCTGTGCCCCCGAACACATCGGGGGACTTCCTCAAACAAATGTAACTGCGCAAGTTAGAACCTCCCTGGGGTCGTGTGGCGCGGCCCGCTGCCGCCGCATCCAGGAGTGACAAACAGGGACGGGCAGACAATTTTTGGTCGCTCCCTCTGCCGCATCTGACCGTTCAACCAACACGGCATTGATGCGGGTGCCAGTGATCGCTTTCCGCACAACCCAGCAAATGCGGGCCTTCGGCCGCCGACGCCGGAACTTGAGGCCCATCCGCACCCGCGGGATGTAACAGGTGCACCAAGCGTGAACTATTTGGCATGGCGATTGCAATTGCAGTGGTGCGCCGAAGAAATGACAAACCTTGTCAGGTCTTGGGGCGCGCAAAACTCAAATGCGATTCGGGAGGATCCATGACCACTCAAAAGAACTTCTTTTCGACGTCTCTTGCGCGAACACGCGCCATGAGCGCCTTGTCTCTCGCCACGCTGGCCCTGGTGGCTTGTGGTGGCGGCAGTGGAAGCAGCAGCAGCCCCAGCGTCGATTCCGGTGCGTCGTCACCGGTCGCGCAATTGCCCACGCCCCATGTGCCCGAGCCCACGCTAGAGCCCGTGGTCACGCCCACGCCGGTGGTGCTGCCCACGCCGGGCGCAGGCCCGGTGCAGGCGCCACCCCCGTCGCAACAGGTGCCCACCGGCGTCAACCTGAGCAACCCCGGCGTGCTCGTGAAGCCCGTCGCAGCGACTGCGCTGACGGAGTCCGGCGCCAACACCGCCATGGCGGCCATCGACGGCAGCGGCACCACGCGCTGGGAGAGTTCGGCCAACAACAACAACTGGATCCAGTTCGACTTCGGCGCCAAGACGGCCATCGGCTACTTGAAGGTGGTGTGGGAGAACGCCTACGGCAAGGAATACGCGCTGCAGACCTCCGATGACGGACAGACCTGGTACCAGCTGCGTTATGTGGTCGGCGGCAAAGGCGGCGTGGAAGAGTTCTTCAACCTCAACGCCAACGTGCGCTACGTGCGCCTGCAAGGCGTGGCGCGCGCCACGCAGTACGGCTACTCCATCTTCGAGGTGACGTTCAAATCCCCCGGCAGCGACAACTCGTTGCCGCTGCTGGCGACCTCAGCCACGCCCTTCCCCGCGAACGGCAACGGCCGTCAACCGCTGCCCGCACCGGCCAACCCCATCGAGACCATCCAGTTCTCGCTGCCCGACGGCACCCTGGTCACGCGCTGGGGCATGGTGGGTCGTTCGCGCCACGCACGCGAGCGCGGCGAAGACTGGAACGAGATCGGCTACGGACCGAACGAGACGGTGGACGCTGCGGGCAACCCGAGGGACAACGGGCCCGGCGCGCACCTGAACTTCGTGGCCAACTATTTCAAAAACCGCACCTGGGGTGTGGAGTTCATCGACAACAGCCAGGTGCCCGGCGTGACCAACCCCAAGCTGGTCATCAACCACTATTTCCAGCAGCCGCAACGCGGCGGCGGCCTGGGCATCGTGCGCAACTTCACCAACCCCAACGTCACCGGCTTTGGCTGGATGACGCCGGGCGACCTGCTGGACGATTCGACCTACGCGCAGGGCAACCAGGGCATTGCGGCCTGCCCGGTGATTCCCAAGCCACCGCAAATGGCCTTGCGCAATCCCACCAGCGGCTTCAATGGCGTGATCGGCGCCAACAACGGCTGCAGCTGGGTGCTCGACCACCTGCCGGCCTACAACAGCGTGGTGGCCGACGCCAACGGTGTGCTGGTGCCCAACGGACCGCGCGTGTCATCGCGCCCGCTGGTGTTGGGCGACGCGTTCGAGTTCACGAGTTCGTTTTTCTCGACCCGCGCCGACATGGACGCACTGGGCGACAGCGGCGGCGTCCGCTACTACACGAACGAGCTGACCTACGTGGTGGGCGAGGGCCTGCGCCCGTGGTACGGCGTGCAACCCCGGCTGATGAACAAACCGCTGCCGCTGGAGACCTTGCAGGGTGGCCTCGGCTCGGTGTCGTACGACTACGCCGACAACCCCACCTTCATCTTCCAGCAGCCGCACAACCACATCGGCATGCAGAACATGCAGCGCTTCGTGGAAGGCCGGCGCTGGCTGCACACCAACATGTGGACCGGTGACCACAACGAGGCCGGCAACGACCGCAACGAGGCCGCGGTGGGCCTGCAGGGGCCGCTGTTCAACCAGTCGACGTGCGTGGGCTGCCATGTGAGCAACGGCCGCGGCGTGGCACCCACCACCATCAACCAGCGCCTGGACACCATGGCGGTGAAAGCCGCCGTGGAAGACGCCAACGGCCAGCAAACACCGCACCCCAGCTACGGCATGGCGGTGCAGATGAACGGTCGGCAGTCGACGGGCGCGGCGCTGGACTGGGGCATGGCCGTGCGCGTGGCCGGCTTCGACACCAAGACCGTCACGCTGGGCGACGGCACGGTGGTGGAACTGCGCAAGCCGCGCGTGGCGTTCGACGGCCCCACACCGGGCGTGTTCTCCCTGCGCAGCGCCCAACCCATGATCGGCATGGGCCTGCTCGAAGCCATTCCCGACGCGGAGATCCTCTCGCGCGTGCGCGCCACGCCCGACGCCGACGGCGTGAAGGGCACGGCCAACTTCGCCTACGACCCCGAGACCGGCGCGGTGCGCGTGGGCCGCTATGGCTGGAAAGCGTCCAAGGTCAGCCTGCGCCACCAGGTGGCCAACGCCGCGCTGACCGACATGTCGGTGACTTCGCCGGTCTACCCCAACCGCGACTGCCTGGCGGGTCCCGCCAAGTGCTCGGCCACCCACAAGGTGGAGCGCGGCATTTCAGAAGAAGCGTTGAAGTCGATCACCCACTACCTCGCCCTGCTCGCCGTGCCCGCCCAGCGCAGCGTGCCCAGCGGCTTCCCCAAGGGTGTGACGCCCTTGCCCTACCTGGACGTGAACCCCACGCAGGTGGCCGCCGGCGCCAAGGTGTTTGCCAACGCCAAGTGCATGAGCTGCCACGTGGGTGAAATCCGCACCGGCAACGGCACCGAATTCGCCGAGGTGCGCAACCAGCTGATCCGCCCGTACACCGACTTGCTGCTGCACGACATGGGCCCGGACCTCGCCGACAACCTGGTCGAAGGCCAGGCCAGCGGCAGCATGTGGCGCACCCCTGCGCTCTGGGGCATCGGCTACACGCAATGGGCCGCCGGCAAGGACGGCAAGGTGGGCTACCTGCACGACAGCCGCGCACGCACGCTGACCGAGGCCATCCTCTGGCACGGTGGTGAAGCCACCACCAGCCGCCAGCGCTTCCAGGCCTTGTCCAAGGCCGACCGCGACGCGTTGCTGGCCTTCCTGGGGTCGCTGTGAACCGCGCCGCACACGATCGGCGGCGCCTGCTGATGCTGGCCGCAGCCAGCGCCGCGGTGGCCGCCTGCGGGGGTGGTGGTGGTGCTGACGACCCGGCCCAGGCGCCGGGGGCGGGCCTGCCGGTGCCCGGCAGCAAGAGCGCCAAGCGCGGCATCGCCTACGACCTCAACGCCGCAGCCGACTACGCCGCGCTGGCGCCCGGGGTGAGCTGGTGGTACGGCTGGGGCACCCAGGTGGGCGGCGGCACATCGGCCGCGCTGCGCGCCACCCACGGCATGGACTTCATCCCCATGCTCTGGAACGGCAACTTCAACGACGCCCAGGTCAAGCAGCAGCTGCTGGCCGACCCGAAGATCCGCTACCTGCTGGTGGTCAACGAGCCCAACCTGACCGACCAGGCGAACCTGTCGCCCTCGCAGGCGGCCGCGCTGTGGCCGCGCTTCGAGGCCATTGCGCAGGCCACGGGCGTGCAGATCGTGGGGCCGCAAATCACCTGGGGCACCTTGCCCAACTTCACCGATCCTGTTGTGTGGATGGATGCGTTCTACGCCGCCTACCGCAACGCCAACGGCGGGCGCGACCCGCGCATCGACCACCTCGGCTTCCACTGGTACGACTACGGTCTGGCCGACCAGCTCAACCGGCTGGCCAAATACGGCAAACCGTTCTGGGTGACCGAGATGGCCAACTGGCACACCGGCAACGGCCCGCACATCGACACGGTGGCCAAGCAGAAGGTCCAGATGAGCGAGATGGTCGCTGTCTGCGAAGCGCGCGCCGACGTGTTCCGCTACGCCTGGTTCACAGGCCGCTGGAACCCCGACCCGCACTTCACCAGCCTGCTCGCCGGCCCGGGGGTGCTGTCGGAGCTGGGGCAGCACTACGTGGGACTGCCCTTCGCATAGACTGCGTCGGCATGGGCGTTGCATCCTCGACGCCCCCTCCCACAGGTGCCCGATGCGCAGCATGCTCGATTTCAGTTCGTGGTCCACCGTGCTCACCACGCTGTTGAGCCTGATCATGGTGTCGCTCGTGTTCGTGGGCATCCGCCTGGTGTTCATGCAGACCTTCCAGCGCCGGCGCGAACGCGAGAACCGCCAGATCAACGAACGCCTGAAGGTGCTGATCGCGGCCTACAAAACGCTGGGTGGCTCGTTCACGGGCGTGTTGACGGTGGACCCCGCCCATCTGCGGGATCAGCGCCGGGATGTTGATGCCGATGAAGACGGCGAGATGGACGCCTTGACCAGCGCCGCCGAGCGCCGCCGCCGCATTCGCGATGCCGTCGAAGCCGCGCTGTCCGACGTCATCCTGCTGGGCACCGAAGAGCAGGTTCGCCTGGCCGCACTCGCTGCCAACGAAATGGTGGCGGGGCGCAATGTGGAGGTGGCCCCACTGGTGATTTCGCTGCGCGATTTCATCCGCCAGGCGCTGGACCTGACACCAGCCCCCGCCGACCTGATCCCGAACCAGGGGCCGCTGCGTGTGAACGCGGGTGGCGCGGGCGCTCGGCGCGGTGGGGGAGCCGAGGCCCGGGGTGGACGGGGCGGTGGCGCAGGAGGGGGCGGAGGCGGTGCCGGCATGGGCATCGGCATGGGAGTGGGTGCCGGCGGCAGCTCGGTGGTGACGGGCACGGGCTCGTCAAGCGGCACACCCTGACTCGGCCCGTCGTGTGAGGCGGCAGCCGCGCAACTAGGCCGGCACCGAGTGGGTCGTCAACCGCTCCACCAAAACATCCACAAACGCCCGCACCTTGGCCGGGCGAAAGCGTGCCGCCGGGAACACGGCATGAATGCCACCCGACGGCAGCGTCCAGGCCGGCAGCACCGGTATGAGCCGCCCGCTGGCCAGGTCGTTGGCGATGGCGTAATCCGGCAGCACCGACAGGCCAACGCCCTCACGCACGGCTTCACACACGGCCAGCGTGGTGTTCAGAAAGATGGTGGGGTGCACGCGCACCGGCTGCTCGATGCCCTTGCGTGAAAAGCGCCAGTTCGCGTGGTCACGCAAGGCCGTGTTGGCCACGAACGGCAACGCAGCGATGGCGTCGGGGGCCCTCAATCGCGCCACCCGATCCCGCCAGACCGGTGCTGCCACCAGCAGTTGCCTGAAGGCACCGATCTGGCGCGCTTGCAGGTGCTGCTCGGTCAACCAGCCCACGCGGATGGCCAGCTCCACCTCACCGGACATCAGGTCGATGGACTGGTCGCTGAGGACGGCGTCCACCTTGCACTGGGGGTACCGCTGCGTGAAAGCCGCGATGGCGGGCACCACGGCGGTGATGCCGTAGTCCAGCGGCGCTGTGAGGCGCAGGGTGCCCGCAGGCGCTGCAGCGGTCTCGGACAGTTCGTCAAACGCATCACCCGCCTCGCGCAGGATCAACGCACAACGTTGATAAAAGGCCTTGCCCGCCTCGGTGGGCAACACCTTGCGTGTGGTGCGCGTGAGCAGCGTGGTCCGGAAATCGGTCTCCAGCCGTGCCACCTGCTGGCTGACCACCGCCTTGGTGATGCCCAGGCGGTCCGCAGCCGCCGTGAACGACCCCGTTTCCACCACCGCAGCAAAGTAGGCCAGGCGCTTGAGGTTGGCGAATGTGCCGTGGGCAGGCTCGTCGTGATTGTGTGTTTTTGGCATACGGTGTGTCTATTTCATCCGCCTTTATCTGTCAATGCTTCGTGCCTACAGTCGTCCCATCGACCCACCCCAGGCCCCCACAGCAAGGCCTCCACTTCACACAAGGCAGACCATGATGACCCGCAGAGATTTCGTTCAAGCCGCCACCGCCACCGCACTCACCTGCACCAGCGCGCTGGCCGCCACCCCACTGCAATGGCAGCACTTCCCCGCCGGCGAGCGCGGTTTCTTCCGCGCGCCGGTGCTGCTGTCGGGCGTCAAGGAAGCCATCCTCATCGATGCCGGTTTCTCCCTGTCCGACGGACGCGCCGTGGCTGAAGCGATCCAGGCTTCCGGCAAAACGCTGACCACCATCTACATCAGCCAGAGCGATCCGGACTACTACTTCAGCCTGGGCCCCATCAAGGCGGCCTTCCCGGCGGCCCGGGTGATCGCGGCGTCTGCCACGATCGCGGCCATCCGGGGCAACGTGGAGAAGAAGATCGCCACCTGGGCTCCGCAGCTCAAGGACAACGGTCCGCAGCAGCTCTCGGACATCGTGTTCCCCGAAGCCTTTGACGGCCCTTCGCTGAGCCTGGAAGGCCACACCATCGAGATCGTGGCAGCCACGGGGCTGGAGAACCGCCGCTACCTGTGGGTGCCTTCGCTGAGCGCCGTGTTCGGCGGCGTGCTGGTGTTCTCCGACCTGCATGTGTGGACCGCCGACACCCCCACGCCGCAAGCGCGTGCGGCGTGGGTCCAGACGCTGGACGCGATCGCCGCGCGCAAGCCGGCCGTGGTGGTGCCCGGCCACATGGCGGTCAAAGGCGCGCTCGGTGTGTCGTCCATCGCCCACACGCGCAGCTACCTGCTGGCCTTTGAAGAAGAGCTGGCCAAGGCAGCCGACAGCGCGGCCCTCATCGCCGCCATGACCCGGCGCTACCCCGACGCCGGCCTGGCCCCCGCGCTCCAGATCGGCGCCAAGGTGGCCAAGGGCGAGATGAAGTGGGGTTGAACGGGTCAGCGCCGCCGACAATGGCGGCATGCCCTCCAACGCCACGCCGCGCTCGGCCACCCCCGAGCGCCTGCCCTTCATCGACGCGCTCAAAGCCGTCGGCTCGCAGCTCATCGTGCTGCACCACCTCGCGTTCTACGGACCCATGTCGGACTGGACGCACCAGCTTGCGCCCGACCTGGTGGCGTGGTTCAGCCAGCATGCGCGCATGGCGGTGCAGATCTTCCTGGTGGTGGCGGGTTTCCTGGCCGCGCGCAGCCTGGCGCCTGACGGCGTTCTGCGCAGCGAACGCCCCTTGAACCTGCTGTGGCAGCGTTTTGTGCGGGTGAGCCTGCCGCTGATGGCGGCGCTGGTGCTGGCCATGGTGTGCACCGAAGTGGCACGGTTCTGGATGACCCACGACTCCCTGCCCGACCCACCGAGCCTGTGGCAGTTCTTGGCGCACGCGCTGCTGGTGCACAGCGTGCTGGGGGTGGATTCATTGTCGGCGGGGGTCTGGTACGTGGCGATCGACGTGCAGCTGTACGCGCTGTTGCTGGGTCTGCTGTGGCTGGCGCGCCGGCTGGGTGAGGCAGCGCCCTTGCTGGTCACGGCCGTGGTGCTCGCCTCGCTCGTCTACTTCAACCTCGACAGCGACTGGGACAACTGGGCCGTCTACTTTTTTGGCGCCTACGGCCTGGGCGCCCTGGCGTACTGGTTGAGCCGTGCCGACGCCGGTCGCAGCGCAACAGCGTGGTTGGCGGGCATGGCCTTGCTGACCGGCTTGGCGCTCGCCATGGACTGGCGCACCCGCATCGCGCTGGCGCTGGGCGTGGCGCTGGCCCTGGCCTGGGCGCACCGCAGCGGCTGGCTGTTCACCTGGCCGCGCAGCCGGGTGCTGGGTTACCTGGGCCGCATTTCGTATGGCGTGTTCCTGCTCAACTTCCCGGTGGCGCTGGTGGTGAACGCCGCGTTCACACGCTACGCCAGCCTTGATGCCGGAGTGCAGACGCTCGGGGTGCTGGTGGCCTGGCTGGCGTGCAACCTGGCCGGCGCCGCTTTCCACCACGGGGTGGAGCAGCGCTTGGGCCGGTTGGGCCGGGCTCGCCCGCCCGTTCAGACGCTGGTCGCAGGAACGGGGTCGCAACGCTCGCGCAAGTAGCGCAGCGCGGCCTCCACCTGGTCGATCAACACCAGGCACAGGTCGCCAGGCTGCAGGCGCTCCAATGCCGTGTCGATGGCGTTGAACTCGCCCTGGATGGTGTCGATGCGGCGCGTGCGCGTGGCGCCTTCGAGCCCCTGGCGCAGCAGCCCCGTGACTTCGCCCTCGGTGCGGCCGCGCTGGCAGGCGTCTTCGTACAGGACCACCTCATCGAACGCCGCACCAAGAATGCGGGTCTGCTCGCGGATGTCTTCATCGCGCCGGTCGCCCGCGCCGCTGATGACCACGGTGCGGCGCTGGGCCGGCATGGCCTCGGCGGCCGCGACCAGGGCGCGCATGGCGTCCGGGTTGTGGCCGTAGTCGGCGATCACGGTGGCGCCGCGCAGGGTCATGAGGTTGAAGCGGCCCGGCACGCTGGCGGCGTCGCTCTGGAAACTGGCCAGGCCCTTGCGGATGCGCGCCCACGGAATGCCCAGGCCCCAGGCCGCGGCCAGCGCGGCCATGGCGTTGTCCACCTGGAAACCGATGCGCCCGCCCAGGGTCATGGGGATGTCGGCCAGCGCCACCTCGTGGCGGCGTTCACCTTGCAGGGCAATGATGTTTCCGCCCTCCACCCACACGGCGCGGCGCCCCTGCGCGCGGTGCGTGGCCAGCACCGGGTTGTTGCCGTCGCTGCAGAAGAAGATCACCTGGCCGGTGCACACCTCGGCCATGCGGATGCAGTGCGGATCGGCCGCGTTGAGCACGCCGTAGCCGGTGGGCGCCACGTTCTGGATCACCACGCGCTTGAGCACCGCGATGTCTTCCACCGTGGTGATGTAGTTCAGGCCCAGGTGGTCGCCCGAGCCGATGTTGGTGACCACGGCCACCTGGCAGCGGTCGAAGCCCAGGCCTTCGCGCAGCACACCGCCGCGCGCGGTCTCGAACACGGCTGCGTCCACCTCGGGGTGCATCAGCACGTTGCGCGCGCTGCGCGGGCCGGCGCAGTCGCCGCTGTCGGTCTGGCGGCCGTTCACGTACACGCCGTCGGTGTTGGTCATGCCCACGCGGTAGCCCTGCGTGTGCAGCAGGTGTGCAATCAGGCGCGCGGTGGTGGTCTTGCCGTTGGTGCCGGTCACGGCCACCACCGGAATGCGGCCGTTCTGATTGGGCGCAAACAAATGGTCAACGATGGCCTCACCCACCGCGCGGCCTTTGCCGTACGACGGGCTCAGGTGCATGCGCAGGCCGGGCGCGGCGTTCACTTCCACCACACCGCCGCTCTGGTCTTCCAGCGGCGTGAGCACGGTCTCGCACACCACGTCCACCCCGCACACGTCCAGGCCCACCATCCGCGCCGCGGCCACGGCGCTCGCGGCCACCTGGGGGTGCACGTCGTCGGTCACATCGGTGGCGGTGCCGCCGGTGGAGAGGTTGGCGTTGTTGCGCAGCACCACGCGTTCGCCTTTGGCCGGCACGGTGTCGGGCGTGTGGCCCTGGATCTGCAGGCGCGCCAGCGCAATCTCGTCGATGCGCATGCGCGTGAGCGAGGTGCCATGGCCATCGCCGCGCTGCGGATCGGCATTCACCTGAGCCACCAGCTGGGCCACGGTGTGGACACCGTCGCCGGTCACCTGCGGCGGGTCGCGCCGCGCGGCGGCAATGAGCCGGTCGCCCACCACGAGCAGGCGGTAGTCGCTGCCGGGCAGGTATTTCTCCACCATCGGCTGGCCGTACTCGGCCGCCACGCGGTAGGCCAGCTCCAGGTGGTCGCGCGTGACGATGTTCACCGTCACGCCCTTGCCCTGGTTGCCGTCGCGCGGCTTCACCACCACCGGCAGGCCGATGTATTGCGCCGCGGTCCAGGCTTCTTCGGCGCTGTCCACCGGCCGACCCAGCGGCACCGGCACACCGGCGGCGCGCAGCAGGTTCTTGGTGAGGTCCTTGTCCTGCGCGATGCTCTCCGACACCGCGCTGGTGCTGTCGACCTCGGCGGCCCAGATGCGGCGCTGGCGCGAGCCCCAGCCGAACTGCACCAGCGAGCCCTGCGTGAGGCGGCGAAACGGAATGCCGCGCGCCACCGCTGCGTTGACGATGGAGCCGGTGGAGGGGCCCAGGCGCACGTCTTCGTCGAGCTCGCGCAGGCGCGCAATCACGGCCTCGACATCAAAGGTTTCGCTCGGCTGGGCGCGCACGGCGGCAATGAGCTGCTCGGCCGCCTTGAGGGCTTCGCGCCCCACAGCCTCTTCGGTGTACTCCACCACCACCTGGTAGGTGCCTTGCACCACGGTTTCGGTGCAGCGCGAAAAACTCACCGGGCACCCGGCCTGGGCCTGCAGGGCCAGCGCCACCAGCTTGAGCACGTTGGCCAACGAGAGCTCGCTGGCCGGACGCGGAAAGCGGCCGAGTTGCGGAAAGCGCTCGCGCAGCGCGGCCTCGAAGCCGGGCAGGGCGCTCAGCGAGCGTTCCTCGGGCGGGCAGTGCACGATGGCTTCGATGGCGGTCTGGCGGGTCCAGAGGTTCGGACCACGCAAGGCACGGATGCGGGAGATGTCCATGGCGGATGTCGGAATTCGGTTGGGGTGCGGTGAGGGTGCGGTGCCGTGGGGTGAGCTCAGGCGCGCGGCAAAGTGTCAAAGCGCTGCAGGCCCGCGGCCACCAGCACCGGGCTCAGGCCGGCGGCCCAGGCCGCTGCGGCGGCACCACACAGGATGTGCGCGGTCGCCACATCGGCAATGCCGGCCAGCGGCGCGCGCGCAATCACCTCGCCGTTGTCGATCAGGCACACCGCGCCGTCTTGCCAGCGCACGGTGCGCGCCATGGCCACGCCGGCCGGCACTGGCCCTGCGCCATAGCCCAGGCTGCTGCCGTCGCAATGCTCGGCCAGCTCGGCCACACCAGGCTCGTCCAGGTTGAGCACGCAGGCGCCTTGCGCCAGCACCACATCGACCTGGGTGCGCAGCACGCGCGGCATGCCCGAGGCATCAACGATGTCGTGGTGCGCCAGGCCTTCCCAGCCGCCCAGATCGGTCACCACGCCCACCAGGCAGCGGTCGTAGGGCAGGCCGTGGTCGAGGATGAGCGAGGGCGTGGTTTCCACCGCCAGGCCCTGGATCTCGCGGTTCATGAGCAGGCGCTGGCACTGCTCCCAATAGTCGGCGCCCGCGCGCTCGATGCGCCGGCGTCCGATGTGGATGCCTTCGCTCGACGCGAGGCCGGCGGGGGCACCGGCCAGGTCGAGCAAAAAGGCTGCGGCGCGTGTGAGCAGGGCCGTGCCGCGCGTGCCGCTCACGCCAATGAGGGGCACCCGCCCGGCCATGGGCGTGGCGGGGTCGAACAGCTGGGCCACGATGGCCTCACCCACCGGGCGAGGCTGGCCAATGGCCGGGCGCAGGTGCATGAGCAGCCCGGGGCCGGCGTTCACCTCCACAATCGCGCCGCCCACCTCGTGCAGCGGGCGGCCGATGTCTTGCGTGACCATGTCGATGCCGGCGATGTCCAGGCCCACGGCGCGCGCCGCCAGGCTCGCCATGTAGGCCACCTCGGGGTGCACGTCGTCGGTGCAGTCAAATGCCATGTTGCCGTTGCGCTGCACCAGCACGCGGGCGCCGTCTGCCGGCACCGCGTCGGCGCTGTAGCCCTGGCGCTCCAGCAGCAGGGCCATGGCCGGTTCGCGCTCCAGGTGGATCGTCTCCAGCGGAAATTCTTCGGCCTCGCCGCGGCGCGGGTCGCTGTTGAGTTGCAGGTCGATGAGCGCTTTCACCGTGGCCACGCCGTCGCCAGTGACCCACAGGCTCTCGCCCCGGTTGGCCGCCACCACGCGCCCGCCCACCACCAGCACGCGGTGCTCGTTGCCCAGGATGTGGCGCTCCACGATCACGTCGCTGCCTTCGGCATCGGCAATGGCAAACGCGCGCTCGATGTCGGCCTGTTCGCTGAGTTCGAGGGAGACGCCGCGCCCGTGGTTGGCGTCGCTGGGCTTGACCACCACCGGCAGCCCGATGTCTTGCGCCACCTCCCAGGCCTCGGCGGCGCTGGCCACCACCTGGCCCTCAGGCACCGGCACACCGCAGCTTTGCAGCAGGGTTTTGGTGAGGTCCTTGTCGCTGGCGATGTTCTCGGCGATCGCGCTGGTGAGCTCGGTCTCCGCCGTCCAGATGCGGCGCTGGCGCGCGCCCTGGCCCAGCTGCACAAGGTTGCCTTCGGTCAGGCGCAGGTGCGGAATGCCGCGCTCGGTGGCCGCGTTCACGATGGCCGCGGTGGACGGGCCGAGCCAGGTGGCGTCGACCACGTCGTGCAGCGCCTTGACGGCAGCGGTCACATCAAAGGCTTCGTTGTTCAGCGCCGCCTGCAGCAGCGCATGGCCGTGCGTCAGCGCCGCCTCGGCGGTGGCGCGGTTGCGCGCGCGAAACACCATGCGGTAGACGCCGGGTTTGCTGGTGCTGCGCGTCTGGCCAAAGCCGGTGGGCATGCCCGCCAGGTTGAGCAGCTCGATCACGCAGTGCTCCAGCACGTGACCGGCCCAGGTGCCCTCGCGCAGCCGCTGCACAAAACCACCCACCTCGCCCACGCCACAGTGGTGGGTGGCCAGGCCCGGCAGCCAGGCCAGCAGGCGATCGGTCAGGCCGTCGATGGTGTGGGACGGGTGCTGCTCAAGTGTCCCCAGGTCCAGCCACACTTCCATCGTGGAGCGGTAGGTCCAGACGTTCGGACCTCCGAGAAAACGGTGGCGAAGCACGGTCAGCGCAAAACGGTTTGAATCCATAAAACCCGGGATTGAACACACAAAAGCCGGGCAGTGGACCCGGCTGTCAACGGTGGGCGCACGCCCTGCGGCGCCGCTCGTGCCGGGTGCCTGTGGCCCCGACACCCGCATTCTGCGCTGTCCCGGGGATGCGCGGCGGAGCCGCGCACGACAAATTGTGGCGGGATGTCCCCCCAGCAACGCCGCGGAGTTGGCGCACAATTTCCGGTTCATGCCAACCCCGCCCCCCCCCCCCCCCCCCCCCCC
>JBKBWW010000037.1:0-28712 GCA_046314475.1 Hydrogenophaga sp.
AGCCCGTGCCCGACGGCGAGATCGGCGACCTCTACATCCGCGGCCCGAGTGCGGCGCTGATGTACTGGAACAACCGCACCAAAACCCGCGACACCTTCCAGGGCGGCTGGACCAAGGCCGGCGACAAGTACACGCGCGATGCCGACGGCTACTGCACCTACGCCGGGCGCAACGACGACATGCTGAAGGTCAGCGGCATCTACGTGAGCCCGTTCGAAGTGGAGGCCACCCTGGTGCAGCACCCGGCGGTGCTGGAGGCCGCCGTGATCGGCAAAACCGACGCCGACGGCCTGACCAAGACCAAGGCCTTCGTGGTGCTCAAAAGCGGCGTGCAGGCCACCGAAGCCGAGCTGCAGGCTTTCGTGAAAGAGAAACTGGCGCCCTACAAGTACCCGCGGTTCATCGAGTTCCTGCCCGAACTGCCCAAGACGGCCACCGGCAAGATCCAGCGGTTCAGGCTGCGCGAGCGCGAAGCGCCCCAAACCTGACGCAGGACACCGGGCACCGGCATCAGCCGACCTCGGGGCTGGTCAGGCCATAGAGGCGAGAGAGCGCCAGTTGCGGCGCCGGGCCGCGGTACATGCGCGCGGTGGGAAAGGTGGCGTCCATGCCTTGGCCCAGCGCCAGCTGGGTGGCCAGGGGGTTGCCTTCGGGCACATCCATGAAGACCGGCTCTGCCGCGGGCACCCGGGCGCTCAGCGCCTCGAACAAGGCCTCGGCGATGGCCGGCGTGTCGGCGCACAACGGTGCCAGCTTGTGGCCCTCCACACAGGCCCGCAAGACGCCGTATCCGCGCAACGCGCCGTCTTGCCACCACCCCAGCGCGTGGCTCTGCGGCATCTGGATCCAGGCCTGCAGGAAGGCAGGGCGCGGCTCGGGCTGAAAGGCCTGGTCGTAAGCAGCCAGGGCCTCGAACGGGATGTCCGACAGCGGCACCACACGCCGGTCGGGAACAACCGATCCCTCACGACCCCGGCCCTGGTAGCGCAAGTTGTACCAGGCGAGTTCAAAGCCGGAACGGCGGTAGTTGTCCTGCTGCTTCACCACGCCGTCAAGGCCCACCACGCAGCCCGCCACCCGGTTCATGGAGGCACCCCAGATGGCCTTGCCCAAGCCGTGTCCACGCAGCAGCGGATCGACGATATAGAAGCCCAGGAAAGCGTAGCGGGCGCTGTAGCGAACACATGAGATCGACGCCACCGGCTTTTCGCCCAGCCACCCCATCAGGAAGCCCTGGGGATCCAGGTCGTGCAGTGCACTCCCGTCGTGCAGCCCGGGATTCCAGCCTTCCCGCTCGGCCCAGCGCAGGGCGATGGACAGGTGGTCTCGGGTCATGTGTCGAATCTGGTAGGACGCAAGTGGCACGTTGATCTCCCGGGGGTATGGGCATCACATCCGAAACGCCAGGGGCACGCCATACCGCATCGGCACTACTTCAGTACAAAAGCTCGGGCGCAAAAAAGCCGGCGATGAACCGGCTTTTCAGTGGCAGCGAAGCCGTTGCTTCAGGTTTCCTTGGAAATCTTGATGCTCGGGAATTTGTTCGAAAAGTCCTTGGCCTTGGCCGCGATCTTGATCGCCAGCTGGCGCGCGACCGACTTGTACAGCGCGGCGATTTCGCCGTCCGGGTCGGCCACCACGCTGGGCATGCCGCTGTCGGCCTGCACGCGGATGCTCATGTTCAGTGGCAGCGCGCCCAGGTAGTCCATGCCGTACTCGGCCGCCATGTTCTTGCCGCCGTCCACACCAAAGATGTGTTCGGTGTGACCGCACTTCTCGCACACGTGCACCGCCATGTTTTCCACAATGCCCAGGATGGGCACGCCCACCTTCTCGAACATCTTGATGCCCTTGCGCGCGTCAAGCAGGGCGATGTCCTGCGGCGTGGTGACGATCACCGCGCCGGTGAGCGGCACGCGCTGGCTCAGGGTGAGCTGGATATCGCCGGTGCCCGGGGGCATGTCGACGATCAGGTAGTCGAGATCTTTCCAGTTGGTCTGGCGCAGCAACTGCTCCAGCGCCTGCGTGGCCATGGGGCCGCGCCAGATCATGGCTTCGTCGCGGTCGATCAAAAAGCCGATCGAGATCACCTGCACGCCGTAGTTCTCCAGCGGCTCCATGGTCTGGCCGTCCGCGCTCTCGGGCCGGCCCTCCACGCCCATCATCATGGGCTGGCTCGGGCCGTAGATGTCGGCGTCCAGAATGCCGACCTTGGCGCCCTCGGCGGAGAGCGCCAGCGCCAGGTTGACCGCGGTGGTGCTCTTGCCCACACCGCCCTTGCCCGAGGCCACGGCAATGATGTTCTTCACGTTGGGCATGACCTGCACACCGCGCTGCACCGCGTGCGCCGTGATCTTCATGGTCATGTTGACCGACACGTTGTCCACGCCCGCCACGCTTTTGGCCGCTGCGATCAGGGCCTTGCGGAACACCGGCATCTGGCTCTTGGCCGGATAGCCCAGCTCCACATCGAACGACACATCGCCGTCGGTGGATTGCAGGTTCTTCAGCGCCTTGCTGGTGACGAAGTCGCGTCCGGTGTTCGGATCGATGACGGCTTGCAGCGCGGTCAGCAGCGCCTGGGAATCAACGGACATGGGGGACTGGCTCCAGAGGGGGTGGGGGTATCGGGTCTCAAGGACGGGCTGAAGTCTAACGCCCCACCCCGACCGGGGTCATTCACACAATCGCCATGAGGACATCGACAAGCCGACGCCCTAAAATCGCGGGTTCCCCAGAAGAAAGCCCATCCCATGAGCCAGCGACGCCTGTTCGTCACCACCGCCCTGCCCTACGCCAACGGCAACTTCCACATCGGCCACATCATGGAATACATCCAGGCCGACATCTGGGTGCGGTTCCAGCGCATGCAGGGCAACGAGGTGCACTTCGTCTGCGCCGACGACGCGCACGGCGCGCCGATCATGATCGCAGCTGACAAGGCCGGCAAGACGCCCCAGCAGTTCGTGGCCGACATCGCCGCGGGCCGCAAGCCCTACCTCGACGGCTTCCACATTGCGTTTGACAACTGGCACAGCACCGACGCGCCCGAGAACCACGAGCTCGCGCAACAGATCTACCGCGACCTCAAGGCCAACGGCCTGATTGAAACCCGCACCATCGAACAGTTCTTCGACCCCGAGAAGAGCATGTTCCTGCCCGACCGCTTCATCAAGGGCGAGTGCCCCAACTGCCATGCCAAGGACCAGTACGGCGACAACTGCGAGGTCTGCGGCAAGGTCTACAGCCCCACCGACCTGATCAACCCCTACTCAGCCTTGTCGGGCGCCAAGCCGGTGCTGAAAAACTCGGAGCATTTCTTCTTCAAACTCTCCGACCCGCGCTGCCTGGCCTTTCTGGACCAGTGGACGCAAAGCGGCGCGGTGCAGCCCGAGGTGCTGAACAAGATCAGCGAGTGGATCGAGCCGGGTGAAGACGGCAAGCCCAAGATGGGCGACTGGGACATCAGCCGCGACGCGCCCTACTTCGGCATCGAGATCCCCGACGCACCGGGCAAATACTTCTATGTGTGGCTGGACGCACCGGTGGGCTACCTCGCGTCATTGAAGAACTGGTTCGGCAAGAAGGGACTGGATTTCGACGCCTTCATGGCCGATCCGACCACCGAGCAGTTCCACTTCATCGGCAAGGACATCATCACCTTCCATACGCTGTTCTGGCCCGCCATGCTGCATTTCAGCGGCCGCAAGGTGCCCAACGCGGTGTTCGTGCACGGCTTCCTCACGGTGAACAACGGCGAGAAGATGAGCAAGAGCCGCGGCACCGGCCTGGACCCGCTGAAATACCTGGGCCTGGGCATGAACCCGGAGTGGCTGCGCTACTACCTGGCCGCCAAGCTGTCGGCGCGCAACGAAGACATCGACTTCAATGCCGACGACTTCCTGGCACGGGTCAACAGCGACCTGATCGGCAAGTACATCAACATCGCCTCGCGCGCGGCCGGCTTCATTGCCAAGCGCTTCGAGGGCAAGCTCGGCGAGGTGTCCGCCGATGGCGACAACCTGATCGACCACCTGCAGACCGCCGCACCCTCGATCACCGCGCTGCACGCCGAACGTGAGTACGGCAAGGCGCTGCGCGAAGTGATGCTGCTGGCCGACCGCGTGAACGCCTACGTGGACCAGAACAAGCCCTGGGAGCTGGCCAAGCAGGACGGCATGGATGGGCGCCTGCACGACGTGTGCACCGCGTGCATCGAAGCCTTCCGCCTGCTCACGCTCTACCTGAAGCCAGTGCTGCCTGCGCTGGCCACCAACGTCGAGGGCTTCCTGCAGGTTGAGCCGCTGCAGTTCAGCGACGCGTCAACCCTGCTCGGTGCTGGCCACAGCATCAATGCCTACCAGCACCTGATGCAGCGGGTGGACGTGAAGCAGCTCGAAGCGCTGTTCGAACCACCGCCGGCTCCGGTCGCCGAGTTGACGGTGCCCGGCGGCGAGCCGATCGCCGACACGATCACCATCGACGACTTCAGCAAGATCGACCTGCGCATTGCACAGATCGTCAACTGCGAAGCCGTGGAAGGCTCCACCAAGCTGCTGCGCCTGACGCTGGACGTGGGCGAAGGCAAAACGCGCAATGTGTTCAGCGGCATTGCCAGCGCCTACGCGCCCGAAGACCTGGTGGGCAAGCTCACCGTGATGGTGGCCAACCTGGCCCCGCGCAAGATGAAATTTGGTGTGAGCGAAGGCATGGTGCTGGCCGCCAGCCATGTGGACGAAACGGCAGAGCCCGGCATCCACATCCTCAACCCCTGGCCGGGCGCAAAGCCCGGCATGCGAGTCAGGTAGTCACCTGTTGCGATCCAGATCAGGATCGCGCATCGACCCGGTGCTGATGACCCTGAGGTCCGGGTCGAAGACAACCGTGAACACCTTGGAGTCATCCGGCCTGTTGCCCTCCATGTAGCGCCAGTCGTAGTGCGTCTCGCGTTTGAGTTCGTAGGGGGTGATCTTCATCGGCTTGCCCAGCATGCGGCGCACCTCTTCCATCGCCATGCCGGGCAACACACGCGCAAAGTTGCGTTCGGTGAGCACCTGGCGCAGCGCGGCCATGCGCCCGTCGGGCCCGATGGTGATCATGTAGTTCACATGGCCCGCGGGCTGGCGGTTGTATTCGTAGATCTGCGCGCCGTCCTCGCCGTCCCACACCGCTTCGGGCACGCCAAAGCGCTCGCGCACATCGGCTTCGGTGGACACGCCTTCTTCGAGTTCGCTGATGTTCTTCGCGTCGCAAGCGGCGAGCACAGCGGCCACTGCCAGCAGGGCGACCCAGAATCCTCGGCGAACAACACCGTTCAAACCACGCATGCAGACCACCTTCGTCGGGGTGAAAAATTCAGTGTAAGTCCGCGCTGTTCGAGGTCTTGGCTGTCAGCCTCCCGAACGGTAGCCAAAGGTAACATGCCCCATGTTTCAAGGATTGCCACCCCTCGCCCCGTTTCGTCCGCGGCTGATGCAAGACCTGCAGGGCTACAACCGCGACAAGCTGGCGCGTGACGTGGGCGCCGGTGCCACGGTCGGCATCGTGGCGCTGCCCCTGGCCATGGCCTTCGCGATCGCCAGCGGCCTCAAACCCGAAGCCGGGCTGTGGACCGCGATCATCGCGGGCTTCCTGATCTCGGCACTGGGCGGCACCTCGGTGCAGATCGGCGGCCCGGCGGGCGCCTTCATCGTCATCGTCTACGGCATCGTCGAACGCTACGGCGTGGCCAACCTGCTGATCTCCACCGCCAGCGCCGGGGTGCTGCTCTTCCTGCTCGGCCTGTTTCGTTTGGGCACGCTGGTGCGCTATGTGCCGGTCACGGTGGTGATCGGTTTCACCAACGGCATCGCGGTGCTCATTGCGCTTTCGCAGGTGCGCGATCTGCTGGGCCTCAACATCGACAAGATGCCGGCGAGCTTCTTCGGTCAGATCGGCGCCATCGCCGGCCACATCAACAGTCTGAACCCGTTCGCACTCGGGCTCGGTGGCCTGTGCGTGTTGGGTCTGGTGGTGTGGCCGCGCCTGTGGGCGGTGGATTCGCAGTTCCGCCGCCAACTCGAAGCCATCGAGACGGTGAGCGCGCTCAAGGCCACGTCGCGCATTCCCGGCCCGGTGGTGGCGCTGGTCTCACTGTCGCTGCTGGCCTGGTTGTTGAGCTTGCCGGTGGAGACAGTGGGCACGCGCTTTGGTGGCATCCCACAAGGCCTGCCGGTGTTCGCGTTGCCCGATTTTTCATGGGAAACCGTGCGCCTGCTGGTCACGCCCACCCTCACCATCGCGCTGCTGGGCGCCATCGAATCGCTGCTGTGCGCCCGCGTGGCCGACCAGCTGGGCGACGCGCCCAAACACGACCCGAACCAGGAGCTCATGGCCCAGGGCATCGCCAACGCGGTGGTGCCTTTCTTCGGCGGCATGCCGGCCACCGGCACCATCGCGCGCACGGTGACCAACATCCGCTCGGGCGCCGCTTCGCCGGTGGCGGGCATGGTGCACGCCCTCACCCTGGCCGCCGTCGTGTTGCTGGCGGCGCCACTGGCGTACCACATCCCCTTGTCGGTGCTGGCCGGCGTGCTGCTGTTCGTGGCCTGGAACATGGGCGAATGGCGCGAGTTCGCGCGGCTCAAGCGTTTTAGCAACCACTACCGGTTGATGATGCTGTCCACCTTTTTCGTGACCATCATTTTCGACCTCACGGTCGCGGTGGAGCTGGGCCTGGTGCTTGCGGTGGTGCTGTTCGTGCGGCGCCAGAGCGAGATCTTCCGCGCCGAACCGGTGGCGCGCACCGAGCACCAGGCCACCTACAAGCTGTACGGCTCGCTGTTCTTTGGCGCGGTGGCCAAGATCGACCCCATCGTGGCGGAAGTGGAACGCTCAACCACGCCCGTCAACGTGATGCTGGACGCCAGCCACATGATCTCGCTGGACACCACCGGGCTGGACGCGCTGGAGCAGCTGCACAAGGCGGTGCACAAACGTGGTGGCCACTTGGGCATGGTGGGCCTGCACCCGCAGCCGCGCTCGCTGATCGAACGCTCCGGCTTCGCGGCGCGGCTGAACACCTGCGAGTGACCCCGGGTGCCCCGAGCCGGGGTGCGGACCGTTAAAATCGCGCCTTTCCCCGCACCAGGCTCCGAACACCATGTCCTTCTTCCGCCGCCCCGACTACAAGTCCGACGCCACGTTGTTCATCGAACAGCTCAAGGCCGACAAGCCGGGACTGGAGCAGTCGCAGCGCCAGGGCCGCTCGCTCCTGTGGGACAAGGCCATCGACCGCGGCTTCCAGGCCGAGGCCGAAACCGCCCGCGTGCCGCAACAGCCCTACGTCTACCAGACAGGCTCCGACCACCTGTGATCTGACGACTCTTGCCTCACCACGACATGGGCAACGAGATCCACACGCTCGACGAGGCACCCCAGGGCCTGGACGCGGTGCTGCCCACCGTGGTGGACCACGTGGCGCTGGCGCGCTTGTACGGCGAACCGCTGTTCGCCATGCCGCGGGACCTGTACATCCCGCCGGACGCGCTGCAGATCTTTCTGGAAGCATTTGAAGGCCCGCTGGACCTGCTGCTGTACTTGATCCGCAAGCAAAACTTCAACATCCTCGACATCCCGATGGCGGCGGTCACGCGCCAGTACCTCACCTACGTGGACGAGATCCGCAACAGCAACCTGGAGCTGGCGGCCGAGTACCTGCTGATGGCGGCCATGCTGATCGAGATCAAGTCGCGCATGTTGCTGCCGCCCAAGAAAACGGCCGAGGGGGAAGAAGCCGAGGACCCGCGTGCCGAGCTGGTGCGCCGCCTGCTCGAATACGAGCAGATGAAACTCGCCGCCCAGCGCCTGACCGAAGCACCGCAGTACGGCCGCGATTTCCTGCGCGCCCAGGTCTACGTGGAACAGGCGCTGGCGCCACGCTTCCCCGACGTGAGCGCGATCGATCTGCAAAGCGCCTGGCGCGACATCTTGAAACGCGCCAAGCTCGTGCAACACCACAAGATCAGCCGCGAAGAGCTCTCGGTGCGCGAGCACATGAGCATCGTGCTGCGCCGCCTGCAAGGGCGCAAGTTCGTCGAATTCGGTGAACTGTTCGACCCTGAGAAGGGCTCGCCCGTGCTGGTGGTGACCTTCATTGCCATGCTCGAACTGGCCAAAGAGACGCTCATCGAACTGACCCAGGCCGAGGCCTTCGCCCCCATTTATGTCCGCCTGGCGTACACGCCGAGCTAGTCCTCTCCACACATGACCGACCTTCACCGCTTCGACGTCCTCATCATCGGCAGCGGCCTGGCCGGGCTGACCGCGGCGCTGCACCTGTCCACCACCCACCGCGTGGCCGTGGTCACCAAGCGTGCCCTGCTCGACGGCTCCAGCAACTGGGCGCAAGGTGGCATTGCGGCGGTGCTGGCCGAGGGCGACAGTTACGCCTCTCACGTCGATGACACGCTGGTGGCCGGCGCGGGCCTGTGCGACCTGGAAGCCACGCAGTTCACGGTGGAAAACGCACCGACGGCCATCGCCTGGCTGCAAGAGCTGGGTGTGCCCTTCTCGCTGGAAGCGGGCGAGCTTCACCTCACGCGCGAAGGTGGGCACAGCCACCGGCGCATCGTGCACGCGGCCGACGCCACCGGCGCGGCGGTGCAGGCCACGCTGATCGAACGCGTTCGCAACACGCCCGCCATCAAAGTTTTCGAGCACCACATGCTGGTCGACCTGATCACCGACCGCAAACTGCCCGACCACGACCCGGCCCGCCAGACGAGTGACCGTTGCTTCGGCGCCTACGTGCTCGACACCGTGCGCGACGAGGTCGTGACCTTCAGCGCCGCCCACACCGTGCTGGCCACAGGCGGTGCGGGCAAGGTCTACCTCTACACCACCAACCCCGACACCGCCACCGGCGACGGCATTGCCGCAGGCTGGCGCGCCGGCTGCCGGGTGGGCAACATGGAATTCATCCAGTTCCACCCGACCTGCCTCTACCACCCGCACGCCAAGAGTTTCCTGATCACCGAAGCCGTGCGCGGTGAAGGCGGCCTGCTCAAGCTGCCGCCGCACCTGGGCAGCCACCGCTTCATGCCCGACCATGACCCACGAGCGGAGCTGGCACCGCGCGACGTGGTGGCGCGCGCGATCGACTTCGAAATGAAGAAACACGGCCTGGACTGCGTGCACCTGGACATCTCGCACCAGCCCCCCGCGTTTCTGCAGGAGCACTTTCCCAACATCCTGGCGCGCTGCGCCGAGTTGGGCATCGACATCACCAAAGAGCCGATTCCCGTGGTACCGGCTGCGCACTACACCTGCGGCGGCATCGTGACCGACCTGGGCGGGCGCACCGACATCACCGGCCTGTACGCAGTGGGCGAAACCACCTGCACCGGCCTGCACGGCGCCAACCGCCTGGCCAGCAACTCGCTGGTGGAGTGCATGGTGTTTGCGCAGGGTGCGGTGAGCGCCATCCGCACGGCGGGCGACGCCGACGTGCCGGCCACGCCACCGTGGGACGACAGCCGCGTGACCGATGCCGACGAGCAGGTGGTGATCTCGCACAACTGGGACGAGTTGCGCCGCTTCATGTGGGACTACGTCGGCATTGTGCGCACCAACAAGCGACTGGAGCGAGCGGCCCACCGCATCGCTCTGCTGCAAGCCGAAATCCACGAGTTCTACGCCCAGTTCCACGTCACGCGCGACCTGCTGGAACTGCGCAACCTGGTGCAGGTGGCCGACCTGATCGTGATGTCGGCCATGTTGCGGCACGAAAGCCGCGGCCTGCACTTCAGCCGCGACTACCCGGACATGTTGCCGGTGGCGAAACCGACGATCCTCGTCCCACCGGCTCGCTGAGCCAACCATCCCGTTCGCCCTGAGCTTGTCGAAGGGCTCACCCAGGTGTAGGCGAGGGCTTCGACAAGCTCAGCCCGAACGGAAATGTCAGGCTGCGCCGATGTTCGGCACCAGCGCACCGGGGTTGTGACCGCTGCGCTGCGCACCGGTGAACGCCAGCATACGGTCGATCGGCAAACGTGCCCGGGGAATCAGCGCCGGGTCGACGTGGATTTCGTTCAGGCCTTTTTCCAGGATCTGCGCCACACCGGCCAGGCCATTCATGGCCATCCACGGGCAGTGCGCGCAGCTCTTGCAGGTGGCGCTGTTGCCGGCGGTGGGCGCTTCGATGAACACCTTGCCGGGGTTCTGCTGACGCAGCATGTGCATCATGCCGTTGTCGGTGGCCACGATGAACTCGGGTGCATCCATCTCGCGTGCGGCGCGCAGGATGGCCGAGGTGGAGCCCACCGAGTCGGCCAGCGCGATCACGTCGGCCGGGCTCTCCGGATGAACCAGCACCTTGGCTTGCGGGTGTTCCTTCATCAGTGCCTGCAGCTCGAATGCCTTGAACTCGTCGTGCACGATGCAGGCGCCGCCCCACATCACCATGTCGGCACCGGTCTCGCGCTGGATGTAGCCGCCCAGGTGCTTGTCGGGCGCCCACAGGATCTTGTGGCCCTTGTCCTTCAAGGCACGCACGATGTCCAGCGCGCAGCTCGACGTGACCAGCCAGTCCGAACGCGCCTTCACCGCCGCGCTGGTGTTGGCATAGACCACCACGGTGCGGTCCGGGTGCGCATCGCAGAACGCGCTGAACTCGTCGATGGGGCAGCCCAGGTCAAGCGAGCAGTTGGCATCGAGATCGGGCATGAGCACGGTTTTCTCGGGGCTCAAAATTTTGGCGGTCTCCCCCATGAAGCGCACACCTGAAACGATCAGCGTCTGCGCCGCGTGGTCGCGACCGAAGCGCGCCATCTCCAGCGAGTCGCTCACGATGCCACCGGTCTCGATGGCCAGATCCTGCAAATCGGGGTGCACGTAGTAGTGCGACACCATC
Organism: Hydrogenophaga sp.; assembly: GCA_046314475.1. Lineage (GTDB taxonomy): Bacteria > Pseudomonadota > Gammaproteobacteria > Burkholderiales > Burkholderiaceae_C > Hydrogenophaga. The sequence goes on from JBKBWW010000037.1 coordinate 10,892, forward strand.
ACCGCGTTGCGCTCTTTCAGCAGACGGCGGATCTTGTCTTTCAACTCGGCTCGCTGCTTCGGCCCCGGCTCCACTGGCACACGCGCCCAAGCGTGCTGCGTGGGACAGGCGGGTTGTTCGTATTCGACGTCGATGACGTTGGCTTCGGTGTTCATGGGGGTCCTTGTCGTGGCGTCAAAGCGCCTCGAATCGCATGGAAAAATCAATGGCCTTCACGTCCTTGGTGAGAGCGCCGATGGAGATGCGGTCCACGCCAGTTTCGGCCAGCGCGCGCACGGTCTGCAGGTTCACGCCACCGGAAATCTCCAGCACCGCGCGACCGGCGTTGCGCCGCACCGCTTCCTGCAAGGTGGGGATGTCCATGTTGTCCAGCAAGACCATGGTGGCACCGCAGGCCAGGGCCTCGTCGAGCTGGGCCAGGGTCTCCACTTCAATCTCGACAAACCGCGCCTGAGGCGCCGTCTCGCGCACGCGCTGCAGCACTTGGGCGACGCCACCGGCCGCGGCAATGTGGTTCTCCTTGATCAGCACCGCGTCATACAGACCAATGCGGTGGTTCACACCGCCGCCGGTTTTCACCGCGTATTTCTGCGCCAGCCGCAGGCCCGGCAAGGTCTTGCGCGTGTCGACGATCTTCGCGCGCGTGCCCGCCACGGCGTCCACAAACACCGCCGTTTTGGTGGCCACGGCCGACAGCAGTTGAAGGAAGTTGAGCGCGGTGCGCTCGGCCGTGAGCAAGCGCTGGGCGCGGCCTTCGATGGTGAGCACGGTCTGATCAGCCGTGCAGCGCTGGCCCTCGGTCACATGCCAGGTCAGCCGGGCGTGCGGATCGGTGGCGAGCACCGCCGCTTCAACCCACGGCGTGCCGCAGATCACCGCTGCCTCGCGCGCAAGGATGCGCGCACGCGCGGGTCGCTCGGCGTCGATCAGCGCGGCGGTCAGGTCGCCTGCGCCCACGTCTTCCGCAAGGGCACGCGACACATCGTGCAGGGCCAGTTCTTGCAGGTCGTCCAGGGTGAAATCGGAGAGGTGTTTCATGGGCCGCAAGCATACCGGGATGGTCTATAGTCCCGCATTCTCACCCACCCCTGAAACACGCGGGACCCACGAATGAGCACCCCCACCAACTCCCCGCCCATGGCCACGCCCTACGGCACGCTGCCCACGGCCTCGCCCCTGCCCCAGCGCAAACCCGTGAGCTTGCCGCGCCTGGCCGAAATGCGCGAGCGCGGTGAAAAGATCACCATGCTCACCGCCTACGACGCCACCTTCGCCGCCGTGGCCGACGCCGCCGGTGTGGAGTGCATCCTGGTGGGCGACTCGCTGGGCATGGTCTGCCAGGGCCTGGCCAGCACCGCCGGCGTGACGCTGGAGACCATGGCCTACCACGTGGAGAGCGTGGCGCGGGGTCTGCGCCGCGTGCAGGCCACCGCCTGGTTGCTGGGCGACCTGCCCTTTGGCAGTTACCACGAATCCAAAGAACAAGCCATGCGCAGCGCCGCCCAGTTGGTGCACGCGGGTGCTCACATGGTCAAGCTTGAAGGCGGCGGCTGGACGGCGGAGACTGTGCGCTTTCTGGTCGAGCGCGGCATCCCGGTGTGTGCCCACCTGGGCCTGACACCACAGACGGTGCACGCGCTCGGCGGCTACCGCGTGCAAGGCCGTGGCGACGCGGCCGCGCTCGTGCTCAAGCGCCATGCGCTCGAACTGCAGGACGCCGGCGCCACCATGGTCGTGCTGGAAATGGTGCCTGCGGCCCTGTCGGCCGAGATCACCCGCCAGCTCCCGACCTGCCACACCATCGGCATCGGCGCGGGCCAGGGCACGGCCGGCCAGGTGCTGGTGATGCACGACATGCTCGGCGTCAACCTGGGCAAGAACCCCAAGTTCGTGCGCAACTTCATGGAGGGCGCGGGCAGCGTGCGCGACGCGATGGCGGCCTACGTGGCGGCCGTGAAAAACGGGACCTTCCCGGACGACGCCCTGCACGCCTGGTGAGCATGAAAGTCGTTCACACCATCGAAGAGCTGCGTGCCACGCTGCGCCACTTCAACAGCCCCGCCCTGGTGCCCACCATGGGCAACCTGCATGCGGGCCACCTTGATCTGATTCGCACCGCCAAACCCCTGGGCGATGTGACGGTGGCCAGCATCTTCGTCAACCGGCTGCAGTTCGCGCCGCACGAAGACTTCGACACCTACCCGCGCACCTTGCAGGCCGATTGCGACAAGCTCGCCGCCGCGGGTTGTGACGTGGTCTTTGCGCCTTCAGAGAAAGAGATGTACCCCGAGCCGCAGGGCTTCAAGGTGCACCCGCCTGCCGAGCTGGCCGACATTCTTGAAGGCCATTTCCGCCCCGGCTTTTTCACCGGTGTGTGCACGGTGGTGATGAAGCTGTTCCAGAGTGTGTTGTCCGAGGCCAAGGGTGAACGTTTTGCCGTCTTCGGGCAGAAGGACTACCAGCAGCAAATGGTGATCCGGCGCATGGTGAAGCAGTTTGCGCTGCCCATCACCATCGTCAGTGGCGACACCCAGCGTGCCCCTGATGGTCTGGCCCTGAGTTCGCGCAACGGTTACCTGAGCGAGAGCGAGCGTGTCGAGGCGGTGCAACTGTCTTTGGCGTTGCGTGCGCTGGGCCGCGATGCGTTGGCTGCCGCCGACGGCCTGGTGCGTCAACTGCCCGCGCTGGAAGAACGCGCCATGAAGGGCCTGACTGCGCGCGGCTGGCAGCCCGATTATTTGACCGTGCGCCGCCGCGCCGACCTGCAGGCACCACTTGCGGGTGATCCGCTGGTGGTGCTGGGCGCCGCGCGCCTGGGCTCAACCCGGCTCATCGACAACTTTGAAATCTGACACCCGGAGGTCTCGCCATGCTCCAGCTGCGCCCCAACTGCGAATGCTGCAACCGCGACCTGCCCAACGAATCGCTGGACGCGCGCATCTGCACCTTTGAATGCACTTTCTGCAGCGAATGCGCGGAATCGAAGTTGAACAACACCTGTCCGAACTGCGGCGGGGAGTTGGTGCGCCGCCCGCGCCGGCCGGCTGCTGCGCTGGCGCGCAACCCGGCATCGACCGAGCGGGTGTTCAACCCGGCGGGTTGTGCGCCCGCTTGATCAGAGCAGTTCGTCCTTGGGGTCCCGGCCCATGAGCAGGGCCACCGCCTGCCCAGGCTGCAGGCCACCGTCCAGCAAGGCCACCACCGCGTCGGTGATGGGCATGTCCACACCCAGTGACCGTGCGCGCTGCGCCACCGTGCGGGCGCTGTAAACACCTTCGGCCACATGGCCGAGCGAATCCACCGCCTGCTGCAGGTTCAAGCCCTGCGCGAGCAACTGGCCCACCTTGCGGTTGCGCGAGAGATCGCCGGTGGCCGTGAGCACCAGATCGCCCAGGCCCGACAGCCCCATGAAAGTTTCGGCCTTGGCGCCCAAGGCCAGCCCCAGGCGGGTCATCTCGGCCAGGCCGCGGGTGATGAGCGCAGCCCGTGCATTCATGCCCAGTCCCAACCCATCGCACAACCCGGTGGCAATCGCCAGCACGTTCTTCACCGCACCGCCGACCTCCACACCCACGATGTCGTCGTTCGCGTACACGCGCAGGGTGGAACTGTGGAAGGCGGCCACCAGCGTGTCGCGCACGCCGGCATGTTCGCTGGCAGCCACCAAAGCCGTGGGTTGTCCGCGTGCCACCTCGAGCGCGAAGCTCGGCCCGCTCAACACACCAGCCTGCAAACCGGGCGCCACCTGGGCACGCACCTCGTGGCCCAGCAAGCCGGTGGTTTGTGTCGTGGGTGCTTCAAATCCCTTGCACAGCCACGCCACGGGCGCGCGCTGGTTGGCCAGCAGCGTCAGCATGCCGCGCAGTCCTGCCATGGGTGTGGCCACGATCACGAGGTCGGCGCCATCCAGCACCGCCGAATCGCTGTGCAGCGATCCGGTGGCGATCTGCACCGCGGCCGGCACACCCGCCCCGCTCAGGTAGCGGCGGTTCTCGCGGTGTTGCTGCAGGTCGGTGGCTTGCTGCGTGTCGCGCGCCCACAAGGTGACATGTCGACGGGCGTTTACCTGACCCGCTGCGCTGATGGCCAGCGCAGTGCCCCAGGCACCCGCGCCGAGCACGACGATGTTCATCGGGCCAGTGCCGGGCACGGCCTTATTGCGTGACGATGCGGGGCGCGTCGGCCGCGGCCTGGGCCTGCTGCTGCTCGTACATGGCCTGGAAGTTGATCTCGGCCAGGTGCACGGGCGGGAAACCACCGCGCTGGATGATGTCGGCCACGTTGCTGCGCAGGTACGGGTACACGATCTGCGGGCAGGCGATGCCCATGATCGGGCCCATCTGCTCCTGCGGCAGGTTGCGGATTTCAAAAATGCCGGCCTGTTTGGCTTCGACCAGGAACACGGTCTTGTCCTTGATCTTGGTGGTCACGGTGGCGGTCACGCAGACCTCAAACACGCCGTCGGCGGCCGGGCTGGCTTCCACGCCGAGCTGGATGTCCACCGTGGGCTGTTCCTGTTCGAGCAGGATGGCGGGCGAATTGGGTTGTTCGAGCGACGCTTCCTTGAGGTAGACGCGCTGGATCTGGAAGGTGGGTTCCTGGTTTTCTGCCATGGTGTTGTCTCGAAGAATGCGTTGAAAAAACAAGCCCGCCGGGGGAGCGTTCCCGCGGCGGGCACTGGGCGAATTATGTCAGCCCGGCAAGACGGCTTGGTGACTCAGGCCTGCAGCAGCGGCACCAGACCACCGCGTCCATCGAGCGCGTGAAGGTCGTCACAGCCACCCACATGCTGCTCGCCAATGAAGATCTGCGGAACGCTCGTGCGGCCGGTGATGGCCTTCATCTGCGCGCGCAACTCGGGCTGCCCGTCCACGAAAACCTCTTCCAGGTCGGCCACGCCGTGGCTTTGCAGCAGCGCCTTGGCCGAACTGCAATACGGGCAATAGGCGCTGGTGAACATCTTGACTTTGGCCATGCAAACTTCTCCGTCGGTGCAAAAAAACGAAGCCGGATGATCAGGCTTTTTGCACCGGCAGGCTGGCGGCGCGCCAGGCGCCCATGCCACCCGTCAGGGATTGCGCGTTCTCATAGCCCAGCTTTTTGGCCGTGGCCGCGGCCCGGTTGGCCTTGGCGCCGTTGGAGCACACCAGGATCAGCTGGGTGGCCTTGTTCTTGACAGCAGCGGGGAGCTTGGCTTCCAGTTCGCCGAGCGGCACGTTCTTGGCGCCGATCACGTGGCCGGCGGCAAATTCGGCCGGCTCGCTCACGTCCACCACCACCGCCTTGTCGCGGTTCATGAGCTGCACGGCCTGCGCGGTGGTGAGCGAGCCGGCGCGTGCGCCCGCAGACACCATGGGCCACAACAGCATGGCGCCCGACGAGAACGCCACGGCCAACAAAATCCAGTTATCGATGAAGAAACTCACGAGGACACCTTTCGAGTAAGCCCGAGATTTTAGAATGGCGGGCTGCTCTGTGCCGCGGCTGCTCCGCAGTGCACCTGTTTTTCTCCGTCCCGCTCCACCAACGCCACCCCCTCGCCCATGTACAAACTCGTCCTGATTCGCCACGGCGAATCCACCTGGAACCTGGAAAACCGATTCACCGGCTGGACCGATGTCGACCTCACCCCCACCGGACTCAACCAGGCGCTGGCCGCTGGCCGGCTGCTGAAAGCCGAGGGCTACGACTTCTACGTCGCCTACACCAGCGTGCTCAAGCGCGCCACACGCACGCTGTGGCATGTGCTCGACGAAATGGACCGCACCTGGCTGCCGGTGGTGCACAGCTGGCGCCTGAACGAACGCCACTACGGCGCCCTGCAGGGCCTGAACAAGGCCGACACCGCAAAAAAATACGGTGACGACCAAGTGCTGGTCTGGCGCCGCAGCTACGACACCCCACCGCCTGCGCTGGAAGCCGCAGACCCGCGCAGCGAGCGCGGCGACCGCCGCTACGACCGCCTCAAGCCGGAAGAGATTCCCCTCACCGAGTGCCTGAAAGACACCGTGGCGCGCGTGCTGCCGTTCTGGAACGAGGCCATGGCGCCCGCCATCAAGGCCGGCAAACGCGTGGTGGTGGCTGCGCACGGCAACAGCATCCGGGCGCTGGTGAAATACCTCGACGGCATCTCCGAGACGGACATTGTCAACCTCAACATCCCCAACGGCATTCCGCTGGTCTACGAGCTCGACGCCGGCCTCAAACCCATCAAAAGTTACTACCTGGGCGACGCCGAAGCAGCGGCCCGGGCGGCGGCTGCGGTGGCCGCGCAAGGCAAGGCCTGAACAACGCGCTGGTGATTGGGGAACCGAACCGGCGCCCCATGCTCATAGGTGTATATTGGTTCGCCATCGGGCCAAGCGGCCCGGCATGGGCGTTTTTACTGGGGTAATTCAATGGCAAAACAGGTGAGTCACAAGCTGAAAATTGCAGGCTGGGTGGCCATTGGTGCGGTCGCGGGTGCGCTGACCACGGTGCAGCTGCAAGCGGTGGCCCGCGGCACGCTCGCGCCCTTGCCGCTTGAAGAGCTCCAGCAACTCGCGGCCGTGTTCGGCATGGTCAAGACCGACTACGTGGAGCCGGTGGACGAGAAAAAGCTGATCAACGAAGCCATCACCGGCATGGTGGCCAGCCTCGACCCGCATTCCCAGTACTTCGACAAAAAGTCGTTCAAGGAATTCCGCGAAGGCACCAGCGGCCGTTTTGTCGGCGTGGGCATTGAAATCACCATGGAAGACGGCCTGGTCAAGGTGGTTTCGCCCATCGAAGACTCGCCCGCTTTCCGCGCCGGTCTCAAGACCAACGACCTGATCACCAAGATCGACGACACCAACGTCAAGGGCCTGTCGATCAACGACGCCGTCAAGCTCATGCGCGGCGAGCCCAGGACCAAGGTGCTGCTGACCATCTTCCGCAAGGACGAGGATCGCACCTTCCCGGTGACGATCACCCGCGAAGAGATCAAGACGCAGAGCGTGAAGTCGCGCGTGATCGAGCCGGGTTACGCCTGGGTGCGCGTGTCGCAGTTCCAGGAACGTACCATCGAGGACTTCGCCCGCAAGATGGAAGACCTCTACAAGGCCGAGCCCAACCTCAAGGGCCTGGTGCTGGACCTGCGCAACGACCCGGGTGGCCTGCTGGACGCGGCCGTGGCCCTGTCGGCCGCCTTCCTGCCCGAGAACGTGACGGTGGTGTCCACCAACGGCCAGCTCGAAGACAGCAAGTTCATCTACAAGGCCATTCCACAGCACTACCTGCGCCGCGGCGGCAACGACCCCATCAAGCGCCTGACCGAGAACACCAAGGGTGCGCTCAAGCGCGTGCCGCTGGTGGTGATCGTCAACGAAGGCTCGGCCTCGGCCAGCGAGATCGTGGCCGGTGCCCTGCAGGACCACAAGCGCGGCACCATCCTGGGCAGCCAGACCTTCGGCAAGGGCTCGGTGCAAACCGTGCGCCCGCTCGGCCCGGACACGGGTTTGAAGCTGACCACGGCACGCTACTACACGCCGCTGGGCACCTCCATCCAGGGCAAGGGCATCGTGCCCGACGTGTTGGTTGACGAAACCCTGGAAGGCAATGTGTTTGCCGCGCTGCGCACCCGCGAAGCCGACCTGCAGAACAGCCTGACCAACGGCAAGGACCCCAAGGCCGCTGTGGCGCCCATGACGGACGCCGCGCGCGCCGCCGAACAGGCGCGCAGCGAAGAGCGCGAAGTCGCTCGCAAACGCCTCGAAGAAGAAGCCCGCAAGAACCCGGGCCAGCGCCTGGTGCCCGAGTTCGGCACAGACAAGGACTTCCAGCTCGTGCAGGCACTCAACCAGCTCAAGGGCCGCCCGGTCATGGTGAGCAAGAGCCAGACCGTTCGGGTCGAAGAGAAAAAAGAAAATTGAGGACACAGCGGGCCGCCAGCCCGCTGTGACGCTTTTGGACGACGCACAGCTCCTGCGCTACTCGCGCCACATCCTGCTCAACGAACTCGGCGTCGAAGGCCAGGAGGCCTTGTTGGCCTCAAATGCGCTGATCATCGGCGCCGGTGGCCTGGGCTCACCGGTGGCGCTGTACCTGGGCAGCGCCGGTGTGGGCCGCATCACGGTGGTGGACTACGACGTGGTGGACGAGACCAACCTGCAGCGCCAGATCGCCCACAACCTGGCGCGAGTGGGCCACCCCAAGGCCGAATCCATCGTCGAGGCGATTGCCGCGATCAACCCCGATGTGCGGGTCACGCCCATCGTGCAGCGGGCAGGCGAAGCCTTGCTCGGCGAACTCGTCGCACAGGCCGACGTGGTGCTGGACTGCACCGACAACTTCGCCACCCGCCACGCCATCAACCGCGCCTGTGTGAAGCACCGCAAGCCGCTGGTGTCGGGTGCGGCGATCCGCATGGACGGGCAGCTCAGCGTGTTCGACGCGCGCACACCCGGCAACCCCTGCTACGCCTGCGTGTTCCCCGAATCGGCCGACCTCGAAGAAACGCGCTGCGCGACCATGGGCGTCTTCGCGCCGCTGGTGGGCATCGTGGGCACCATGCAGGCGGCCGAGGCGCTGAAGCTGCTCACCGGCCTGGGCTCCCGCCTCACGGGCAAGCTGCTCATGCTCGACGGTCGCGATCTTGCATTCACCGAAATCACCCTGCCGCAGAACCCACAGTGCGCGGTCTGCGGCCACCCGCACTGAGTCATTGCCTTGGCGGCATCGGACACGGCCCGTGGCGTTTGCGAAAGTCGCGCGGCAACTCGGCTGCAACGTCCTTGAACAGGCCCCGCCTGCGTTCGCGCGCGATGGTTTCCTCCGCCGCAAACGGCCCCAGGCTGCGCCGCCAGCGGTACGACCAGGCTTGTCCGCTGATGACCAGCCAGGCCGCCACATCCTCACCCTGGTGAACGATGCGCGCCACGCCGCGCCCGTAGTCGTCCTGCGCGCGCACGCGCACCGCTACCACTTGGTTCAGCAGGCGCCGCGACAGCACGTCACGCGACGCCTCGCCGCCGCTCTGGCAGATCTCGGGCGCGTCGATGCCCTCCAGGCGCAGCTTGCGGTAAGGGCCGCCGGCCAGCGGTTTCACCCAGAGCGTGTCACCGTCAAACACGCGGCTGACGCGTGCGCTGTAGACCTCATCCTGATCTTGTGCCACCTGGGCGGTGGCGCTCAAAGCCATCAACACCACACCCAAGCCCATCCACCAGCGCTTCATGCGTTCGCCTTGTCGAGTTCGCGCAGCAGTTTGTCCAGCCGCGCAGAAAGTTGTTCGGTGCTCAGGCGTTCACGCAAGCGCTCCACCATGAGTGGCAGGCTCATCGGGCTTGGGCGCTCCAGCGCCACGCTGTGGAGGGTGTGGGTGGCCAGGCCTTGCAGGCAACTGCGCAAGCGGTCGATGTCCAATTCCTGCGACAGCACCTCGCGCTCGGCCTGACCCAGCAACAGATTGCCCGGGTCGTACTTGCGGAACACCTCGAAAAACAAACCACTGGAGGCCTGCAACTGCTTGAGGCTCTTGGGCGCGCCCGGGTAGCCGCTGAACACCAGACCAGCCACCCGCGCGATCTCGCGAAAACGCCGCTGCGCCAGTTCGCCCGCGTTGAGTGACGCCATCACGTGCGCCAGCAAATCGTCGGTGTTGAACACCGAGCGGTCCAGCAAGCGGCTGAGGTCGGCCGGCTCGGTGCTCAGCAACTCCAAGCCGTAGTCGTTGACCGACAGGCTGAAGGTGTTGGGTTGCTCGCGCGCCAGCCGCCAGGCCAGCAAACTCGCCAGCCCCAGGTGCACGTGGCGCCCGGCAAAGGGGTACAGATACAGGTGGTGGCCCTCGCGCGACTGCATGTGCTCCAGCAGCAGCTCGCCCGGCCGCGGCAAACGCGAGACGCGCGCCTGGGTATCGAGCATGGGGCGCGCAGCCTGCATCTCGGGCGATTCATAGCGGCCATCGGCCGCCAGCGCCATCTGCACCAGCACGGCATCGGCCAGCTCGGTGGACAGCGGCATCTTGCCGCCCTGCCACGAGGGCACAGCGCCCTTGGATTTCTCGGCCTTTTTCACCCAGGCCGTCATCTCGTGCACGCGGATGAATTCGAGCAAGCGCCCGGCGAACACAAAACAATCGCCCTTGCGCAGGCGCGCGATGAAGCCCTCTTCGATCGAACCGATGCGCCCGCCGTTCATGTATTTCACCTGCAGCGACGCGTCGCTCACGATGGTGCCCACGCCCAGGCGATGGCGTCGCGCGGTGGCTCGGCCCTGCGGCGTGTCGGGCACGCGGTAGACGCCAGCCTCATCGGGCTGGATGCGGTGGTAGTCGGGGTAGGCGTTCAGGCTCTCGCCCCCGCGTTCGCAGAAGGCCAGCGCCCAGTCAAACGACTCGCGCGAGAGCTCGCGGTAGGCGAATGCGGTGCGCACCTCGTCAAACACATCATCGGGACGGAAACCACCGCCGAGCGCCACGGTGACCAAGTGCTGCACCAGCACGTCCAGCGGTTGTTCGGGGCTGCGCCGGCTCTCCACGCGCCCGGCCAGCGCGGCTTCGCGCACGGCCGCAGCCTCCACCAACTCCAGTGTGTTGGTGGGCACCAGCGTGACGCGGCTGGGCCGCCCCGGTGCGTGGCCGCTGCGCCCGGCGCGTTGCAACAGGCGCGCCACACCTTTGGCCGAGCCGATCTGCAGCACCCGCTCCACCGGCAGAAAGTCGACCCCGAGGTCGAGCGAGGAGGTGGCGACCACGGCCTTGAGCTGGCCGGTCTTCAGCCCCTGCTCCACCCACTCGCGCACTTCCTTGTCCAGACTGCCGTGGTGCAGGGCCACCTGCCCGGCCCACTCAGGCCGCAAGGCCAGCAGCATCTGGTACCAGATCTCGGCCTGGCTGCGCGTGTTGGTGAACACCAGCGCGGTGCTCGCGGTCTCCAACTCGCGCACCACCGGCTCCTGCATGCGCGCGCCCAGGTGCCCGGCCCACGAGTAGCGACCGGGCTCGGGCGGAATCAGCGTGTCGATGGCCAGCGCCTTGTCCACACGCCCGCGCACCAGTTGCGCCTTGCTCGGGCCGCAGAGCACACGCAGGGCTTCGTCGAGATTGCCCAGGGTGGCGCTCATGCCCCACACCAGCAGGTCGGGCTGCCAGCGCCGCAGCCGCGCGAGCGCCAGCTGGACCTGCACGCCGCGTTTGCTGCCGATGAGTTCGTGCCACTCATCCACCACCACCGCGCGCACACCCGCCAGCTCGGCGGGCGCGTGGTTGCGCGCGAGCAGCAGCGAGAGCGATTCGGGCGTGGTGACCAGCACGGTGGGCCAGCGCCGGTCTTGCCGGGCCCGCTCCGCGCTGGACGTGTCACCGGTGCGCAGGCCCAGCGTCCAGCCGGGCGCCAGGTCGGTCAGCGGCGCGCACAGGGCCGCCGCACTGTCGGCCGCGAGCGCGCGCATGGGCGTGATCCACAGCACCGTGAGCGGTGCAGGCTTGTGCGCGGGCAGCGACCGCACCAGGTGTTCGATCAGGCCGAGCCAGACCGCGTAGGTCTTGCCGGAGCCGGTGGTGGCGTGCAGCAAGCCGCTCTGGCCGGCGCCGATGGCGGACCAGACCTCGCGTTGAAACTCGAAGGGCGTCCACAAACGCGAAACCATCCAGCCCGCTGCGCCGGAGGGCAGCGTGGTGGATGGTTCGGGAGAGCGCAGGTGGGCTACCGGCTTGCGCGGCATCGGCTGACCACCAGATGCCCGTGCGATCAGCCCTTCTTGCCGCCCATCACCAGCAGTGCAGCGCCCACCACGATGGCACCGATGCCGGCCCACACCGGCACGTTGACGGTTTCCTTTTCCTTCACGGTGAGCTCCAACGGGCCCAGCTTCACGGCCGAGGTGTCCTTGGTGTAGCTGAAGCTGCCATAGATCAGACCGATGGCGCCTGCGGCGATGAGGAGGATGCCGACCAATTTGGCTGTGTTCATGAGAGTTTCCGTTCCGTGAAGAAGCACTTCCGTCACCGGACCAACATGGCCGTGACGCAGCACAGGCAGCGATGATGCATCAATTGCCGGCGAGGCTCAGCCCGGCTCGCGGTACTGCGCGGCGGTGATGAACTGGCCGAAGGTTTCGCACCACACGATGACGCTGGTGTAACGCGCGGGGTCGACACCGGCGGGCAGGGCCACGATGAAGTTCTCGAAGGTCTTCACGTCGCCCACGCGCAGCATGCCCGGCTTGAGCCGCTTGAAGTCGGCCTCGGTCTCCACGAACTCGGGCGAGAGGTAGAGCTTGTAGTCGGGCCCGGGCGCCAGCCGCCCGGTGAACACGATCTGCTGCGGGCTCACGGACACCGTGCCCTCGCCCCAGTGCAAGGGATCGCTGTCTTTCAGATCGCGGCGGAACTCACCGCTGTACATGCCGCCCACCGCGGCCTGGGCCACCTGCTCGGCACTCGGTCCGGTGGGTGCGGTGAGGATGGGCAGCGCGTAGATGCCGGCACCAAAGCCCACCAGCAAGGACAGCGCGTGCGACGCCAGCAGCAACACCGTGCGACGGCGCGAAGCGGTTGGGGCGGAGGCGGTCATGGGTGGTTTCCTTGCAGGTGACCCGGGTTCGTCTGGCCAGGACCGAAAGCCTTACACACCAGCGGCTGCGTCAGGACGGCAGCATGCTCTTCAAACGCAGCAGCCCCGCCACCGTCTGCAGGCAGGCCTGCGCAGCCTCGGTGCCCTGCACGGCGAAGTGGCGCATGAAATAGCGGCGGTGCTCCACGTGCTGGTGGAAATGGTGCGGCGCCTGCACGGCTGAAATCACCGGCACACCGGTGTCCAGCTGCACGTCCATCAGCGCCTGCACCACGGTTTGTGCCACGAAGTCGTGGCGGTAGGTGCCACCGTCCACCACCAGCGCGCTGCCCACGACCGCGGCATACCGCCCCGAACGGGCCAGGCGCTGCGCGTGCAACGGAATTTCAAACGCACCGGGCACGTCGAACACGTCGATTGCATCGGCGTTGAAACCACCGCGCGCCATTTCTTCAAGGAAGGCATCGCGGGCCTGATGAACGATGTCGGCGTGCCACGAGGCCTCGACAAATGCAAAGCGCAAACCGGCCGGCAGTTCGGGCAGCGTGGGGAGGTCGGTCGGGGTGGTGTTCATGGTGTGCGGTGTGGAGAAGGGCCAAAAACCATTGTAGGGAGCGAGGCGTTTTCAGGCGCTGACGATCCAGCCTTCCAGCGGGTCGAATTCGGGCAGGCCCCAGCGCGGGTGGCCTGCCCCGTGCTGCGCCTGCGCCCAGGCGGCTTGCAGCAGGCAGAGCACGGCGTCCAGGCTGTCGCCGCTGGCGTCGTCGGCCAGTGCGTCGCGCTGCGCGTGGGTCAGCTTCAGGCGCAGACCGCAAGCTTGCAGCAGCGGCGCCTGGCCGTTTTCCAGTGCGTTGATGAGTGTCTTGCGCGCGATCAGGCGATCAGGTGTTTGTTTGGCCTTGTCGTCGCTTTTGTACGAGGTGGTGCCCAGCACGCTGCGCGCCAGCAGGCCGGGGTAAGCCTCCAGGCCCACGCGCGAACCATCGCCGGGCAGCAGGCCAGGCAAGGTGAGGCCGGCGGCCATCAACCGCGGCACACCGGCGTGCAACATGAAGGCCACCGGTGGGTTGACCCACTTCATGCTGGGGCTGGAGCCGGCCGGTCCGTCGGTGGCGCGGTGGGCAAACTTGCCGCCCACCGGGCGCGCGTTGCAGAAGCCGGCGAAGGCCTCGCGGATGGTTTCGCGGCTGAGACCCGCGTAGTGGGCCATGCAGGCGGCCCAGTCGGTGGGCCAGCCCAGCGTGGTCACGAGTTCGCGCGGCAAACCAAACGGCAGATCAAAGCCGCCCACCCAATGGCCGGGCTCGGCCATGCGGGCTGCCCAGGCGTCCAGCGTGTCGAAGCGCTCCACGCCGCTCAGAATGACGCGGTTGCGGTCCGCGCGGCCCACGGCCAGCGTGATTGGTTTGCGGCGCGAAGGCGCGCTGGTGAAATCGCAGCCCAGCAAGGCCAGCGCAGGTGAAGTCGTCATGCCACGATCATCCCAGCGCCAGCGCCATCACGCCGGCCGCGATCAACATGGCCCCGAGCAAACGTGCGAGCCGATCGCCCTCGCCCAGCAACTGGCCGCCGATCAACGCGGCAAACAACATCGACACCTCACGCGCGGGCGCCACGTGCGACAGCGGCGCCTGCTGCATGGCAAACAGCACCAGCACATAGGCCACCGGGCTCACCACCGCCACCAGCAAGGCGTAGCGCCACTGCAGGTGCCACAAGCGGCGGGCCGTGGGCAGGTCGCGCAGCACGCTGGGCGCGAGCAGCGCCACGCGCACGAAGTTGCCCATGTAGTCCACCAGGATGGGCGACATCAGCACCACCTTGACCGCATACCCATCGACCACGGTGTAAGACGCGATGAACACACCGGTGACCACGCCGTAGACCATGCCTTTGTGCACACGCCGGCGCGCCACCGGGTCGTGCGCCGCGCGCAGCAAGCCCGGCCCGCCGGCGATGAGAAACACGCCACCCACCACACCGGCGATGCCGGCCACACCGAGCGCGGAGATCTGTTCGCCCAGCAGCACGATGGCCACCAGCGACGACAACAGCGGCCCGGTGCCGCGCGCCATGGGGTAGACCACGGTGAGGTCGGACTTGCGGTAACCACGCAGCAGGATCACGTAGTAGAAGACGTGCAACACACCGCTGGCCAGCACCAGCAGCCACTCAACACGACCCCAGCCGGGCACCACATCGCGCCCGACCCACCAGCCCAGCGGCGCCCACACCAGCATCATGAGAAAGGCGTTGAAGAAGGCGAAGCGCGCGTCGGCCCCGACCTTCTTGACAGCAATGTTCCAGCCGGCGTGGATCAGGCCCGCGAGAACGATCAGCCCGAGCGCGGTCAGGGACACGGCGCGTGAGGGGAAGTCTGGTCCAGGGGCAACAAGGGTCCGGCTCCGCCGGCCCCAGGTGCCGTCCCCCATCCAAGCGCCGCAGGCGCGCCAGAGAGGGGGGAAGCCGCGCAGCGGCGCAGGGGGGAGACCTTCAAGCCCTGCCGATGATGCTCGCTGTTGCCATCAGTTCTTCAAGCAAGGCCAGTGAGACCTTGCCCGACACCGCGTACGGATCGAACTCGGGCTTCTCCGAGTACTTCAGCACGATGGACGTGTTGAGCTTGGACAAATTGACCTGGCCCATGGTCCAGCCACCAAAGCGCCGTTCGGTGATTTCTTCGTAGTGCAGCAGCTCCACACCGGTGTGGCGCTCGTCGGCCACGATGTGGTTGTAGAGCGTGTTGACCGCACTGCGCCCACCTTCGATGGCCTGCAGGAACACGCCACCGCCGTAGCACAGCACACCCGTGATGCCGTAACCCATGTTGTGCGAACGCGAAGATTCGAGGATGGACTCGATGACGCGGGGGGAGTCTTTTTCGACAGCGCGGCTGACGTAGAGGAGGCGGACGAGCATGGTGTTCTTCTTCTGGGTGAGCGGTGAATTCAGCGGGGTTTCAGCGTGGGATGAGCGAGAGGAATTCGCGCCGCAGGTTGGGGTCTTTGAGGAACACGCCGCGCATGACCGAGTTGATCATCTTGCTGTCCATGTCCTTCACGCCGCGCCAGGCCATGCAGTAGTGGCTGGCCTCCATCACGAGCGCCAGGCCGTCGGGCTGGGTCTTTTCCTGGATCAGGTCGGCCAGTTGCACCACCGCCTCTTCCTGGATCTGCGGGCGGCCCATGATCCACTCGGCCAGCCGCGCGTACTTGGACAGGCCGATCACGTTGGTGTGCTCGTTGGGCATCACACCGATCCAGATGCGGCCGATCACCGGGCAGAAGTGGTGGCTGCAGGCGCTGCGCACGGTGATGGGCCCAACGATCATCAATTCGTTGAGGTGTTCGGCGTTCGGGAATTCCGTGATGCTGGGCGCCTTCACGTAGCGCCCGTTGAACACTTCCTTGATGTACATCTTGGCCACGCGGCGCGCGGTGTCGCCGGTGTTGTGGTCGTTGTCGAGGTCGATGACCATGCTGTCGAGCACGCCCTTCATCTTCTCGGCCACCTCGTCGAGCAACAGTTCCAACTCACCCGGCTCGATGAATTCGGCGATGTTGTCGTTGGAATGGAAGCGCTGGCGCGCCGCTTTCACGCGCTCGCGGATCTTGACGGACACGGGTGTGCCGATGTCATCGTCGGGGGTGTCAGGGGTCATGGGGGCGTCGGATTTCATGAGTATTCGGCATGCTATCACCCGGGTTCGCGCCGGCAAGTCTCAACCGTCTTGACCGATTTTCGCTGGGGTTTTCGCCAGCAGATGTTCCAGATCCTGCAAGGTGCTTGCCTCGTGCAGCGGTTTGTCGTGCCGGATGCGCTGCATGCGCGGAAAGCGCAGCGCCACGCCGCTTTTGTGCCGGGTGCTGCGGGCGATGCCCTCGAACGCGAGTTCGAACACCAGCGTGGGCTGCACGCTGCGCACCGGGCCGAACTTCTCCAGGGTGTGCTGGCGGATCACCGCGTCCACCGCCTTGAACTCTTCATCGGTCAGGCCCGAATAGGCTTTGGTGAAGGCCACCAGTTGCAGTGCGCCGGGCACGGCAGGTTCGCGCCGGGCGATCGCGTCCACCACGGCCTGGGCTTCTTCTGCGCTGGCGGGCGCGCGGTTCCACACGGCGAAGGTGTAGTCGGTGTAGACCGAAGCGCGACGGCCATGGCCGGCCTGGGCGTAGATCAACACACCGTCGATGTTCAGCGGATCGATTTTCCATTTCCACCAAGCCAACACACACTCGTCGGTCTCGGAGCCCGGGCCGGCCCAGCGCTTCTGGCGGCCAGTGCCGTAGCTGCTGTTGCGGTGTTTGAGCATGAGGCCTTCCACGCCGAGTTCGCGCGCCTTCAAGCGTTGTGCTGCGAGCGTGGACCAATCTCTGCCTTCGACGCGGGGCGACAGCCACAGGCGCGGGCCTGTCGCTGCGTTCATCTCCACAGTCAAGGCCTCCAGACGGTCGCGGCGCTCGGTCTGCGGCGCGGCGCGCAGGTCTTGCGCGCCGGTTTCCAGCAGGTCGTAGGCCATGAAGCTCACGGGCGCATCGGCCAGCACCTTGGCGTTCAGCGTCTTGCGGCCGATGCGTTGCTGCAGCAGCGCAAACGGCGCGGGCCGACCGGGTCGGTCGCTGCCCGGCAACACCACGGTCTCGTCACTTTCTTGCCAGACCAGGATCTCACCGTCGACCACGGTGCCGTCGGGCCAGCGTTGCGCCAAGGCTTGCAGCTCGGGGAAGCGATCGCTCATGAGTTCTTCGCCGCGCGACCACACCCACACCTGCCCGGCGCGTTTGACGATCTGCCCGCGGATGCCGTCGAACTTCCACTCGGCCAGCCAGTCGCTGGCCGGCCCCAGGCGCGCCTGCATGGCCTGCGCGATGCCGGTGCTGGCCACCTCCATGCCCAGCAGGTCGTCGCTGGCGTCCATGCCCAGCGGGCTGGCGAGGAAAAACGGATAGGGCTGGCTGGGCTCGCGCGCTGCGTGTTCATCGCCCGGCGCCTCGGCGGGCGCCAGCAGCGCGCGGTATTGCGCGGCGGTGGGCAGGCGTTTGCCGTCGGTGAACCCCATCATGCGTGCGGCCACCTGCTTGGCGTCCAGCCCCGCGTGTTGGGCCATGGCGCGCTGCACCAGCAGCTTGCTCACGCCCACGCGAAAACCGCCACCCACCAGCTTGACCAGCAGGAAGCGCCCGGTGGCGTCAAGCTCGCGCCACCAGGCGCGCAGCGCCACGGCAACCACCTCGTCGCTCTCCCCACGCAGAGGCAGCAGGCGTTGCTCCATCCAGTCGCTCAGG
>JBKBWW010000038.1:0-28244 GCA_046314475.1 Hydrogenophaga sp.
GTGGCCAGCGCGCCGCCATCCCCACCCGCGCCACCGGCGCCACCCCGCATCGAGCTGCCATCCAGCAGCGCCGACTACCTGAACAACCCGCGTCCACCCTACCCCCCGCTGTCCAAGCGCCTGGGTGAACAAGGCAAGGTCGTGGTGCGCGTCTACATCGAGGTGGACGGAACCGCCACGCGCGCGGAGGTGCGCCAGTCCAGTGGCTTCGAGCGCCTGGATCAGACGGCTGTGCAAACCGTGCTGCGTTGGCGCTACGTGCCCGGCAAACGCGCCGGTGTGCCCGAAGCCATGTGGTTCAACGTACCCATCAATTTCGTTTTGGAATAAACCCCGTCAGCAGGAGTCATAAACACCATGGAACCGCAACTCGCAACATCGGGCATCGCCCACGTCTGGACCCAGGGCGATTGGGTCACCCGCTCGGTGGCCATCGTGCTGCTGGTCATGTCCTTGGCCACCTGGATCATCATCCTGTGGAAAGCCCTGGACCAGCGCGCGCAGCGCGCCCAGGCCAAAGGCGTTGAAGGCTTCTGGCACAGCGCCGACTTCGCCGAAGGACTGGACAAGCTCGGCTCGCCCGAAGGCAATCCCTTCCGCGCCGTGGCCCTGGAAGGCCGCGAATCGACCCGCCACATCTTGCACAAGGACGGTCACAACGGCTCGCCTCCCCAGCGCCAGCTGCACGACAGCCTGGACGTGAGCGATTGGGTGGAGCGCTCGCTGCGCAAGAGCGTGGACGACTTCACCGCGCGCGCCCAGAGCGGCCTGTCGGTGCTGGCCTCGGTGGCCTCCACCGCGCCTTTCGTGGGCCTGTTCGGCACCGTCTGGGGTATCTACCACGCGCTCCTGGGCATTGGCGCGGCCGGCCAGGTCAGCATCGACCAGGTGGCCGGCCCGATCGGCGAGGCGCTGATCATGACGGCGCTCGGTCTGCTGGTGGCCATTCCGGCGGTGCTGGGCTACAACGCCCTGGTGCGCGGCAACAAGGGCGTCAGCCACCAGCTCAACCGCTTCGCGCACGACCTGCACGCCTACTTCGTCACCGGCGCCCGCGTCACCGCGGGCGGTGACGGCAAGGTGCTGCCGATGAAGAAAGCCCTGTAAGGAGCCCCGCCATGGCCATTGGAACCCAACAGGACAGCGACGACATGATGAGCGAGATCAACATGATCCCGTTCATCGATGTGATGCTGGTGCTGCTGATCATCTTCATCATCACGGTGCCGGTGATCAAGCACGCGGTCAACATCGAGCTACCGCAGGCCAGCATGGAAAAGGTGCTGGACAAGCCGGAGAACATCCGCCTGTCGGTGGACGCAGAAGGCACCTACTTCTGGAACGACCAGCGCGTGGACGACGCCGATTTCGCCAACCGCCTCACAGCCGCTGCGGCCCAGGAACCGCAACCCGAGCTGCACATCCGCGGTGACAAGGCCGTGCGCTACGAGCGCGTGGCGCAAGCCATGGCCACCGCGCAGCGCAGCGGCGTGCGCAAGATCGGTTTCATCACGGAACCCGCACCATGACCACCGAGCCTCGCCTGGACCCCGCCCGGGAACCAGCCCCGGCCGATCGCGCATCCGAACCGAGGGAAGGCACGTCGCCAGCCCTCACCAGCGACGCTCTCTTGCAAGGCCAGAAAGCTGTGACGATCAGCCACAACGGATCGGTCTACCGCCTGCAGGCCACGCGCCAGGGCAAGCTGATCCTGACCAAATAGTCTTTTTTGAATCGTGGGGCGACCTCGGAGAATTCATCATTTCCGAGCGTCGTTTTTGACCAGCCAAGGGGCGTCGTGCCCGGTTAGCCAGGTCTTTTTTCCGGCCGCAGCGACGTGCTCAGAGTCCGATCGCGGCAATGCCGGCGCGCGCAATCTGCGCGTCTTCCGTCGACTTCACGCCGCTCACACCCACCGCGCCCAGGCATTGGCCGTCTTTCATGATCGGCACGCCGCCCTCCAACATGCCCGAGAGGAACGGTGCGCTCAGGAAGGACGTGCGGCCCTGGTTGATCACATCTTCATAGACCTTGCTCTCGCGCCGGCCCATGGCCGCTGTGTGGGCCTTGGCCGGGGCAATGTGCGAGGAGATCGCGGCCGCGCCATCCAGGCGCTGCAGGCCCAGCAAATGCCCGCCGTCGTCCACGATGGCGATCGTGACCGCCCAGTTGTTCTTCAGCGCTTCGGCTTCGGCCGCCGCAGCGATCAGTTTGACGTCGGCGCTTTCCAGCATGGGTTTGTTTTTCATGAACTTAAGTCCGGTTGGGGTGTCTGAGAGGGGTCGCAGCCGAGGATTGTGAACGCCAGCGAACACCTGAGGGACGATACCGCGACCATTGAGCGTCTTGAGGTCACAACTGACCTTACCAAAAATGCGGTTTCTGCCCCCTTGCGTCCCGGGAACATCACCGTCCTACAATGCATTTCCACCGGTTGGGCGTCATTCCGATACCCGAATACCGGCCCCCCGTGTCAGATGATGAAGGAGATCACCACCATGACCGACCAAGTCCACACCAGCGGCCGTTTCGGCACCGCGGTATCGAGCGACGCGCAGCGCAACAAAGTCCTGCGCAACACCTACTGGCTGCTGGCCCTGTCCATGCTGCCGACCGTGCTGGGCTCCTGGGTGGGCGTGGCAACGGGCATCACGGCTGGTCTCACCGGATTCGTGGGTCTCATCGTGTTCCTGGGCGGCGCCTTTGGCTTCATGTACGCCATCGAAAAGACCAAGAACTCGGCCGCCGGCGTACCGGTGCTGTTGGCATTCACCTTCTTCATGGGACTGATGCTGTCGCGTTTGGTCGCCAACGTGCTGGGTTTCTCCAACGGTGCAAGCCTGATCATGACTGCGTTCGGAGGCACCGCAGCCATCTTCTTCGGCATGGCGTCACTCTCGTCGGTGATCAAACGCGACCTGGGGAACATGGGCAAATTTCTGTTCATCGGCATGATCATGCTGCTGGTGGCCGGCATCGCCAACGTGTTCATCCAGTCGAGCGCGCTGATGATCACGTTGTCCGTGGTCGCCATCGGTATCTTCTCGGCCTTCATCCTGTACGACCTCAAGCGCGTGCAGGACGGTGAAGAAACCAACTACATCACCGCCACCCTGGGCGTGTACTTGAGCCTCTTCAACGTCTTTCAAAGCCTGCTGGCCCTGCTGGGCATCTTTGGCGGCGATCGCGAATAAGCACTTCGCAACCCCTGAAAAAAGGACCTTCGGGTCCTTTTTTCATGTCGGCGCTTTCCCTCGCCAATCAGGTGTCAAGTTCCTGATTCAAAAGCCGAAACAACTGAGAACCCACACCGAACACCATGCGACACACCGCCCTCACCGCCTGCCTCCTTGGTGCCGCCAGCTTGCTGGCAGGCTGTGATGCGCTCGGCATCGAGAGCGCGGTCGCCGTTGCGGCCAAGAAGGAAGCCGAGGGCAAAGCCATCGGCAGCGCCTGCCGCCACGCGGTGCGCAGCATCGAGGACTGTTTCGGCGGCTACCCGCGCGCGGGCAAGGCCGCCGTGTTTGCCGGCTGGAAAGAGATGGACGAGTACATGCGCGAGAACGCCATCGTGGGCATGCCGGCCGAACCTGCACCGACCGAAGCCATACCCGCCACGGGTGCCAAACCGCCCGACGGCAGCAAGCCGGCGCGCACCTCCTGAGCCACCGGAAATTCGCACTTACTCGGGTGCAGGGTCCTCACCGGGCACCCGGGTGGGATCGAGTTCAAAAACCGCCATGCTCTCCACATGCGCCGTGTGCGCAAACATGTTGACCACGCCCGCCGCCACGCAGCGATAGCCCGCTTGGTGCACCAGCAGGCCCGCGTCGCGCGCCAGCGTGGCCGGGTTGCAGCTCACGTAGACGATGCGCTGCGGCGGCATCCAGCCACCACGCTGGGCCGGGTTCTGGTGCAAGTCGGCCAGGGCCTTGGCCAGTGCGAACGCGCCTTCGCGCGGCGGGTCCACCAGCCATTTCTGCGCCGTGCCATCGGACACCAACAAACCCGGGGTCATGTCGAACAGGTTGCGCGCAGCAAATGCCGTGGGTGCCAGCGCGCTGTCGCGTCCGACCTGGTTCAACGCCAGGTTGTCGCGCGAGCGCGCCACCAGGGTTTCGCTGCCTTCAATACCGAGCACCTCACCGGCGGTGGTGGCAATGGGCAAGGTGAAGTTGCCCAGGCCGCAAAACCAGTCGATCACGCGCTCGTTCTTCTTCGCGTCGAGCAGGCGCAGCGCCCGCGTGACCAGCACCCGATTGATGGCCGGGTTGACCTGGGTGAAGTCGGTCGGTTTGAACGGCATGGTGATACCGAACTCGGGCAAGGCGTAGGACAACAAAGGGCCATCGGTGTCCAGCAACTTGACCGTGTCAGGGCCCTTGGCCTGCAACCACCACTGCACGCCGTGCTGTTGCGCGAACGCACGCAGGCGGCTGATGTCGTCTTCGCTCAATGGCTCCAGGTGGCGAAGCACCATGGCGGTCACCTCATCGCCGCAGGCCAGTTCGATCTGCGGACAGGTTTCGCGCGCGTCCATGCCGAAGATGAGTTCGCGCAGCGGCATGAGCATCTCGCTCACGTGCGGTGGGAGCACCGGGCAGACCCGCATGTCGGCCACGTAGCGGCTCTTGCGCTCGTGAAAACCGATCAGCACCTCGCCCTTTTTGTGCACATGGCGCACCGACATGCGCGCGCGGTAGCGGTAGCCCCAGGCCGGCCCCTCGATCGGGCGCAGCATCATCTCGGCGCGCACCTTGCCCAGGTGCCAAAGGTTGTCTTCCAGCACACGCTGCTTCACGGCCACCTGGGCCGATTCGTGCAGGTGTTGCATCTTGCAGCCGCCGCAGGCACCAGCGTGCAGACCGAAATGCGGGCAACCCGGGCGCACCCGCTGCGAGGATTCATGGTGCACCGCCGTCACAACACCGGCTTCCCAGTTGTTCTTCTTGCGGTGCACGTTGACGCTGACCTGCTCGAACGGCAGTGCGCCTTCGATGAAGACGACTTTGCCGTCGGGCCGGCGGGCGATGCCCTGGGCATCGATGTCCAGCGATTCCACCGCGAGCCAGCCGTCGGGCAAGGGGCTCTCGGGTGCGTCGTGGGCGGCGGCGTTGGCGGTGGTGAGGAGGCTGTTGACGTGGAGGGTGGCTGCGGTTGTCATGCCCTGATTGTCTCAGGCCGCGCAGGACGAACCACCACCCTCAACCCCAGGCTTTGAGATATTCGTCCCAGTGCGATTCGGTGGGCGCGAGGTCGCCCAGCGTCTCCTTCACCATCGAAATCTCCTGCTCGTACTCGGCCTCGGTGAGGCCGCCGCGCATCTTCTGGAAACGGCAGTACACGAGGTAGGTGTTCATCACGTCGGTCTCGCAGTAGCGCCGGATGTCCTCGGTCTGCCCCGCGAGGTACTGCGCGTACACCTGCGAGCCGTCCATACCCAGCTTGCCGGGAAAACCACAGAGCTTGGCCATGGCGTCCAGTGGCGCGTTGTTCTTGGGCGAGTACATGGCCAGCAGGTCCATCAGGTCCAGGTGGCGCATGTGGTAGCGGCTGATGTAGTTGTTCCACTTGAACTCGCGGTCGTCTTCGCCGAGGTCCCAGTACTTGCTGGCCTCCACACCGTGGCGCAGACCGCGGTAGTGCAGCACCGGCAGGTCAAAACCGCCGCCGTTCCAGCTCACCAGTTGCGGCGTGTGCTTCTCCACAGCATGAAAGAACGTCTGCACCACCTTGCCTTCGCTCTGGCCATCGCGGTCCACAAACGAATGGATGCGCAGGCCCTCGGCGTTGCGAAACACGCAGCTGATGACGAGCACGCGCTGCAGGTGCAGCGGCATGAAGTCGCTCTGGCCTTTTTCCTTGCGCTCGGCCAGCCAGGCCGCGTAAACCTGCTCGTCGGTGTGGTCGGCTGGCGCACCGCGCAGGGCGCGCAGGCCCTCAAGGTCGGGAATGGACTCGATGTCGAAAACGAGCACCGGCCAGGCCATGGTGGCCCCGGCTCAGCGTTTGGGCAGGTAGCCCAGGGGGTCGACCGGTTTGCCCAGCCGGCGCACTTCAAAGTGCAGCTTCACGCGGTCGGTGTCGCTGCTGCCCATTTCGGCGATCTTCTGGCCCTGGCGCACGGCCTGGTCTTCGCGCACCAGCAAGGCCTGGTTGTGCGCGTAGGCGGTGAGGTATGTGTTGTTGTGCTTGAGGATGATGAGGTTGCCGTAGCCACGCAGGCCGGCGCCGGCGTACACCACACGGCCATCAGCAGCAGCGATCACCGGGTCACCGATCTTGCCGGCGATCGACACACCCTTGTTGGTCGTCTCGTCGAAGTTGGACACCACGGTGCCCTGGGCAGGCCAGACGAAATTGAGCTCGTCGGCACCTGCCGAAGCCGGTGCGGGCGCGGGCGCCGGGGCGGGGATGGGCGCCGCTGCGGGGGCCGCGGGCGCGGTGTCGGTGAGTGGACGCGCCACCACACCAGCGGGGTTCACTGGCGTGCTGGACACGCCGGTGGCCGGTGCCGAGTGGGCCACCGCCGATGCGGGCGGTTGCACGCGCAGCACCTGGCCGATCTCGATCGCATTGGCGTTGGCCAGGCTGTTCCAGGCTTGGAGATCGCGCCAGTTCTGGCCGCTGTCCAGGGCGATGCGATAGAGCGTGTCGCCGGCCTTCACGGTGTAGTAGCCGGGCTTGCCGGCGTTCTCGGCGCCGGGCATCACCACGGCATCGGCGGGGCGCGTCATGCCGCGGTCTTCCACCGGCGCGGGGCCGGACACGCGGCGGGTCGAACAGCCGGCTGTGACCAGCACAACCGCAGCAACCGCCGCCACTGCGGCGGCTTGCCATGGGGAACGGCGCTGTTCACGGGGCACGGTCGGTGCCAGGGGAAAACGCATGTACATGAAAACTCCCAACCTGTGGACGGGACGCGCTTGGTGGCGGCCCCTGTAAAAAGAACGCCCCGCTGCCCACGGCAGGGGGAAACTCATGCGATGCCCGATTTTAGAGGCACAAAAAACACGGCCTCCAGCTCGGTGCGAACCATGCCAGTGGCGGTTTTGTCGACCACCACCAGGTTTTGTTTGCCCGCCGCCGTGACCGCCGGCGCGACCAACCGGCCGCCCACGGCGAGCTGGTCGATCCAGGCCTGGGGGATGTCGTTGCCGCCGGCGGCGGCAATGATGGCGGCATAAGGAGCACCTTTGGCGTACCCGAGCATGCCGTCGCCGAACAGCAGGTGCAAATTGGAGACGCGGAAAGCGCGAAGGTTCTCGCGCGCCTTCTCATGCAGCCCGCGCAGGCGCTCGATGCTGTAGACCTCGCGCGCCACATGGGCCAACACGGCGGCCTGGTAACCGCAGCCCGTGCCGATTTCCAGCACGCGTCCCAGCTTGCCGGTGTGACCAGCGCACAGCAGCTCGATCATGCGCGCCACCACGCCAGGCTTGGAAATGGTCTGGCCCAGGCCGATGGGCAGGCTGGTGTCCTCATACGCCTGGTTCACCAGCGCGGTGTCCACAAACCGGTGGCGCTCCACCGCCTGCAAGGCGGCGAGCACGCCGGCGTGGCTCACGCCCTGCGCCTGGATCTTGCGCACCATGGACGCGCGCACCGCCGAAGAGTCCATGCCCACGCCGCTGGGCACCACGGGCCGCACCGGCGCGGTTTTGATGGCCGGGCGAGGCACCGGTTTGACGCTGGCCAGCGCGGGCTGGGAAACACGCGCAGCCGACGGGCGCGCTGTGGGCGACTGGGGCGCAACCGGCAACCGGGCCGGGAACGTGGGACGGGCTTTGCCGCCGTCTTTCAAGAGGCTGCTCCCCCGGTGCTCACGACCTCGGACGGCGCCGACAGGCTCGCGGCGGTGGGTGCCCAATAGGCCAGGCGCTCGTGGTCGGTGAGGTCCACCTTCAACGGCGTGATGGTGGCGTAGCCCTGCACGGCAGCGTGGAAATCGGTGCCGTCCGCGTCGTCCTTGGCCTTGCCGGCGCTGCCGATCCAGTACATGGTGTCGCCGCGCGGGTTGGTCTGCGAAATCACCTGCTCGGCCGCGTGGCGCCGGCCCAGGCGCGCCACCTTGAAGCCCTTGATGTCGGCGATGGGCCGGTTGGGGATGTTCACGTTGAGCAGCCAGGGCTCCACCGGCGCTCCGTTCTCCAGCGACGGCAGCAGCTGCGACACCAGGCGCGCGGCCATGCGGCCCGCGTCTTCCAGGTGCCCCCAGCCTTTTTCGGTCTGCGAAAACGCGATGGCCGGAATGCCGAAGAGGTAGCCCTCCATGGCCGCGCCCACCGTGCCCGAGTAAATGGTGTCGTCGCCCATGTTGGCGCCGTTGTTGATGCCCGAGACCACGAGATCGGGCCGGTAACCCAGCAAGCCGGTGAGCGCGATGTGCACGCAGTCGGCGGGTGTGCCGTTGACGTAGCGAAAACCGTTGTGCGCGGTGTGCACGTACAGCGGGGAATGCAGGGTCAGCGCGTTGGACTTGGCGCTGTTGTTGTGCTCGGGCGCCACCACCTCCACCTCGGCCAGGCCCTTGAGGGCTTCATACAGCGCCACGAGGCCGGGCGCCTGGTAACCATCGTCGTTGGAGATGAGAATTTTCATCCAGCGATTTTAGGTGGGTTCCCCACGGTCACGCTTGAGACAGACAACGGGCTAACCCGCTGCAACGGGGGCCATTGCCCTGCCTATCATGGCTCGACCCACCCCCATCAACCGAGGAGACGGCATGCACGCCTGGCTTTGTGAAAACCCCGTGGGCGTTGACGCCCTCACCTGGAAAGAACTGCCCACACCCGAGCCCAAGGCGGGCGAGGTGCTGATCGAGATCCAGGCCGCGAGCCTGAACTTTCCCGATCTGCTGATCGTGCAGAACAAGTACCAGATGAAGCCCGCCCTGCCCTTTGTGCCGGGCTCCGAATACGCCGGCGTGGTGCGTGCGGTGGGAGAAGGCGTGAAGCACCTGCAGGTGGGCCAGAGCGTGGCCTGCCTCAGCGGCACGGGCGGCTTCGGCACGCACACCATCGCACCGGCAGCGCTGTGCATGCCACTGCCCGCCGGCTTCCCGGCGGTGGACGCCGCCGCCTTCATCATGATTTACGCCACCTCATGGCATGCGCTCATGGACCGCGCCGCCCTCAAGCCTGGCGAAACCGTGCTGATCCTCGGCGCAGCCGGTGGCGTGGGCACCGCCGCCATCCAGATCGCCAAGGCCGCCGGTGCGCGTGTGATCGCTGCTGCCTCCAGCGACGAGAAGTGCGAGCTGTGCAAACAGCTCGG
Source organism: Hydrogenophaga sp. (assembly GCA_046314475.1). GTDB lineage: Bacteria > Pseudomonadota > Gammaproteobacteria > Burkholderiales > Burkholderiaceae_C > Hydrogenophaga. The sequence goes on from JBKBWW010000038.1 coordinate 9,277, forward strand.
CGCCGACGCCACCATCAACTACAGCCTGCACACACCCAAAGAGGGCCTGCGCGACGCCATCAAACAGCTCACCGACGGCAAGGGCCCCGACGTGATCTACGACCCGGTGGGCGGTGACTTTGCAGAGCCGGCCTTCCGCTCCATCGCTTGGCGTGGCCGCTATCTGGTGGTGGGTTTTGCCAGCGGCCCCATCCCGGCAATGCCGCTGAACCTCACCCTGCTCAAGGGCGCGAGCATCGTGGGCGTGTTCTGGGGCGACTTCGCGCGCCGCGAACCCAAGGCCAACGCCGAGATGATGCAGGCCCTGGCCGTGATGTACGCCAAAGGCCAGGTGAAACCGGTGATCGACCAGACCCTGCCCATGAGCGAGCTGCACAAGGCCTACGCCATCATGGGATCGCGCTCGGTCAAGGGGAAGCTGGTGATGGTGAACACACCCGCCTGAACCAGCGCGCCGTCAGCCCAGGCCCAACATGTGGGCCAGCCCGTGCGGCTCTGCGGGTCGCTCCAGCATCAGGTGGCGTTCCAGGTCCCGCAGGTGCTGGTCCATCAGAGCCACGGCCCCGTCGGCATCGCCGCGTGCGATGCAGTCCACGATGCGTTCGTGTTCGTCATGCTCGCAGGCCGCATTGCCCGGCGGCTGGTGCACCGCCACGATGAGCGAGCAGCGCGAGACGATCTCGATCAGGTAGCGCTGCAGGATGGCGTTGCCTGAAAGTTCCGCCAGCCGCAGGTGGTAGGCGCTGGCCAGGCGTGCCCACGACGGCTGGTCGAAGCGGTGCATCACCTGGTGCTCTTCTTTCAACTGCTTGCGCAGCGCCTTGAGGTCGGCGGGCGTGGCGCGCTCGGCAACCAGCCGCACGATGGCGGCTTCCAGGGCGCGGCGCGCTTCAAAGATCTGCTGCGTTTCCTCGCGCGTGGGCACGGCCACGATGGCGCCGCGGTTGGGGCGCAGCTGCACGATGTGGTCGTGCGCGAGCTTTTGCAGCACCTTGCGCACCACCGCTCGGCTCACGCCGAACAGTTCGCACAGGGGCGCCTCGGGCAGCTTGGTGCCGGGCGCCAGGCGCTGGCTCATGACGCCGTCGAACACGGCGCGGTAGATGCGCTCTTCCACATCGTCGTCGGTGGCTTCGGGAGCCGGGGGTTCAGCGGTTCTGGCCATTCAGCGTTCCTTGCAATTGCACCGCCAGTCTAATGAGCGCGAGATCGCTGCCGGCCGGACCCAGCAGCGAGACACCCAGCACCGTGCCGTCTGGCAAGGTGAGCGGCAGGCTCACTTGCGGCAGGCCGGCCAGGCCGGCGATGCAGGTGATGGCCATGGTGCGCAGGCGCACCGCGTCCACAGCCGCCGGGTCGGCATCGCGGCGTGGAGCCAGGCTCGCGGCCGAGGGCAGCACGGCCACGCCGTCGGCGCCCAGCAGCGCCCTCACCTGCTCGCGAACCTTGGCGGCCTGCGCCCGCGCGGCGACGGCGGCTTCATCGGTGACGGCACTGGCCGCCTTCCAGCGCGCCCCGATGGCCGCACCGAACACCGGCTGGTGCTCGGTGATCCAGGCACCGTGCGTGGCCCAACCCTCGTGGGCGCCGGCCGTGGCGTAGGTCTGGCGCCAGTCGGCGAGCGGCGTGTCGCCGGCGACGCGCAAGGTTTGCGGTTCAGTGTGAAGCAGCGTGGCCAGCGCATCGCGGGCGCGCTGCAAGGGCGCCACGAACACCGGGTCTGCGAGGTCCCACGCATCTTGCGGCACCAGCACGCGGGTGGGTGCAAAGTCGCTCGGCGGCAGCAGCACGGCGGCCACGCGCTCGAAGGTCACGCTCTCATGCGCCAGCCAGGTCACGGTGTCGAACGCAGGATGCAAGGGCACCAGGCCCTGCGCCGACACCAGGCCGTGCGTGGTGCGCAGGCCCCAGAGCCCGGCGTAACTGGCGGGCACGCGGGTGGAGCCGCCGGTGTCGGTGCCCAGCGCAAAGTCCACCAGGCGCGCGGCCACCGCGGCGCACGAGCCGCTGGACGAGCCGCCTGTCACACGGTCGGGCGCGGCGCTGTTGATGGGTGTGCCGTAGTGCGCGTTGTCACCGTGCAGGCTGTAGGCCAGCTCGTCGGTGAGCACCTTGCCCATGAGCGTGGCGCCCGCGCCCAGCAACTGGGCCACCACCGGGCTGTGTGCCGTGGGCACCGCGTGCGTGGCCAGCCAGGTGGGGTTGCCCGCGCCGGTGGGGTGGCCGGCCACGTGGAACACATCCTTGGCGGCAAACGTCAATCCGTCCAGCGGGCCGCTGGCGGCGGGCTCGATCACAAAACGGCCGTGGGGCACCCAGGCGCCCACGGTGTCATCAATCGGAAAACTCATGTCGGCTTTCATGCAAAGGAAGAAGGGTCGTTCAGCGCGAGGCCGTTGACGTGCTCGCAGATGGCACCCGGCGTGGTGAACCACACCTCGCCACGGTCGCGAGCGGCACACAGGTGCTGCAGTGCCCGGCGCAGGTGGCGCAGACGGTAGGGCTGGCCCACCAGGTAGGGGTGCAGCGCAATGCCCTGCACCAGCGGCTGAGTGCGCGCCTGGTCCAGCATCTCGTCGGTGTTGTCGATGATCATTTGCGCGAAGTCCCTCCCGTCCATCTGGCGCGCCACGATCATGGGGATGTCGTTGAGTTCCTGCGGATACGGCACGGCCCACAGGCCCTGCCCATCTCGCGTGCGCATGCGCATGGGCTGGTCGTCGTGGCACCAGTTGAGCGTGTAGGTGTAGCCAGTCTCGGCCAGCAGATCGGGCGTGTTGCGGCTCTCGGAAATCCAGGGGGAGAGCCAGCCCTTCACATCTGCGCCGCTCGCGGCTTGCATGCGCTCGCGGCACAGCACGAGCAATGCGCGCTCGGCAGCTTCGTCTAGAACACCCTGTCGCTCGGCGTTGCTGTGACCGTGCCCCACCAGCTCGTCGCCGCGCGCCACGAAGGCCGCCACGAGCTCGGGGCAGTGGTCGTAGAGCGCGGTGTTGATGAGCGCGGCGGTGGGCAGGCCGAGCTGGTCGAAGAGTTCGAGGCAGCGCCACGCCCCCACGCGGTTGCCGTATTCGCGCCAGCTGTAATTGAGCACATCGGGCTGTGGCGAGGCCGGGCCGATGCCGGCGCCCAGGCCTTCACCGAACGCGAAGTGCTCGATGTTGAAACCCAGGTACACCGCCAGGCGCGCGCCGTTGGGCCAGCGGTAGTCAGCCCGGCGCGTGATCGGGCGGTAGGCAAAGCGCCCGTGGTCGGGCAAAGGGCCGAGGTATTGCGCTGACATGGCGGTGTCCGTCACAGCGTGGCAAGACCGGCGCGAACCATCAACCACTCGGCGCTGTCGTTCCACACTTCCATCTGCGTGATGAGGCCGTGGCTCACCACGTAGCGGTCCACATAGCGGTTGCCTTCAAAAGGTGTGCCGTCGGGCCACTCGCCGTGCAGCGTGCCGATGCTGTAGACGACGGTCTCTGCGGCGGTGCCACCGGCCACCGTCTCGGTGCGCTCGATGCGTTTTTTCACCCAGCGGTAGCGCGTGGCGTTGAAGGCCGAGCACTCGGCCGGGTCGCTCATGGCGCGCCCGCCGGTGAAACGGATGCGCATTCCCGGCGCGACAAACCGGCGTGCGCCGGCGGGGTCGGGAATCATGATGATGCGCAGGAATTCGTCGACCACTTGAGCGGGCGAGAGGGACTGCAGGGACGCGTCTGACATCGGCTTCTCCACAAAAAATGCACCGTGTTGAGGAATCGCGCACCGCTTTGGCCGGTGACCGGCGTCGGGTGCATGCACGCTCAAAGTGCGTGCAAGACACGTGCCAGATTGTCAACAATCCAATTCTCCCTGTGTCGACATACAGAAGCAAGTCTTGCCAACACGGTTGGCACGCCCCTTGCAAACGGACTCCGGCAAAGACGGCACCCAAGCCGCCCGAGTCACCTCCGCCCTTCCCTCACCTCTTCTGGAGTCCTGCCATGTCCTCATCCGTCCACACCACCCGCCGCGCCCTGCTGGCCGCCGGCTTCGCCCTCGCTGGCACCGCGCTCAGCGGTCAGGCCCTGGCCCAGTCGGGCGAGCCCATCAAGCTTGGCCTGGTCACCGCACTCTCGGGCCAGTCGGCCCTGGCCGGTGAGTCCATCACGCGCGGCATGCAGATCGCCATCGACGAGATCAACGCCAAGGGCGGCCTGCTCGGTGGCCGCAAGCTGGAGCTGGTGCGCCGCGACGACGAGGCCAACCCGGCCAAGGGCGTGATCGCTGCGCGCGAACTGATCTACCGCGAAAAGGTGGCGGTGGTTTTTGGTGGCCTCGACACCCCCGTGTCCATGGCCATCGTGCCGCTGATCAACCAGGAGAAGGTGCCGTTCATGGGCCCATGGGCCGCAGGCACCGGCATCACCAAGAACGGTGCCGAGGCCAACTACGCGTTCCGCGTGTCGGCGGTGGACGAGATCGTGGACGTGGGCATGCTGGCCTACGCGCAGAAGACCTTCAAGGCCGGCAAACCCGGCCTGATCCTGGTGAACAACCCCTGGGGCGAAAGCAACGAAAAGGGCCTGAAGGCCGCCATGGCGGCCAAGGGCGTGGTGCCCGCTGGCGTGGAGAAGTTCGAAGCCAACGACGTGGACATGGTCCCGCAGCTCACGCGCCTGAAGGCCGCGGGCGCCGACACCTTGTTCATGGTCGGCAACGTCGGCCCGTCGGCCCAGGTGGTCAAGTCGCTGGAGCGCATGGGCTGGAAGGTCCCGGTGGTCTCGCACTGGGGCCCCGCCGGTGGCCGCTTCACCGAACTCGCCGGCCCAACCGCCAAAGAGGTGCATTTCGTGCAGACCTACAGCTTCTTCGGCAAGCAGGGTCCGGTGGGCGAGCGGGTGATCAAGGCCATGATGGCCAAGTACCCCAACGTCAAAACTCCCGCTGACATCACGCCCGCCGTGGGCGTGGCCAACGCCTACGACGCCACCCACCTCGCAGCACTCGCCATCCAGGCCGCCGGCTCCACACAGGGTGAAGCGGTGCGCCAGGGCTTCTACAAGATCGAGAAGTACGAAGGCCTGATCAAGACCTACAACAAGCCGTTCACCCCGACGGTGCACGACGCGGTCACATCGGATGACTACGTCTGGGCCCAGTTCATCGACAACCGCATCGTGCCCGTCGGAACCACGAACTAACGAGCCCCCACGCTCCGCCGCTGCGCGGGTCGCTGCCCCCCAAGGGGGCTGGGCCTGCCTTGGGGCGGCCCGGCGGCTGGCCCGGCCTTTTCTTTTTCACAAGGACATTGGATGTTGGAGTTGTCAGCGCTGGTCAGCGGCCTCGGCCTGGGCAGCATGTATGGGTTGATGGCGCTGGGGTTCTACGTGACCTACGCCGTCTCGGGCACGGTCAACTTCGCGCAGGGCAGCTCCATGATGCTCGGCGCGGTGTTGACCTTCACCTTCGCGCAGACCTTCGGCTGGCCCGGCTGGGCCGCGGTGATCCTGGCGCTGGCCTTGTGTGCGCTTTACGGCCTGCTGGTCGAGGTGCTCGCGGTGCGGCCCTTTGTGAACCGCGGCTCGGACGCCTGGCTCATGGCCACGGTGGCCATGGGCATGGTGCTCGACAACGTGGTCATGTTCACCTACGGCAAGGAGCCGCGCAGCCTGCCCTCACCGCTGGCGCAGTCGCCGCTGGAGATCGCGGGCAACAACCTCGGCGTCTACCCGCTGCAGTTGCTGATCCCGGTGGTGGGCCTGGCGCTGGCCGCTGTGCTGCACACGCTCTCGCGCCGCACGCGCTGGGGCGTGGCCATGCTGGCCGTGGTGCAGAACCGCTCGGCCGCAAGGCTCATGGGCATCCCGATCCGTCGTGCGGTGGCGGTGGCGTTCGCTCTGTCCACGCTCTTCGCCGGCGTGGCCGGTGTGCTGATCGCGCCGCTCTTCAACGTGCACTCCGACATGGGCACCCTCTTCGGCCTCAAGGCCTTTGCGGTGGCCATTCTGGGCGGCATCACCAGCGCCTGGGGCGTGATGATCGCCGGCCTGCTGTTCGGCGTGGTCGAGGCCATGATCACCTCCACGCTGGGTTCGGGCTACACACAGATCATCACCTTCGCGCTGGTGATCGTGGCGCTGGCCTGGCGACCCAACGGCCTGTTTGGCCGCGCGGAAGTGAAGAAGGTATGAGCACACCCAAACCCTCCCAAGCGCTGCTGGGTCTGGGCAGTGGCTGGCAGCTCGCCAGCGTGGCCGCCGTGCTCGCCCTGGGCGCCGCGCTCGCGCTCACGCTCAACGGCTACTGGGTCTTCGTGCTGGCCAACGTGGCGCTGTTGGCCATCGTGGGCGTGGGCCTCAACGTATTGGTCGGCCTCACCGGTCAGGTGTCGTTCGGCCACGTGGGCTTCTACGCCATCGGGGCCTACACCATGGCCATCCTCACCACCAAGACCGGCCTGAGCTTCTGGCTGGTGTGGCCGATCGCCGCGCTCATTGGCGGTGTGTTCGGCGCGCTCGTGGCCCTGCCCGCCTTGCGCGTGAAGGGCCCGTACCTGGCCATGATCACCATCGCGTTTGGTCTGATCGTGGAGCACAGCATCGTCGAGGCCAGTGGTCTCACCGGCGGGCAGAACGGCATCATGGGCCTCACCGCGCCGTCGCTGGGCGGCCTGGCCCAGGGCGAACGCGCCATGGCGCTGCTGGCCATTGGCGCGGCGGCGTTGGCGCTGGCCGGCTACGCCTGGCTCTCGCGCGGCACCTGGGGCGCGGCCATGCGCGCGGTGCGGGACGCCGAGACCGCCGCCGAGTCGGTGGGCCTGAACCCGCTGGCCATCAAGACGGTGGCGTTTGCCGTGTCGGCCTTGTGTGCTGCAGCGGCCGGCGCGCTGTTTGCGCCGCTCTCGGGCTTCGTCACGCCCCACACCTTCGGCTTCGTGCAATCCATCTTGTTTGTGCTCGTGGTCATGATCGGCGGCGCCGGCTCGGTGGCCGGCCCGCTGGTGGGCGCGATCATCGTGGGCCTGCTGCCCGAGCTGCTGTCGGGCCTGGAGGAATACCGCCTGCTCTTCGTCGGCGCCATGCTGTTGCTGGTGCTGTGGGTCGCGCCCGACGGCGTGGCCGGCCTGGTGCGCCGCCTTCGCGATCGCCTGCTGCCGCGCAGCGCAGCGTCTGCGCCCACACCCGTCAGCGCCACGCTGGCCCTGCCCACCCGCGCCCGCCAGCCCATCAGCGCACAAGGCCTCACCATGCAGTTCGGCGGCGTGCGCGCCGTGTCCGACCTGCACTTCACCGCACCAGCTGGCCAGGTCACCAGCCTGATCGGGCCGAATGGCGCGGGCAAGTCCACCGCGCTCAACATGCTGGGCGGTTTTTATCTGCCCACGGCGGGCGCGTTTGCGCTCGGCGGCCAGGCGCTGCAAGGGCAGAGTGCCATGCAGATCTCGCGCCGCGGCGTGGCCCGCACCTACCAAACGTCGCAGCTGTTCGGGACGCTCAGCGTGCAGGACAACGTGGTGCTCGCCATGCAGCGCGGCGCGCTCGGCCCCCTGCTGGGCAACGCACGGCGCAGCGCCCCTGCGCTCACCGAACGGGCGCGGCAACTGCTCGCCTTTTGCGGGTACACCGGCCACCCCGACACGCTGGCCGGCGACCTGCCCCACGTGGACCGACGCCTCGTGGAGATCGCGCGGTCCCTCGCCACCGACCCCGACGCCCTGCTGCTCGACGAGCCCGCCGCCGGCCTCTCGCGCGAAGACAAACTGCGCCTGGGCACGCTGCTGCAGCGCATCGCCGACGCGGGCCTGACCGTGCTGCTGGTCGAACACGACATGACCCTGGTGATGGACATCAGCCACCAGGTGGTGGTGCTCGATGCCGGGGTGCGGCTGGCGGTGGGCACCGCTGCTGAAGTGCAGGCCGACCCGGCGGTTCAACTGGCCTATCTGGGTGAAGCCCTGGAGACCGAAGCTTCAACACCGCGCGACAACACCGCCCACCGACCCGAGATGCTCGGCGTGGGCTCACTGGTGGCCGGCTACGGCGCCGAACCGGTGCTGCACGGCATCGACCTGCAGGTGCGGCGCGGCGAGGTGGTGGCGCTGCTGGGGGCCAACGGCGCGGGCAAATCCACGCTCATGAAAGCGCTGGCGGGCCTGCACCGCCCCATCCAGGGCGGCATCCACCTCGAAGGGCTTGAACTCATGAACATGGGCGCAGAGCAGGTGGTGGCACAAGGTGTGGTGCTGGTGCCCGAAGGCCGGCAGGTGTTTGCCGAGCTCAGCGTGCTCGACAACATCCGCCTGGGTGCTTTCCTGCAGACCGACGAACGCGAGGCGCGGGTGGAAGAACAGCTGGTACGGTTTCCGCGCCTGCGCGAGCGCCTGCACCAGCGCGCGGGTCTGCTCTCGGGCGGCGAACAGCAGATGCTGGCGATCGCACGCGCGCTCATGTCGCGCCCACGCATCCTGCTGCTCGACGAACCTTCGCTGGGTCTCGCGCCCAAGGTGATTGCGGAACTCTTCGCAGCGCTCGATGCGCTGCGCAACGAAGGCATGACGCTGCTGCTGGTGGACCAGATGGCCGGCCTGGCGCTCGCGCTGGCCGACCGCGCGTATGTGATGGAAGAAGGGCGTATCGTGGCGCAAGGCACCTCGGCCGAGATCGCGGCCAACGGCGCACTGGCGCAGGCTTACCTGGGTGAGTCGGGTGCCGACCATCCCCACCCTGCTCTTCAAGCCGCATGAACCACGAAACCGACTACCACGCCGAGCCCTGCCGACAAGCCCGCACCGACCTGGCGCTGGCCCTGCGCGCCGCCGCCCGCTTCGGCCTGTCCGAAGGCGTCTGCAACCACTTCAGCCTGGAGTTGCCCGACGGCTCGGGCCGCTTCCTGCTCAATCCGCGCGGCCTGCTGTGGAGCGAGGTGAAAGCCGACGACATCGTGATGGTGGACGTGCACGGCGAGGCGCTGGCCGGACGGCACCCGGTGGAGTCCACCGCGATGCACATCCACAGCGGCATCCACCGGCTGGCGCACCAGGCCGTGGTGTTGCACACCCACATGCCCTACGCCACCGCACTCACGCTCACGCAAGACCGCGCACTCGACACTGCGCTGTCGCAGAACGCCATGCGTTTTCACGGCCGTGTGGCCATCGACCCGCACTACAACGGCCTGGCGCTGGATGCGGGCGAAGGCGAACGCATCGCACGGGCCATGGGCACGGCCGACATCGCCTTTCTCGCCAACCACGGTGTGGTGGTGTGTGGCCCACGCATCGACCATGCGTTCGACGATCTCTACTACCTGGAGCGCGCCTGCATGGCACAGGTGCTGGCCCAGTCCACCGGGCGGCCACTGAAGCCCGCCGACGCGGCCACCGCCGCACACGTGGCCCGCCAGATGCAGAGCGAGCGCCTGCAGTCCGAGCTGTTTTTCGAGGCCTTGCGCCGAAGCGTCTGACCGGCGCTCGCCCAGGCCCTCAGGCAGTCAGCGTCAGGTAAAGCACTCGGTGCCGATCAGGGAAGCAGCCATCTCCCGGGTCAGAGGCTTGACCAGGTAGTTGCGGATGAGGCCGATGGACTCGGCCGTGGCCTTGTCCACCGACCAGGCCGACGAGGTCAGCATGTTGAGCTGCAGCTCGGCCTGTGGGTGCAGCCGGTCACTGAGCGCGCGCGCCACCTCGAAGCCGTTCATGCCGGGCATGTTGATGTCGAGAAACACCACGGTGTGCACGCTCACCTGGTCTTGCAACAGAAATTCAAGCGCACTTTCGCCGGTCTCGAAGATCCTGACCTCGCCGCCAAAACCGGCCCTGCGCAGCGCGATCTCGTGAAAGAAGTTGTCGTTCTCGCTGTCGTCGATCAAGACGATGCGTTGCACCGCATGGGATGTATTCATGTTGAAGGCTCTGCTCGTTCTGGCTCGATCGCCCGGGCGTGGCCGGGCAGGATCACGGAATAGCAGTTGCTGCCGTCGGACTTGATTTCGATCTGCAGTTCACCTTGGTGCAGACCGATGATGTGGGAAGCGATGGACAGGCCGAGGCCCAGTTCACGCACGTCGTTCATGGCGCGCTTGCGGGCCCGGCGGGCCGACACCGGGCGAGCTGCGCCGCCGGACAGGTCGACCGGGGGAAGCTCATGGCCAAACCGCTGGGTGGTGATGTCCACGCGGTGGGTGAACAGCTCCTCTTGCGACCGGATGATCACCAGCCACTCACCCGTCGAGTCCCGGCGCTGCGCCGAGATCAACAGGTTTTCAAGGATGCTGCGAATGGCCAGGCTCAGCAGCGGCGCGTCTGCGCGGATGCTGCCCGCCACCGACAGTTCAACCTCGGCACCCGCGGCCTCCAGCTCGCCGCCGAGCTCCAGGATGGCCTCGGCGTAAATGCTGCGTGCCTGGTGCGGCTGCATGCGCATGTCGCTGGTGTCCACCTCGCTGTAGAGGCGCAGGTCTTCCAGCACGCGAGAGAGCTTCGCGCTGGCTTCCCCGGCAATGCGCAGGCAGCGCGTCTCCAGCGGATCGGCGCGCTCCAGCGCGCCCTCGGCCAGCAGGCGCGTGGCGTTGGTGATGGCGTTGACCGGTTCCTTGAGATCGTGCGAGACGCTGTAGACGTATTTGCGGTTGGCCAGGCGTTTGGCCTGCAGCTCCTTCACCGCGTCGTCCAGCTGACGCTCGCTCTGTTTGCGCAAGGTGATGTCGCGCGCGCGCTCCACCACGCCGTGCACCACACCCGCCTCGCGTGCCGGCGTGTGCGTGACCTCCAGGTAACGCATGCCCATACCGGGAAATTCCATCTCGATCTCGAACTGCGACTCGTGGCCCGCCAGCGCCTGGTTGATGCTGGGTTTGAACAGGGCACGGTAATTGGCGGTGTCGATGAGGTCCTGCACCCGCATGCCCATGATCTCCTGGGGCTCCAGGGTCCAGTAGCGCTGGAAGGCCGGGTTGACGAACAGGTAGCTGTGCTCGCGGTCGATGAAGGCGGCCATGTCCCGGCCTTCGTTGAGCACGTCGTGCACGATCTGCTGGCCTTTGACAATCTGCTCGACCATGCGCTCGGACTGATCGCGGCGGCCGCGTTCGTGTTCAAAGAGCTGCATGGCCAGATCGGCGAGGTGCTTGAGCATGCCGAGCTGCTTGTGGTCCAGCTCGCGCGCCACGGTGTCGATCACGCACACAGTGCCCAGAGCGGCGCCGCTGGCAGAGACGATGGGCGCCCCCGCGTAGAACACGATACCGCCAGTGCGCACCATGGGAAATGCCTGGAAGCGCTCATCGCACCTGGCGTCCTTCACCACCAACACCTCGCCAGGCTGGAGGATGGCGTGCGCACAGAACGACTCGTCGCGCGAGGTCTGCGTCAGCTCCACGCCCTGCCGTGCCTTGAACCACTGCCGCTTGGAGTCCACCAGCGAGATCAGCGCGATCGGCGTGCCGCAGATGCCGGCGGCCAGACCGGTGATGCTGTCAAACGCCTTCTGCGGCAAGGTGTCCAGAATCTGCAGGCGCCGCAGCGCTGCCAGGCGATCGTCTTCGTTGGCAGGGGTCGGGGTGGGCATGTGGTGAAGCAGCGCTGCGGTGGTCACGACAGATCGATCAGCGCCGCAGCCGTCTCCCGCGTGAGGGGTTTGACCAGGTAACTCTGGATCAGGCCGATCGAATCGGCCGTGGCCTTGTCGACCGACCACGACGACGAGGTGAGCATGTGCAGCTGCAGCGGCACACCGGGCTCCAGCTGCTCTTCCAACGCGCGGGCCAGTTCGAAGCCACCCATGCCGGCCATGTTGATGTCCATGAACACCATGGTGGGCACGCTCACACGGTCGCGCAGCAAAAACGCCAGGGCGTCTTCGCCCTTATCGTAGATCTGGATCTCACCGTCGAAGCCGCACCTGCGCACCGCGATGTCGTGGAAGAAGTTGTCGTTGTCGCTGTCATCGACCAGGATGAAGCGTTGGGTGTGGGTGTTGCAGTGCATGGTGCGGCTCTCGGGGCACAGGCGGGTGCCTGCTCTGAGACCCAATGTAGGCAGCCACATGGGGGTCGTCGGTGTCATAGGACACACGCCACACCGGATTGGTTCAACCCATCGTGCAATGGGTCACGCGAACAGGCGCTAGATGAAGCGCTCTATATAAATCAACGCACCTTCGTCGAAGTGGTCGAAATTGCGGTGAATCGCGTGCGAGGCGCGGATGAGATCGGCCTCCACAAACCGCGGGCAGTCGATGGCCCAGAGCTGCAACGGGATGTTGGCGGCTGCCGCCAGCATCGGCCCGCTGGGTGCCCAGAACAGCGTGCCGCTGTCGTGGCCGACGCGCAGGTCCTGAAAGTTGTATTGGTAGCGGCGCGTGAACATCACGGCCACGAAACGCAGCGCCGCGGCCATGGCTACCACCTGCGGCTGCCCGGCCGACACGAACTGGTGCTGCACATACTGCATGCCCAACTCCAGCGACGGCAGATCCTCAATGCCCGGAATCACCGGGTAGCGCTGCAGGGCCGGCAGGTCGGTCTGCAGCTTGTTGCCCATGAGCTTGAGCGCACGGCGCGAGGCCTCCACAAACAGCAGACGCGGCACCGGCTGGCAGGCCGCGTCCAGGTCGATCTGCACCGCAGGGCCGAGGCTCTGCGGTTTGTGGTGACCTTCGTTGGATTCGGCGTTCATGGCAGCGTGTGCAGCGAGGGGCCGTCAGGCCAGCAGGTTGAGCTGTGTGCCCACGCTGCCACTGGTGGCCAGCGGCAGGTTGCCGGTGACGCTCTGCAGCAGCGACAGCGTGCCGGCGCCCTGCAGGTCCATGGCCTTTTTCATCACGGCCAACTGCACCTCCTGGGCGGTGTTGGCCTGTTGGGCGGCGACGACGGCGCCAACCATTGCTGCGGGAGAGACGTCCACGGAGATTCCTGGTGAATGGAGATACCTCCTGTATCGGTTGGGGAGGCCAGATCTTGATATCCACCAGGATTCGGGGTGTCAGGAACTACGCAAACGCCCGTTCCATTTCACGGCGGAATTTCACCGCCGTGGCGTTGGCATCAAAGGCCACATCGTTCCAGCTCACCGCCTGCCCGGCTTTCACTGGGTTGAGCAGCTTCACGCCATGAGCCAGGCCCAGCGGCAGGCCGCCCAGGGCCAGCGATTCCTGCGCGGGCAGCAGCTTGCCGTACACGGTGTAACCCCCTTCGCCGTCGAGCATTTCGCCCGCGTTCAAATCGCGTTTGGCGGAGGCCACCACGTCGCCATGCCAGCACATCGGCGCACCGGTGGCCTCCCGGCGCAGGCCGATGGACGCCACGGTGATGCCCAGCTCGAGACCGATCAGGTGGAAGGGTTTGTACATGCTCGAATACTGCCCGCTGGGGTCGGTGATCAGGCCGTATTCCTTGAAACAACGCGCCACGTACTCGCTGTCGGCCGCGAAGGTCACGTACACGCCCCAGCGCAGGTCACGAAACACCGGGCGGGTGTCGCGCTCCACACTGGAGATCACCTCCACCTGGCCGCGCTGGTCGAGAATGCCGCCGTGCTCCCGGGGCTTGAGAATGCGCGCCAGCTCGTCCACACCCACGGCAGGAAACTTCAAGCCACTGGGGGCGCTCAGGCCGGTCGCGTTGGCCACGGCGGCCATTTCAATGGCGCTCTTGGTGCCGTCCAGAAAGCTGTTGAACATCTGCGGGTTCATACCGCCTTTGGCCGCGTCTTCGGCGGTCAGACCGTAGTGGTTCCACACCGTGTCGGGCGTGCTCTCGTGGTACGAAGGCAGGTACTTGGTGCCCTTGCCCGCCGCCACCACCGAGAAGCCCGCAGCCCGCGCCCAGTCCACCATTTCACAAATCAGCGCCGGCTGGTCGCCATAGGCCAGCGAGTACACGATGCCTGCTTCATCGGCCTTGCGTTTCAACAACGGGCCGGCCAGCGCATCGGCCTCCACATTCACCATCACGATGTGTTTCTGGTGCTCGCAGCAGGCGAGCACATGGCCAATGCCCACGGCCGGGTTGCCGGTGGAGTCGATGATGATGTCCACGAAGGGCGACGCGATCAGTTGCATGTTGTCGTCGATCACGGCGGTGTTGCCCAACCTGGCCGCCTGCTCCAGCGAGGTGGCGCTGTAAGCCTCTTCCTTCCAGCCCACGTTCTTGAGCGCGGCCTTGGCCCGCGCAGGCGACAGATCGGCAATGCCCACCAGGTGGATGCCCGGCGTGCGCGGCACCTGCGACAGGTACATGGAGCCGAATTTGCCGGCGCCGATCATGCCGACGCGAAGGGGCTTGCCCTCGGCGGCGCGCTGCTGAAGTTTGGAGAACAGGTTCATGTGGGCCTCGTTGTGGGTGCGGTGGTGGCCAGCAGAATACCCGTGCGCCGGGCATTCGGCAGCCATTCAGGTGACTGCTTCGCGCACCGCCTCAGCCGCCTTGCGTGGCGGGCGAAACACCAGCACATTGCCCAGCATCACCAGCACCAGCCCGGCGAGTGCCGGCGCCGTCCACTGGTAGCCCTCGAGCCAGGCCGAGACGTTGAGCGCCACCACCGGAAACAGCACCGTGCTGTACGCGGCGCGCTCGGGCCCGAGCCGCCCCACCAGCGTGAGGTAGGCGGTGAAGCCGATCACCGACCCCGGAATGGCCAGGTACAGCAGCGCGCCGGTGTAGCGCCAGGTGGCCTCGAACGCCAGCGGCAGGCCCGCGAGCACCGCGTAGCCCAGCAACACCAGCGTGCCCACGAGCATGCCCCAGGCATTGGTCTGCACCGGCTTGAGGCCCTGGCCCTGCAGCGCGGCCGAGAGCAGGTTGCCACACGAGAAACACAGCGTGCCCGCCAGCGCCCAGGCCAGGCCGCTCAGGCTGCCCGGACCGGCGGCTTCGATCTCGGGCCAGAACAGCAGCAGCAGGCCCGCCAGCCCCAACGCACCGCCGGCCAGCACCCGCGGGGCCAAGCGGCGGCCGTGGATCGCACGCGCGAACAGCGCGTTCCACAGCGTGGCGCTGGAAAACACCACCGCCACCAGGCCGCTGGCCAAGGTCTGGCTGGCCTGCAGGAAACACACGAAGTTCAGGCAGAAGAGGCACAGGCCCTGGCCCAGCACCCACAACCCGGCCCGCCCGCGCGGGCGCACCAGCTGCCCCCGCCAGGCCAGCCAGGCAAACAGGATCAGCGCCGCCAACCCGAAGCGGTAAGCGATCGACAGGGCGATCGGCACTTCGCCGAGTTGCCATTTCAGGGCGATCCAGGTCGTGCCCCAGATCAGGACCACCCCGGCGTACAGAACAGCGTTCACGTATTTCCTCCAGCAGAAGCACCGAGCATGGGGCCGCAGCCGCATGGCCGGTTGCCGAATCCTGCGGTTTTGTGGCGGCGCAGCCGCCCTTGCGGGTGGGTGCTGGTTACGATGCCGAGGTGAACACCGCCATCGCCCCGCCCTCCCCGCGCCCGCCCAAGGCGCGTCCCCTGGAGGTGTTCGAGGTGCTGAGCCGTTCGCGCGCCACGCTGGAGCGCAGCACCCCGCTGGGCGACGCGCTGCTGCTCGCGCAATGGCACAACGAGCGCGACCGCCCGAGCTACCAGAGCCCCGGGCACCACACGCTCTCGGTCTACCTCGAAGGTGGGCAGGGCACGCGGCTGGTGGGTCGGCCCGACCAGCCCGGTGCGCCCGGCCGCCATTGCGTGCTTCCCGCCGAGCACGAGTCGCACTGGCAGGTGGAGCGGCCCTTCCGCTTTCTGCACCTCTACGTGTCGGAGCTCGCGTGGTCGGAGCGGGTGGTGCGCCTGCTCGACGCAGAGCCGCGCGCCACCACGCTGGAGCCCTGCATCTTCGGTGAAGACAACACCCTGTCGGCATGGGCCAAGGCCGTGGCCCGGCTCGACTGGAGCCAAGTGACGGACCGCCTCCAGGCCAACGCATGGAGCCATGCCGCGCTGGACCAGCTGGTGCTGCGCGCCGCGCGGCCGCGTGCGCGCCAGGCGGCGCAACGCCCGCTGGGCGGCCTGTCCACAGCGGCGCGCAGGCGCGTGCTGGAGCACATCGATGCCGGCCTCGACGGCGCGCTGGATGCCCTCACCGTGGGCCGGCTGGCTGCGTTGGCCCATTTGTCCGAATACCACTTCGCGCGCATGTTCCGCGTGTCCATGGGCTGCAGCGTGCAGACCTGGGTGACACAGCGCCGGATGGCGCGCGCACAGGCGCTGCTGGCCCGCGGGCGCCTGCCGCTGGCGCAGGTGGCACAGGACTGCGGCCTGGGCAACACCAGCCAGCTCAACCGCTTGTTTCGCCAGCAACTGGACACCACGCCGCTGCAATACCGCCGGGCTTGCGCTGCCGGCTGAGCTGCGGCGTGGTTGCGGCCGTGTTCGCGAACATCGCTGAGCTGCTGGCTGCGCGCAGGCTCGATGCGAGGGTCAGATTTGCAGGGCGGATTCAACCGGTCGATGGGCGTTTCTCATGCCTGCGCTTTCCGTCACATTCTGGCAACTGCATATTCTCCAACTCGAAGGCAGCTTTGGAGAGTGGAGCGCCCCCTTGGATGGAGGTAGTTAGCGAAGGGACGGACCAAAGCAATGATCAGGCACGGCAAACCGGATTAACTGCTGCAGAGCTCAATCGAAACGCGTCAGAGAAGCTTGCTCTTGGACCATGGCACACCAAAGCTATATCCGTGACGGTGTTTCCATGAGGACCAGCAGAAAACGATCCGACGAGACTTCTTTGTCAGCGGATGCGTACAGCCTTCGACTCGAGCCAGCCTCGAGCAGCAGTTCCAGCTCGACGGTCTCGGTCGCTCCCTGAGCTTTCGCCTGTCCAAGCATCCATCGAAACAACTCGATGCTGGGAGCAGTCAAGAAGCTGGTGAGCGGTCGACCAAGCAGATCATTGCTTGCAGCGCGCAGCAATCGAGTTCCCGCCATGTTGATTTCACACAGAACGGACGCTTCGTCCACAACCAGGTACGCAGCCGGCGCCCGCTCGAAGCGATTCGATTGGAGGACCAGAGCGTGTTCGAGCTCGACACGGGACTGGCGCAGTTCCTCGTGCTGCATGTCGACTTCGACTTGGTGCACTTGGAGTTCATGCAAAAGTGCCATGGCATCCACGGCAGTGTCCGGCGAAGAGGCAAGCTTGAACAAAACAGCCATTGCATCGGATGTGGTGGCGCGCGCGAGATCAACCTTTATTTTGCCCGTCAACTGAGTTGTCGCTCGCTCGCGCAAGCTCGACAGATAGGAAGAGGTCTCAGCGAGGTGGGACATGAATGCTCCTGAAAGGTGATGTGTCAACTCACGAGCTTGCACTCTACCCCTTGCGAAGACGGGCTTCGAGCTTTTTGGCCGTGGTGATGTCGATCAGCGTGATGACCACGCCCTGGATCATGTTGGCCAGCGTCCGATAGGGTTTGATCCGCACCAGGAACCAAAGTCCGTCGGTTGTCGTGATCTCCTTCTCGGTCAACGTCAAGGTCTTCAGGGTCTGCTTGGCATCCTCGTTGAGGGTGGGGTAGTTCAGCGTGCTGGCCAGATCGGTCAGGGGGCGTCCGATGTCGCCCTCGCGCAGGTGAATGATCCGGGTGATTTGCTCGGTGTACCGGCGCACATTCAACGCGCTGTCGAGGAACAGGGTGGCGATGTCGGTGCTGTTGAGCAGGTTCTGCATGTCGCTCTGCGCGAGTGCCAGATCGTCCAGCTTGGTTTGCAGCTCGTGGTTCAGTGTCTGGAGCTCTTCGTTCATCGACTGCGACTCTTCCTTGGAAGTCGTCAGTTCTTCGTTGGCAGATTGAAGTTCTTCGTTGGTGGATTGCAGCTCCTCATTGGCCGACTGCAGCTCCTCGGCAGACGCACCCATCTCCTGGCGCAAAGCAAGGATTTCATCCTTGCAACGCTGCAGTTCTACAACCATCTGGGGGTCCAATGCCCCATCTGCTGCCTTGCGCCGACGCTTGGCCAGGACTGGCGCAACGACATCGTGAAAAACGATCATGACCAAGCCAGCTAAGGAATGGGGCTCGTGCATCACCTTGACGGTCACATCAAGGGAAATCCGGGCAGGCTCCTCGCTCAGGCGCAGGCCGCGCACCTCCACACTGCCTTTGTCCTGCAGAGCTTGTCTCAGCGCCGCTGCAATCTGGGTCCTGATGGTGGGCCGAGCCATCACATGGATGTTCCAGTTGGCCTTGCCAGAGGCTGGTTCAAGGTATTTACCCACGCTGCCGTTGATGAATACGATGTCGCCTTGTCCGTTGACCAGCACGGCGGGCGGAGAAAACTCTTGAAGAATCGATTGCTCGGCATGGGTTTGCAGATTGGCGGGAAACACAGTCGAGGGGGACACTTTGAACTCCTGGAGATGCCGGGTCATCACACGGCGAGGGCTGGTCGGAAAGTACACCGAGCCTGCGTTGACTGAGTTTTCGCTGCGCCAGTAGAGCCGGGATTTTTGGCTGGCAGGTGTGAACAGTGAATGGAATTTTCCAATGGTCTCCGAGCCCCCGAGCACCAGTGCGCCGCCAGGACGCAGGCTGTAGCTGAACAGGGGCATCAAGCGGCTTTGCAGTTCCGCATTGAAATAGATCATCAAGTTTCGGCACGAGAGCAAGTCGAGCTTGGTGAACGGTGGATCGAGAATCACATCGTGCTGTGCGAACAGCACCATCTCCCGAATCTCGCTGTTGATGAGGAAGTTACTCCCCTGAGCCGTGAAGAACCTGGCCAGCCGGGTCTCGTCCACCTCGTTCGCGATGCTCTGCGCGTAGCGGCCCCGGCGGGCGACGCTGATCGCATCGGCACTCAGGTCGCTGGCGATGATCTGCAATGAAGGGCGCTCCGCCACGGCCACCTCTGCGACCACTTCCTTGAAGATCATGGCCAGCGAATAAGCCTCTTCGCCCGTGGAGCACCCCACCACCCAGGCCCTCAGGCGGGTGCCCTGCGGGCAACCTGCCAGCAGCGTGGGCATGACCACGTCCTTGAGTTCCTGCCACACCAAGGGATCGCGGAAGAA
>JBKBWW010000039.1:0-28241 GCA_046314475.1 Hydrogenophaga sp.
CGGTGTCGACGGATAATCCGCGTCATGCACATCCGATTCACCAAGATGCAGGGCGCGGGCAACGACTTCGTGGTGCTTGACGAAACGCGCGGGCGCCTGGGCCTCTCTGCGGCCCAGTACCGCTTTCTGGCCGACCGGCATTTCGGCGTGGGTGCCGACCAGATCCTGAGCGTGCGCGCCACGCTGGAGCCCGGGCTGGACTTTGAATACGTTATCCACAACGCCGACGGCGGCGAGGTGGAGCACTGCGGCAACGGCGCGCGCTGTTTTGTGCGCTTCGTGCACGACAAGGGTCTGAGCCAGCGCAATCCGCTGCGCGTGAAGGTCGCCAACGGCGAGCTGGAACTGCATGCCCATGCCGACGGGCGCGTGACGGTGGACATGGGGCCGCCCGTGTTTGCCCTGGACCGCGTGCCGTTCAAGGCCCAGGGCCTTCAGCCCGAGCCCATGGGCAATTTCGAGCGCTGGCCGCTGGCCCTGCCGTACGCCGGCGATGTGCCAGTGGCCGTGCTCTCCATGGGCAACCCGCACGCGGTGCTGCTGGTCGACGACGTGAAGACCGCGCCGGTGCAGGCCTGGGGGCCCATGATCGAGCGCCACGAGCGGTTTCCCCAACGCGTCAATGCCGGCTTCTTGCAAGTGGTCAGCCGCACCGAGGTGAAGCTGAGGGTTTACGAGCGCGGCAGCGGTGAGACGCTCGCCTGCGGTACCGGCGCCTGCGCCGCGGTGGTGGCCGGCATCCGGCTGGGCCTGCTCGACGCGCGCGTCGACGTGCACACCCACGGCGGCGTGCTCACCATCGAGTGGCAGGACAACCGCCGCCACGACAACGCGGTGTTCATGACCGGCCCGGCCACCACCGTGTTCGACGGCGAGATCACCATCCCCGACATCGGCTGACACCAGCCCCGACCCCACCGACCCATGAACAACAACATCCCGCCCATCACCGAAGACGACATCGCCAACTACCTGGCCAACACACCCGATTTCTTCGAGCGCCACGCCAGTCTGCTGGCCGCCGTGCAGCTGACCAGCCCGCACGGCCACCGCGCGGTGAGCCTGCAGGAGCGCCAGGCCGAGATGCTGCGCGAAAAGATCAAGGGGCTGGAGCTCAAGGCGGCCGAGATGATCCGCAACGGCCACGAAAACACCACCATCGCCGACAAGCTGCAGCTCTGGACCCGCGCGCTGCTGCTCACCCGCGAGCCCGCCGAGCTGCCGGTGGTGGCGGTGCGCGAAATCGCCAACCAGTTCATGGTGCCGCAGGTGGCCATCAAGGTCTGGGGCGTGGCGCCCGGGTTTGAAGACCAGCTGTTTGCACAAGGCGCCAGCGACGACGTGAAAGCCTTCGCCTCCTCGCTCACCCGGCCCTACTGCGGCGCCAACCCGGGGCTGGAAGCCGCCGGCTGGCTGGACGATCCATCGAGCGCGTCCTCGCTCGCGCTCATCCCGCTTCGCGCCGGCATCGCACCGCAGGCGTTTGGTTTGCTGGTGCTGGCCTCGGCCGACCAGCAGCGGTTTGCCAGCGACATGGGCACCGACTTCCTGGAGCGCATCGGCGAGATCACGAGCGCGGCTTTGTCCCGCCTGCGTCCCGAATAAGGTCCCATGAACCTGACGGTGCGCGCCACCTCCGAAACCCCGACGGGTGACGATGCCGCGCTGGTGCAGGCCTACCTGAACCACGTGAAGGTGGAAAAGCGCCTGGCCGATCGAACGGTGGTGCTGTACACGCTGGATCTGCAACGCCTCACGGCCCACGCGGCCGAGGCTCGGGTCGGTCTCAAGGATGTGCAGAACGCCCACATTCGCCGCTGGATCGCGCAGATGCACAGTGCAGGGCGCAGCGCGCGGGGCATCGCGCTCATCCTCTCGGGCTGGCGTGGCTTTTATGTGTGGCTCGGGCGCCAGGGTTTGATGGGCCACAACCCGGTGCAGGACGTGCGCGCGCCCAAAGCCGGCAAGCCCTTGCCCAAGGCGCTGGGCGTGGACGAATCGGTGCAGCTCGCCTCGCACGTGGAAGAAGCCGACCACCCGGCGCTGGAAGCGCGCGACGCCTGCATCACCGAATTGCTCTACGGCTGCGGTTTGCGCATCGGCGAACTGGTGGGTCTGGACGTGGCGGCCAGCGGCACCGCGCGGGGCTGGATCGACGCGCAGGACGGCGAAGCCCACGTGCTGGGCAAGGGCTCCAAGCGGCGCAGCGTGCCGGTGGGCCAGGCCGCGCTGGCGGCACTGGCGCGCTGGCTGGAACAGCGCGCCGCCTGGGCGGGTGACGACGCTGCCCTGTTCATCGGCTCGCGCGGGCAGCGCCTCACGCCACAACACATCCGCGTGCGCCTCAAGCGCCGCTCGAGACTGGCGGGGCTGGCCACACCGGTGCACCCGCACATGCTGCGGCACTCATTCGCCAGCCACGTGCTGCAGTCCAGCGGTGACCTGCGCGCGGTGCAGGAACTGCTCGGCCACGCCAGCATCAGCACCACGCAGGTCTACACGCGGCTGGACTTTCAGCACCTGGCCAAGGTGTACGACGCGGCGCACCCGCGTGCGCACGCCAAAAACAAACCAGGCAAGGACTGAGGACGGTTGGATGCGGGGCCGACAATACCCGCATGAAAATCATTCGTCTCAAGCCCGGCAAAGACCGATCTCTCCTGCGCCGCCACCCCTGGGTGTTTGACGGTGCCATCGCCAAAGGTGGCGGCGATGCGGGTGAAACGGTGCGCGTGGAAAGCGCTGAAGGGCAGTTTCTCGCCTGGGGCGCGTTCTCGCCCGCATCGAGCATCCGCGTGCGCGCCTGGAGCTTTGACGAGGCCCAGCGCATCGACGCCGACTTTCTGCGCGCCACGCTGGCGCGCGCGATTGCCTTGCGCACACGCCTGGGCATCGAGAGCGACGGCGTGCGGCTGGTGCACGGCGAGTCCGACGGCGTCCCTGGTCTCATCGTCGACCGCTATGGCGACACGCTGGTGGCCCAGTTCACCGCCTGCGGCGTGGAGCGGCACAAACAGGTGATCGCCGACGCGCTGATCGAGCTCACCGGTTGCCCGCGCCTGTACGAGCGTTCGGACACCAGCAGCCGCAAGCTCGAAGGCTTGCCCGAAGTCACCGGCTGGCTGCGCGGCAGCGGCCCCACCGCGCTGGTGCTGCGCGAGCACAGCTGGCAACTGGGCCTGGACATTGCCCAGGGCCACAAGACCGGCTTCTACCTGGACCAGCGCGACAGCCGGCTGGTCTGCAGCCAGTACGCCAAACGCCTGCAGTTCAAGCAGATGCTCAATTGCTACAGCTACACCGGCGGCTTCACCGTGGCTGCGCTGGCCGGCGGAGCGGGGCACGTCACCTCCATCGATTCGTCCGCTCCCGCCTTGCAGCAGGCGGCGGCCAACGTGGTGCTCAACGGCTTCGACGCGTCGCGCGCCACTTTCATGGACGCCGATGTGAACGCCTCGCTGCGCCAGTTCGTGGCCGAGGGCCGCCAGTTCGACGCCATCGTGCTCGACCCGCCCAAGCTCGCACCCACCGTGGCCCATGCCGAACGCGCCGCCCGCGCCTACAAGGACATCAACCGCCAGGCCTTCAAGCTGCTCACACCGGGTGGCGTGTTGTTCACGTTTTCCTGCTCGGGCGGCATCGGGGTGGAGCTGTTCCACAAGATCGTGGCCTCTGCCGGGCTCGATGCGGGTGTGGATGGCGCGATCCTGCAGCGTCTGGGCGGCGCCAGCGACCACCCCATGACGGTGAATTTCCCCGAGGGCGAGTACCTCAAGGGCCTGGTTGTCATGAAAAAACAATAGGCTGTGCAGGCCTTGGGGGGCTCGCATACACTTGCGCGCTTCTTCCGACCGCCCACCTCCGACACCGTCGCGCCTGCCATGTCCCTCATCCCCGCCACCATCCTCACCGGTTTCCTCGGCTCGGGCAAAACCACGCTGCTCAAACGCGTGCTCACCGAGGCGCATGGCCAGAAGATCGCGGTGATCGAGAACGAGTTCGGTGAAGAGAACATCGACAACGAAATCCTGGTGGCCGACACCACCGAAAACATCATCCAGATGAGCAACGGCTGCATCTGCTGCAGCATCCGCGAGGACCTGCGCGCCACGCTGCGCGATCTGGCTGAGAAGAAGCGCAAGGGTGAGCTCGACTTTGACCGCGTGGTGATCGAAACCACCGGCCTGGCCGATCCCGGCCCGGTGGCGCAGACCTTCTTCATGGACGACGAAGTGGCCGAGCAGTACCTGCTGGACTCCATCCTCACGCTGGTGGACGCCAAACACGCCGCGCAGCAGCTCAACGACCGCCAGGAAGCGCGCCGCCAGGTGGGCTTTGCCGACCAGATCTTCATCAGCAAGTCGGAGCTGGTGAGCGCCGAGGACCTCGACGCGCTGACACACCGCCTCAAACACATGAACCCGCGCGCGCCCATGCGCGCCACGCATTTCGGCGAGGTATCGCTCAAAGAGGTGTTCGACCTGCGCGGCTTCAACCTGAACGCCAAGCTCGACATCGACCCGGACTTTCTGAAGGCCGAAGATCACGACCATGCCCACCACGACCACGACCACGAGCATGGCGAGCATTGCGACCATCCGTCGCACAAACATGAGCATGGCCGCGACCACGACCACGACCACGGGCAAGAAGGGCAGGGCCACCATCACCACCATGACGATGACGTGAAGAGCTTTGTCTACCGCGCCACCCGCCCGTTCAACCCCGCCAAGCTCGAAGATTTCCTGGGCGCCATCGTGCAGGTGTACGGTCCGCGCATGCTGCGCTACAAGGGTGTGCTCGACATGGACGGCACCGATCGCAAGGTGATCTTCCAGGGCGTGCACCAGCTCATGGGCAGCGATCTGGGCCCACCGTGGGCCGAAGGCGAGCAGCGCACCAGCAAGATGGTGTTCATCGGCATCGACCTCCCACGCGACATCCTGGTGCAGGGTCTGGACCAGAGCCTGGTCTGATCTCTCGGCAACCGTGCTGTTTGTCTCGCTTCTCCAACGGCTGGGTTTCCCCTCTCGACCGGATTCCGGGAGCGCCGCCGCCACCTCGTTACAATCGCGCCCCATGCCGGTGGCCCGGCGGTCTTCCAGTGCAGGTGCTCGCCAGCGGCTGAGTCCCGGTTCCGGTAGGGGTATAACCTCCCATCCGTCGGCCACGCCGACACAGGTTGATGCGGCCCAACCCCGCACACCGGACCCGGATCAAGCACCGTCAGGCACTGAGAGGAGACCCGTTGTGAAAGCCCCGGCTACCAAGTCAGCGAAACCAGCCAAGTCAGCAGCCGCGAGCGCGAAAGGGCGCTCGTCGGCGGCCAAGGCGGCTGTGTCTGCGGTGCGCAAGCCCGTGGCCAAGAGTGTGGCCAAGCCGGCTGCCAAGAACGCGGTGAAGCCGGTGCCCAAAGCCGCGGCCAAGGCGCCTGCGAAAGCGGCTGCCAAGGCGCCTGCGAAAGCGGCCACCAAAGCGACCAAACCCGTGGCCAAGGGGCCTGTCAAACCGAAGGTAACTGCTCCGATCCAGAAATCCGCTTCGCTTGCTGCGAAAGCTTCCCCCAAGTCAGTGGCCAAAACCACGGCTTCGAGCAAACCCGTTGCCGCCGCCAAGAAGGTGGCCGCACCGGTCAAGCCCACGCCTTCCCGCACACCCGCGGTCAAGCCCATTCCGGCGAGTTCCGCCAAATCCAAGGTACAGCCCGCCGCCAAGGCGGCTGTTCCCACTGTGACCACTTCTGCTCCCCGGGCGGCCACCGCCGCCCCCGTCTCCAAAGCTGCCAGCGCCAAGCGCGCACCGGCTCCAGCCCCCGTGGTGGTTGAGCCCACACCCCGCCCATTGGGCAAACGCGCAGCCAAAAAGGTCATGATGGAGCAGATGACCCAGGCTGCGGTGGTGCCCACCCACGCACCCGATGCTGCCAAAGCGACCTTTTCCCACACGAACGAACGTGCTGTCATGACCCCTCCCGTCCCCTCCTCGATCCAGAAAGACCCCAAGCGGGCCAACAACTGGAAGACCCTGCCCGCCGATCAATTGACCGATCAGGACGTGCAGGCCATGCCCGACAGCGAATACATGAGCGACCTGCAGCTGGCCTACTTCCGCCGCAAGCTCTCGCTGTTGAAGGCCGACATGCTGGCCAACGCCGGCGAAACCACCGAACACCTGCGCGAAGACACCGTGGTGGTGCCGGATCCAGCCGACCGTGCCACGATCGAAGAAGAGCACGCCCTGGAACTGCGCACCCGCGACCGCGAGCGCAAGCTGCTCAAGAAAATCGAACAAGCGATTGTCCGCATCGATTCGGGCGACTACGGTTACTGCGAAGAGACCGGTGAACCCATCGGCGTGGGACGCTTGATGGCCCGCCCGACCGCCAGCCTGTCGCTCGAAGCCCAGCAGCGGCGTGAGCTCAAGCAGAAGATGTTTGGGGACTGAGCCTTTCCCACCGATCCCGATCCCGATCCCTTTCCGGCACCCAACCACCCATGTCCAAGGACGATTCCAACGGCGGCTTTCTTTCGAAGGTGGTGAAGTTCGTGCGTCACCCGACCACGAGCTGGGCTGATCTGGACACGCGCCAAGCCGATCGCGAGAGCGAGTACAGCAAGGCCGCGCTCAAGGAGATGATCGAGCGCAAGCGGCGCAACGATTTCGTGCGCAAGCGCGAGTTCGACATGCTGCGCAAGATCCGCAGCCGCGAAGGCACGAGCCCCGAAGGCCCGGGCATGCGGCCTTCGTTCTTCCAGAGCAGCCTGCCCTCCAAGCCCGATGACCGCGCCGAGACGCTGAAGAAGATCGACGAGATCGAAGCCCAGATGTCGATGCAGTGGTGGAAGACCAAGGGCCCGGATTCGCTGGTCAGCACCGGCTCCAGCCTCAACCCTGCGGCGGCCAACAATTCGGGTGGCTCGCCCCTCAAGGCCAAGGACGAGGTTCCTGTGGTCACGCCCGACCCTCAAGCGCGCCAGCGCCAGGCCCAGTACGACGAGACCGAACCCGCGCCGCTGCCTGTGGCTGCCGGCAAAGTGCAGCTCGGCTCCTCTGCGCTCGACACCCGCAACCCCGCCACGTCCGAGCAGGCTTCGGCTGGTGCGGCGGGCAAGGCTGCCCACGGCCTGAACCGCACCGGCCTGATGGCGCCCACCCAACCCAGCGAACTCAGCAGTTCGAACTCCAGCGGCAGTGCCTTTTCCGCGTCGCACTTTTATTCGCTCGACGTGCAGGCGATCGTTCAGGACCCCGACGTCGAAGAAGCCGCGATCCGTTTCGCCAATGGCGATGACGCAGGCGCCGAGCAAGGCTTGATGGATGTGTTGGGCGAAGGCGGTGCCAAGGTCGACGAGATCGATGACTGGCTGGCCCTGTTTGACCTCTACCGCGCCACCGGGCAGTTGGCACCGTTCGAGAGCCGCGCGGTCGATTTCGTCAACCGCTTCAGCCGCTCCGCCCCCCAGTGGTACGACATGCCCGAGACGGTGTCGTCGATGACCGGCAAGACCTTCACGCCCACCACCAGCAACAACCGCGCGGTCTGGGTGAGCGAGGCCGAGCTGGACGCCCACGCGGTCGGCACCTTGCAGAACGTGTTGCTGCGCGCCAAACAGCCCTGGGTGCTCGACTGGACGCCCATGGAGACCATGGACCTGAAAGCGGCGCGCGCCCTGCTGGGTATCTTCACGCTCTGGGGCGACCAGGACGTGGAGCTCCGGTTCCTGGGCTCGGCGGTGTTCCGCGATCTGCTCAAGCACTTCACGCCCTCGGGTCGCCGCGATGTCGAGCAGCTTTGGTGGGAATTGCGCATGGCGGTGCTGCGCGTGATGAACCGGCCCGACGAGTTCGAGCTGACCGCGCTGGACTTCTGCGTGACTTACGAGGTGTCCCCGCCCGGCTGGGAAAAGCCGCGCTGCCACGTCACCTCCATCGCGGCCGATCGCTCCGAAGATGCCGGTCAGTCGGTGCTGAGCGAAGCCGTGCTGGAAGCGGTGCCCTCGGCCTACCCCGGCGAATCCGTGCTCGAAGGTCAGTCGTCGGAATTCAACCAGCTCGGTCTGGTGGAGCTCTCCGGCGAAATCCGGGGCGACCCGCAGGCCACGCTGGACATGCTCGAGCGCCGCCTCATGGGCGCCGACGTTTTGATCATTTCCTGCCGCAACCTGATCCGGGTGGACTTTTCAGCCGCAGGCACCTTGCTCAACTGGGTGTCGCAACACCACGCTGAACGCCGCCTGGTGCAGTTTGTGGACGCCCACCGCCTGGTGTCGGCCTTCTTCCACGTGATCGGCATCACCGAGTACGCCAAGGTCGTGGTGCGCAACGACTGATCCGCAGTGCGCGGGTCGTGTGCGGCGGGTCGCACACGTTGTTTCAAACAACGGCGCCGGGGACGGTTGCAGGTTCCCGGATCAACCCCAAATGAGAGCCATGGAATCATTTCACGGAACCACGATCGTCTGCGTGCGCCGCCAGACGCCCGAAGGCGTTCAAGTCGCCATCGGTGGCGATGGCCAGGTCACGCTGGGCCACATCATCGTCAAGGGCACGGCCCGCAAGGTGCGCAAGCTGCACCACGACAAGGTGTTGGCCGGTTTTGCCGGTGCCACCGCAGACGCCTTCACGCTCTTCGAACGCTTCGAGGCCAAGCTGGAGAAGCACCAGGGGCATCTGGTGCGTGCGGCCATCGAGCTCACGCGCGACTGGCGCACCGACCGCGTGCTGCGCCGCCTGGAAGCCATGCTCGCCGTGGCCGATCAGAGTGCCTCGCTGATCATCACCGGCAACGGCGATGTGCTCGAGCCCGAACACGGCATCGTGGCGATCGGATCGGGTGGTGCCTACGCGCAGGCCGCGGCCAAGGCCTTGCTCGACCACACCGATCTCAGCGCCGAAGACATCGTGCGCAAATCCCTGGGCATCGCGGGCGAGTTGTGCATCTACACCAACATGAACCACACGATCGAAACGCTGGACTGAATCAGCCATGTCCTCAATGACTCCCCAGGAAATCGTCTCCGAGCTCGACCGTTTCATCATCGGCCAGAAGGGCGCCAAACGTGCCGTGGCCATTGCGCTGCGCAACCGCTGGCGGCGCCAGCAGGTCGATGAAAAACTGCGACCCGAGATCACGCCCAAGAACATCCTCATGATCGGCCCCACCGGCGTGGGCAAGACCGAGATTGCGCGCCGCCTGGCCCGGCTGGCCGACGCCCCTTTCATCAAGGTCGAGGCCACCAAGTTCACCGAAGTGGGCTACGTGGGCAAGGACGTGGACAGCATCATCCGCGACCTCGCCGAGATCGCGATCAAGCAGACGCGCGAAGTGGAAATGCGCAAGCAGCGCGTGCGCGCCGAAGACGCGGCCGAAGACCGCATCCTCGACATCCTGATCCCGCCGGCGCGCAGCGCAGAGCCGGTGACCAACGTGGTGCCGCTGCCCGAGAGCACGGCGCGCCAGAACTTCCGCAAGAAGCTGCGCGAAGGCGATTTGAACGACCGCGAGATCGAGATCGACCTGCTCGAACCGCGCCCGTCCATGGAAATCATGGGCCCGGCCGGCATGGAAGACATGGCCGAACAACTGCGTGGCATGTTCAGCCAGATCGGCGCCGGCAAGCGCCAGACGCGCAAGCTCAAGATCGGCGAAGCCATGAAGCTGCTGATCGACGAGGAAGCCGGCAAGCTGGTCAACGAAGACGAGATCAAAACCCGCGCGCTGCACAACGCGGAGCAGAACGGCATCGTCTTCATCGACGAGATCGACAAGGTCACCTCGCGCAGCGACTCCGGCAGCGCCGAGGTGTCGCGCCAAGGCGTGCAGCGCGACCTGCTGCCGCTGGTGGAAGGCACGACCGTGACCACCAAATATGGCGTGATCAAGACCGACCACATCCTGTTCATCGCCAGCGGCGCCTTCCACCTCGCCAAGCCGAGCGACCTGATTCCCGAGTTGCAGGGCCGCTTTCCGATCCGCGTTGAATTGCAATCGCTCTCGGTGGACGACTTCGAGGCCATCCTCACCCAGACCCATGCCTCGCTGGTGCGCCAGTACCAGGCGCTGCTGGCCACCGAAGGCGTGACGCTCGAGTTCTCGCCCGAAGGCATCCGCCAGCTGGCGCAAATTGCCTGCGACGTGAACGAACGCACCGAGAACATCGGCGCGCGCCGCCTGGCCACCGTGATGGAGCACCTGCTGGACGAGGTGAGCTTTGATGCCACCAAACTGCAGGGCCAGACCATCACCATCGACGCGGACTACGTGAACGGGCGCCTGGCCGCGCTCAGCCGCAACGAAGACCTCTCGCGCTACATCCTTTGAGCGCGAGCCCGGACCCCGGCTGGGTCCGATGACAACCCAGGCCACCAACGCGAGCCGTTGGTCGGCCCATCCCCCTGCTGGTGTCCCTTCGGACGACCCCAGCCGCGGCAGGGTTTTGAAGCATCACATTCAGAGCCGGTTGTAAGTGCTTGCTTTTAATGCATTTTTGGCGCTCAAACAGCTTCAAAATGTATCCTAAGTGGTTGATTTCATTGGGAAAAATTTCTCTCCGCTGAGTTGCACACCTTGGTTTTCCTGATAAAGTGGAAAAAAGTGCATTTAAGTGGTGAAAAGTGTTTTCCAAGGATTGATCGCGGTGTTTCAGGGTGCTTCTTCTCTCAGTCTCGACGCCAAGGGTCGGCTCTCGGTGCCAACCCGGCACCGTGACGCCCTGAGCGCGGCTGCGAGCCAGCTCACCATCACCAAACATCCCCACGGCTGCCTGATGATTTTCCCCCGCAGCGCGTGGGAACAGTTCCGCGATCGCATCGCCTCGCTGCCCATGCAGGCCCAGTGGTGGAAACGCATTTTCCTGGGCAACGCCATGGACGTGGAGATGGACGGCACGGGCCGCGTGCTCGTCTCGCCCGAGCTGCGCGCCGGCGCCGGCATCACCAAGGACGTGGTGCTGCTCGGCATGGGCGCCTATTTCGAACTGTGGGACGCGCAGGTGTACGCCGCCCAGGAAGCCGAAGCGATGAAGGCCGACATGCCCGATGTCTTCAAGGACTTCTCTTTCTAAGGGCGATGGTGCAAGGCACATGGATTCACCAAACCGTCCTGTTGAACGAAGCCGTGC
The DNA here is from genome assembly GCA_046314475.1 of Hydrogenophaga sp. GTDB lineage: Bacteria > Pseudomonadota > Gammaproteobacteria > Burkholderiales > Burkholderiaceae_C > Hydrogenophaga. Next base: position 11,121 of record JBKBWW010000039.1, read on the forward strand.
AAGCACTGGCGATCAACCCGGACGGCCACTATGTGGACGCCACCTTCGGGCGCGGTGGGCATTCGCGTCTCATCCTCGAGCAGCTGTCCCGTCAAGGGCGGCTGACCGTCTTCGACAAGGATCCGCAGGCGGTGGAAGCTGCGCAGGCGATGGCGGCCACCGATGCGCGCATTGCGATCCGCCACGAGGGCTTTGCGCACTTGGGCGAACTGGGGGCGGCCAGCGTGGACGGGGTGCTCATGGACCTCGGCGTGAGCTCGCCACAGATCGACGACCCCGAGAGGGGTTTTTCTTTTCGCAACGATGGCCCGCTGGACATGCGCATGGACACCACGCGCGGCCAGAGCGTGGCCCAGTGGCTGGAAACGGCCGAAGTTTCAACCCTGTCGGAGGTCATCCGTGACTATGGCGAAGAACGGTTTGCTCAACCGATTGCAAAGGCGATTGATCGTCGCCGACAGGAACGGGGCCCTTTTCGAACCACCCGTGAGCTGGCCGAAGTCGTGGCTGGCGCGGTCAAAACCCGCGAGCCGGGCAAGGACCCTGCAACGCGCACATTTCAGGCTTTTCGGATTTTCATCAACGCCGAGCTTGAAGAGTTGCAACAAGCGCTAGAGGCCAGCCTGCACGTCTTGCGCCCCACAGGACACCTCGTGGTGATCAGCTTCCACTCGCTCGAAGACCGCATGGTCAAGCAGTTCATGGCGCGTCACTCGCGCGCCGTGGTGGACCGCCGCGTGCCGTTTGCCGAACCCGCGCCCATGGCGCTGCGGGGCTTGAAGCGCGTGATGCCGTCGGACGACGAGGTCAAAGGCAACCCACGGTCGCGCAGCGCGGTGATGCGCGTGGCCGAGCGCACGGAGGCAGCGCCATGATCCGGCTCAACCTTGTGCTGCTGCTCGCCGTGATCGCCAGTGCCTTTTACTTGGTGCACACGCAGTACGAGTCGCGTCGTCTCTACGCTGCGCTCGACCGCACGCAGGCGCAGTCGCGCAAGCTCGATGCCGAACACGAGCAACTGCAGGTGCAAAAGCGCGCGCAGGCCACGCCCGCGCGGGTGCAACAGCTCGCCACGCGCCAGTTGCAGATGCGCCCGGTGACGCCGGGCGTGACGCAGTACGTGACGGTGTTCGAACCTGCCGTGCCAGCGGAGGCTGTCTCCAAATGAGCCGCAGCATCAACTACAGCGCCAGCCCGCTGCTGGCCAGCAAGACGCCGGTGTGGCGCAGCAAATTCATCGTGGCGGCGCTGGCCATGGCGTTTGCAGGTCTCGCAGGGCGCGCCGCGTACGTGCAGGTGTTCGGCAACGATTTTTTCCAGCGCCAGGGTGAGGTGCGTTTTGCCCGCACGCTGGAGCTGCCGGCCAACCGCGGACGCGTGCTGGATCGGAACGGCCTCATCCTGGCCTCCAGCGTGGTGGCGCAAAGCATCTGGGCGATTCCCGAAGACGTGGACCGCGCCGATCCCAAGCTGCGCCAGCTCGCCAAGCTGCTGGAGATGCCGCTGGCCGACCTGCGCAAGCGCCTGGCGGTGGACGACAAGACCTTTGTGTGGATCAAGCGCCAGGTGGACGAGCCCGTGGCCAAGGAAATTGCCGCGCTGGGCATCAAGGGCTTTCACCAGCGCCGCGAATACAAGCGCCAATACCCCGAGGGTGAAGCGGCCGCGCACGTGGTCGGTTTCACCAACGTGGAAGACCGCGGGCAAGAGGGTGTGGAGCTGGCGTTCAACCAGCAGCTCTCGGGCAAGAACGGTTCGCGCCGCGTCATCAAGGACCGCCTGGGCCGGGTGGTGGAAGACGTGCGCGACGTGGTGCCACCGGTGGACGGCCCCGACCTGCAGCTCTCCATCGACAGCAAGGTGCAGTACTTCGCCTACCAGAAGCTCAAAGAAGCGGTGCAGACGCACAAGGCGCGCGCCGGCAGCGTGGTGGTGCTCGACACCCAGACCGGCGAGGTGCTGGCCCTGGCCAACTACCCCAGCTACAACCCGAACCGGCGCGTGAACCTCAGCGGCGAGCAGCTGCGCAACCGCGTGCTCACCGACAGCTTCGAGCCCGGCTCGACGATGAAGCCCTTCATCACCGCGCTGGCGCTGGACAAGGGCATGGTCACGCCCAACACGCCGATCAACACCGCGCCGGGCCGCATCACCATCGGCGGCTCCACCATCAGCGACTCGCACCCGAACGATGTGCTCACGGTCTCGCAGGTGATCCAGAAGTCGAGCAACGTGGGCACCGTCAAGCTGGCCATGCAGATGAGCCCGCGTGAGATGTGGGAGACCTACGCCCAGGCTGGCTTTGGACAAAAGCCGCAGGTGCCGTTTCCTGGCGCTGTGACAGGCCGCCTGCGCCCTTACAAAACCTGGCGCCCGATCGAGCAGGCCACCATGAGCTACGGCTACGGCCTGTCGGCTTCGCTGTTCCAGCTCGCGCAGGCTTATACCGTCTTCGCGCGGGACGGCGAGTTGATCCCGGTGACGCTGCAGAAGTCCAGCGAGCCGGTCAATGGCGTGCGCGTGTTCAGCGACAAGAACGCGGTCGCCGTGCGCGCCATGCTGCAGCTGGCCGCCGGGCCTGGTGGCACCGGCTCGCGCGCGCAGACCATGGGTTATTCGGTCGGTGGCAAGTCGGGCACCGCGCGCAAGCAGGAAGGCAAGGGCTACGCCGACAAGAAGTACCGCAGTTTCTTCGTGGGACTGGCGCCGGTGGAATCGCCGCGCATCGTGGTGGCCGTGATGGTGGATGAGCCTGGCAACGGCGCCTACTACGGCGGCCTGGTGGCCGCGCCCGTGTTCAGCGAAACAGTGCAGCAGACGCTGCGCATTCTCGGCGTGCAGCCTGACATGAGCGTGAAGCCGCAGATCGTCACCGACGTGGTCGAGGAGTCGTTCTGATGCAGACGATGGACCAGCCCCGGGACGTGGCCGCGTGGTTGCGCGCCACCGTGACCGGCGCGCTGCAGTGCGACAGCCGCCGCCTGCAACCGGGTGATGGTTTTGTGGCCTGGCCCGGTGCGGCCACCGATGGTCGCCGTTATGTGAGCGCCGCGCTGGCCTCCGGCGCCGTGGCGGCGCTGGTTAAGCTGGAAGGTGTCGAAACGTTTGGTTTGACCGATGCGCGCGTGCTGGCTGTGCCCGGCCTCAAGGCCCAGGCCGGCGCCATTGCCAGCGAGTTTTATGGCCAACCGAGCGCTGCGCTCGATGTGCTCGCCATCACCGGCACCAACGGCAAGACGTCTTGTGCCTGGTGGACGGCGCAACTGCTCTCGGTCTGCGCGCGGCCGTGCGCCGTGGTCGGCACCCTGGGCATGGGCCAGCCGGGCTCGGCACTGGTGGCCACCGGTCTCACCACGCCCGATCCGGTGATGTTGCAGCAGCAGTTGCGCGCCTTTGTGGACGACGGTTTGAAGGCGTGTGCCATCGAGGCCTCGTCCATCGGTCTGGTTGAAGGCCGCTTGAACGCCACGCAGGTGCGCGTGGCCGTGTTCACCAATTTCACCCAGGACCACCTCGATTTTCACGGCAGCATGGACGCCTACTGGGACGCCAAGGCTGCGTTGTTCGACTGGCCCGGGCTGGCGGCCGCGGTGGTCAACACCGACGATGTTCAGGGGCAGAAGCTGGCAACCCGGTTGGCCTCGCGTGCGCTTGACCTGTGGACCGTGGGCATCGAATCCCCCGCCCGCCTGAACGCCGTGAACATCCAGTTCACCCACGCCGGCATGGCCTTTGACGTGGTCGAACGGGACGCGCAAGGCGCCGAGCTGGACCGCCACAGCCTGCAGGTGCCGCTGGTGGGTCGCTACAACGTGTCCAACCTGCTGTGTGTGCTGGCCTCGGCGCGCGCGCTGGGCGTGTCGCTGCAGCAGGCGGTGAAGGCCTGCGGTGCACTCACCCCGGTGCCCGGCCGCATGGAGCAGGCCGAAGCCGCCACGGCCGATCAACCCCTGGTGCTGGTGGACTACGCCCACACGCCCGACGCGCTGGAGAAAGCACTGCAGGCCCTGCAGCCGCTGGTGGCCCGGCGCGAGGGTGCGCTCTGGGTGGTGGTGGGGTGTGGCGGTGACCGCGATGCTGGCAAACGCCCGCTGATGGCGGCCGTGGCCGAGCGCGAAGCCACACAGGCCGTGCTCACCAGCGACAACCCGCGCAGCGAAGACCCGATCCACATCCTGGGCCAGATGGTCGTTGGCCTTTCACAGCCCGGCGCGGCTCTGGTCGAACCCGACCGCGCTGCCGCCATTGCCATGGCCGTTGCGCGCGCGCAGGCCGCCGACGTGGTGCTGATCGCCGGCAAGGGCCACGAGGACTACCAGGACGTCAAAGGTGTGAAGACGCCGTTCTCCGATCTCGTTCACGCAAGACGGGCACTGGCCGCGCGCGCCGCGCAGGGAGCCACCGCATGAAGACGCTCGGTCAACTGCTCGCCCAACTCAGTGGCGCCCGCGTGGTCGGTCAGCCCGACGTGGCCATCACCCGCGTGCACACCGACACGCGCAGCCTGCAGCCGGGCGACCTGTTCGTTGCCTTGAAGGGCGAGCGTTTTGATGCGCACGACTTCCTGCCGCAAGCGGCCGCACAAGGCGCGGTGGCCGCCATCGCGCACAGCGGCTTGGCCGGTACCCGTCTGACCGGCGTGGAAGTGCCCGACACACGCCGCGCACTCGGCGAACTCGCGCTTCTGTGGCGTCAGCAGTTTCAACTCCCGCTGATCGCCGTGACCGGCAGCAACGGCAAGACCACGGTCACGCAGATGGTCTCGTCCATCTTGCGCGCCGCCGCAGGCGATGCCGCACACGCCACGCAGGGCAACTTCAACAACGACATCGGCGTGCCGCTCACGCTGCTGCGCCTCACCTCGGCACACAGGCTTTCGGTGGTCGAACTCGGCATGAACCACCCCGGCGAAATCGCCGAACTCGCGGCACTCACCCGGCCCACTGTGGCGCTGGTGAACAACGCGCAGCGCGAACACCAGGAATTCATGGCCACGGTGGAAGCGGTGGCGTTGGAAAACGGCCAGGTCATTCGGGCGCTGGCGGACGACGGCGTGGCCGTGTTCCCCTCCGACGACACGTACACGCCGTTGTGGCGTGGGCTGGCCGCTGGCCGACGCGTCATGACCTTCAGCGACACCGATCCGTCTGCTGACGTGGCGGCCGTCAAGGCCGACTGGCAGGGCGGCGCCTGGACGTTGTGCTTCACCTCACCGGCGGGCAAAGGCACGGCGCACCTGCAGATCGCCGGCCGGCACAACGTGCGCAATGCGCTCGCGGCCACGGCGTGCGCGCTCGCCGCGGGTGTGAAGCTCGACGCTGTGGTGCGCGGGCTCGATGCGTTCGAGCCGGTGGGCGGCCGCTCGCGCGCGCTGGCCTTGCGCGTGGACGGCCGCACCATCACCCTCATCGACGACACCTACAACGCCAACCCCGACTCGGTACGCGCCGCCATCGACGTGCTGGCCGAGCTGCCAGCGCCGCGTCTGCTGGTGCTGGGCGACATGGGCGAAGTGGGCGAACAAGGCCTCGCGTTCCATGAAGAGGTGCTGCGCCACGCAAGGGACAAAGGGATTGAAGCCGTGCACGTCGCCGGCGACTGGATGCGCCAGGCCGCACCGGTGTGGCCGGCCGTCACGCACTGGAACGAGGTGCCGGCCATGGCCGGTGCGGTGTGCGCCGCTGTGAGCGACGACCGCCCGGTGTTCCACAGCGTGCTGGTCAAGGGCTCGCGCTTCATGCGCACCGAGCGCGTGGTGCACGCCCTGCTGGCGCTGGACCCGACACAAGACAACAACAAGAAGGACAACGCCCATGCTGCCTAGCCTGGCCCTCTGGCTGCAAGGCCTGTCGCCCGATTTCGGTTTCCTGCGGGTGTTCCAGTACCTGACGTTTCGCGCCGTCATGGCCGCGCTCACCGCGCTGCTCATGGGCCTGGCCGCCGGCCCCTATTTCATCCGCCGCCTCGCCGCGCTCAAGATCGGCCAGCCGATCCGCGAATACGCGATGCAGACCCACATCAGCAAGGGCGGCACGCCCACCATGGGCGGTGTGCTGATCCTGTTCTCGATCGCAGTCTCCACCATCCTCTGGTTTGACCTGTCCAATCGCTTCGTGTGGATTGTTCTGCTGGTGACGCTGGGTTTTGGCGCCATCGGCTGGGTGGACGACTGGCGCAAGGTGGTGAACAAGGACCCCGAGGGCATGCGTTCGCGCGAGAAGTACCTGTGGCAATCGCTCATCGGTTTGGTCGCTGCGTTCTACCTGGTGTTCAGCGTCTCCGAGACCAGCAACCTGCGGGTGCTGCAGCTCTTCTTTGCCTGGGTGTCCTCGGGCTTCACGCTGGACCTGCCGCCACAAGCCGGCCTGCTCGTGCCCTTCTTCAAGGAGATCAGCTACCCACTGGGCGTGTTCGGCTTCGTGGTCATGACGTATCTGGTCATCGTCGGTTCGAGCAACGCGGTCAACCTCACCGACGGGCTTGATGGCCTGGCCATCATGCCGGTGGTGATGGTGGGCTCGGCCCTGGGCGTTTTCGCCTACGTCACCGGCAACGTGGTGTTCGCGAAATACCTGCTGCTGCCGCACATCCCGGGCGCGGGTGAGCTGCTGATCTTCTGCGCGGCCATGGCCGGCGCGGGCCTGGCTTTTTTGTGGTTCAACACCCACCCGGCCCAGGTGTTCATGGGCGACGTGGGCGCGCTGGCGCTGGGCGGCGCGCTGGGCACCATCGCCGTCATCGTGCGACAAGAAATCGTGCTGGCCATCATGGGCGGCATCTTCGTGGTGGAGGCGCTGTCGGTGATGTTGCAGGTGACCGGTTCAAGTACACCAAGCGTCGCTTCGGCACGGGCCGCCGCCTGTTCCAGATGGCGCCGCTGCACCACCACTTCGAGAAAAAGGGTTGGAAGGAGACGCAGGTCGTCGTGCGCTTCTGGATCATCACCATGCTGTTGTGCCTCGTGGGCCTGTCCACGCTGAAGCTGCGCTGACCATGCACGACCAACACGTTCTCATCCTCGGCCTGGGCGCCTCCGGCCTGGCCATGGCGCGCTGGTGCGTGCGCCAGGGTGCGAGCGTGACCGTGGCCGACACGCGCGAGCAGCCACCGCAACTGACCACCTTGCGCGCCGACTGCCCGCAGGCGACTTTCGTCAGTGGCCCCTTTGACGACGCGCTGATGGCGCGAGGCGCATGGTCGCTGATCGCGCGCAGCCCGGGCCTTGCACCCGCTTCTCTGCAGACGGTGTTGGGCTGGGCCGAGGCGAACAACGTGACCGTGCTCGGCGAGCTGGGTTTGTTTGCTCGCGCCCTGAAGACGCTGGCCGAGCGCGAGCGCCTGCCGTACCGCCCCCAGGTGCTGGCCATCACCGGTACCAATGGCAAGACCACCGTCACGTCGCTCACCACCTTGCTGCTGCAGCGCGCGGGCGTGCCCGTGGCCATGGCCGGCAACATCGGCCCGGCCTTGCTGGACGTGTTGTCCGCCGCGCTCGATGCCGAGGCCGTGGCCCAGCAGGCCGACGACGAACGTGCGGCTGCCGAGGCCAAGGATGAGGCACCGGTGGTGGTGGCGTCGCCGGTGAGCGAAGAAGCCGAGACGGTCGACGAGATCGAACCTGTTGACGACGAAGCGCCCGTGTCCGCTGCCGAGACCGAGGAAGAGGGCACGGTCATGCTCGTGCCGCCCCCCATCCAACCACCCCAGCCGCTGCACCTGCCCCGGGTGTGGGTGCTGGAACTCTCCAGCTTTCAGCTCGACGGCGCCGCCGGCACCGACTGGGGCCGTGCGCCCACGGCCGCCAGCGTGCTCAACATCACCGAAGACCACCTCGACTGGCACGGCAGCATGGCCGCCTACACGCAGGCCAAGGCCGCGGTGTTCGGCACCCAGGCCCTGATGCTGCTCAACCGCGACGACCCGCAGGTCATGGCGCTGCAGCCCGGTCTGGTGACGGTGAAGGTGGGCAACCGCAACCGCCAGCAGAGCGCGCGGCCCTGGGCCAGCTTCGGCCTGGACGCGCCCACGCGCGCCGGCGACTGGGGCATCGAAACGCTCAACGGCATGGCCTGGCTGGTGCGTGCCTTGGCGCTGGACGAGACGCGCAAACGCGGTCGGACATCCGACGAAGCGGAAGAGATCTATTTCCAGCGTTTGATGCCTGTGGATGCACTGCGCATCCGCGGCCGCCACAACGCCGCCAACGCGCTCGCCGCGCTGGCGCTGGCCACCTCCACCGGCGCCGCGCTTGGTCCCATGCTCCACGGCCTGCGCGAGTACCGGGGTGAACCGCACCGCGTGGAACCCGTGGCCATCATCGACGAGGTCGAGTACTTCGACGACAGCAAGGGCACCAACGTGGGCGCCACCTTGGCAGCGGTGAATGGTCTGGGCGCCGAGCGCCGGCTGGTCGTGATTCTGGGTGGCGACGGCAAGGGACAGGACTTCGCGCCGCTGGCCGCGCCGCTGGCGCGTTTTGCGCGCGCCGTGGTCTACATCGGCCGCGATGCCACGCGCATCCGCGAGGCGGTGGGCGAAGCGCTCGACGCGGCTGTGGTGCCCCAGATCGACGCGGCCACGCTGCCCGAGGCGGTGGTGGTTGCCGCGCAGCAGGCCCGCTCGGGCGACGCGGTGCTGATGTCACCCGCTTGCGCCAGCCTGGACATGTTCGACAACTACGAGCACCGCGCCCGCGTCTTCGTGGACGCCGTCGCAGCGCTGGCCGCAGAACGCGGCATGAGCCTGGAGGCTGGCCTGTGAAGAAACGAGCCGCGCCCACCCTGACCTGGTCGCAGCGCCTGCGCGAAGGCCTGGCCGCCCTCAACCCGCGCCTGCTGGGCCGCGACCTCGCCGGTGCGCTGGCCGGTGGCTCGTCGCGCGACGGCTTGCCGGTGCGCCTGTCCAACCGTACCTACGCTGGCACGCGCAACGTGGCCGTGCGCGAACTCGGCTTTGACCAACCCCTGCTGTGGGTGGTGGTGGCCTTGCTCGCCTGGGGTCTGGTGATGGTGTATTCGGCGTCGATTGCGCTGCCCGACAACCCGCGTTTTGCCAACTACGCCCACACCCACTTCGTGATGCGCCATGCCATCTCCATGGTCATCGGCCTGGTCGCGGCCATGGTGGCCTTCCAGTTCCCCATGCGCAGCTGGGAAAAGATGGCGCCCTGGATGTTCGCCGTGGCGCTGGTGCTGCTGGTGCTGGTGCTGTTTCCCTTCATCGGCAAAGGTGTGAACGGCGCGCGGCGCTGGATCTCGCTGGGCATCATGAACTTCCAGCCGTCCGAACTCGCCAAGTTGGCCGTGTTGCTCTACGCGGCCGACTACATGGTGCGCAAGATGGACGTGAAGCAGCGCTTCTTCCAGGCCGTGACACCGATGGCGGTGGCGGTGGCGGTGGTGGGCATGCTGCTGCTGGCCGAGCCCGACATGGGCGCCTTCATGGTGATCGTGGTGATCGCCATGGGCATCCTGTTCCTGGGCGGCGTGAACGCACGCATGTTCTTCCTCATGGCGCTGGTCGTGGTGGCCGCGTTCGCGCTCATGGTCATGACCAGCGAGTTCCGCCGCCAGCGGGTGTTCGCTTACCTCGATCCCTGGAGCGTGGAGCACGCACTCGGCAAGGGCTACCAGCTCTCGCACTCGCTGATTGCGTTCGGCCGCGGCGAGATCTTCGGCGTGGGGTTGGGCGGCAGCGTGGAAAAACTGCACTGGCTGCCCGAAGCCCACACCGACTTCCTGTTGGCCGTGATCGGCGAAGAGTTCGGGTTGCTGGGTGTGGTGGTGCTGATCGGTTTGTTCCTCTGGCTCACGCGCCGCATCATGCACATCGGCCGCCAGGCCATCGCGCTGGACCAGGTGTTTGCCGGCCTGGTGGCGCAGGGCGTGGGCTTGTGGATGGGCTTTCAGGCCTTCATCAACATCGGTGTGAACCTGGGTGCCTTGCCCACCAAGGGTCTTACGCTGCCGTTGATGAGCTACGGTGGTTCCGCGATCCTGTTGAACCTGGTCGCCATCGCCATCGTTCTCAGGGTCGACTATGAGAACCGCCAGATGATGAAGGGAGGTCGGTCGTGATGAGCGCCGCGCTGGGCCGCCCCGAGCAAGCGAACGCCCCCACGGGGGGCAGCGACCCGCGTGAGCGGCAGAGCGTGGGGGCCTTGTCTTCCCCCTGCGCTCTGATCATGGCCGGCGGCACTGGCGGCCACATCTTTCCCGGCCTGGCCGTGGCCGAAGCCCTGCACGAACGCGGCTGGCGCGTGCACTGGCTGGGCGCACCCGCCAGCATGGAGAGCCGGCTCGTGCCGCCGCGCGGCTTCCCGTTGGAGACCATCGATTTCGGCGGTGTGCGCGGCAAGGGCGTGGTCACGTTGGCGCTGCTGCCGCTTCGCTTGTTGCGCGCCTTCTGGCAAGCCTTGCAAGTGGTGCGCCGTGTGAAGCCCGACGTGGTCGTGGGCCTGGGTGGTTACATCAGCTTTCCAGGCGGGATGATGGGCGTGCTCGCCGGCAAGCCGCTGGTGCTGCACGAGCAGAACTCGGTGGCCGGCATGGCCAACAAGGTGCTGGCCGGTGTGGCCGACCGGGTGTTCACCGCGTTCCCCAACGTGTTCAAAAAGGCCCAGTGGGTCGGCAACCCGTTGCGAGCGCCTTTCCTGCGGCAGCCTGCACCGGCCGAGCGCTTTGCCGGCCGCAGCGGCCCGCTGCGCCTGCTGGTGGTGGGCGGCAGCCTGGGTGCCAAGGCCCTCAACGATGTGGTGCCGCAGGCCCTCGCCCTGATCCCCGAGCCGCAGCGCCCCACGGTGGTTCACCAGAGTGGTGAAAAACAGATCGACGCCCTGCGCGCCAACTACATCGCCGCCGGTGTGCACGCCGAACTCACGCCTTTCATCGACGACACGGCGCAGGCCTTCGCCCATGCCGACCTCATCGTCTGCCGCAGCGGCGCCAGCACCGTGACCGAGATCGCCGCCGTGGGCGCGGCCGCGCTCTTCGTGCCGTTCCCCGCAGCGGTGGACGACCACCAGACCACCAACGCGCGCTTTCTGGTGGACGCGGGTGCCGCCTGGCTGGTGCCACAAAAAGAACTCAGCCCCCAGCAGCTCGCGCTCCGTTTGCAAAGCCTGCAGCGCGAGCAGCTGGTGGCCATGGCCGAGAAGGCCAAACAACTGCAGAAAACAGAAGCCGTGGCGGCCGTGGTGTCCGCCTGCGAGCAACTCGCGAAAGTCGACAACCAATGAAACACGCCATTCGCCATATTCATTTCGTTGGCATCGGCGGCGCCGGCATGAACGGCATCGCCGAGGTGCTGCTCAACCAGGGCTACCGCATCTCTGGCAGCGACCTGGGCGAGAGCACAGTCACGCGCCGTCTCGTCGCGCTGGGCGCCGAGGTCTTCATCGGACACGACGCCGCCCACATCGAGGGGGCCGATGCCATCGTCACCTCCACCGCCGTGAAGGAAGACAACCCCGAGGTGGTGGCCGCCCACGCCAAGCTGGTGCCGGTGGTGCCGCGCGCGGTGATGCTGGCCGAGCTGATGCGCATGAAAAAAGGCGTGGCGATTGCCGGCACGCACGGCAAGACCACCACCACCAGCCTGGTGGCCAGCGTGCTGGCCGCCGCCAACCTCGACCCGACCTACGTGATCGGGGGTCGCCTCAACAGCGCCGGTGTGAATGCCGCGCTGGGGACCGGCGAGTACATCGTGGTGGAGGCCGACGAGTCCGACGCCTCCTTCCTCAACCTGCTGCCGGTGCTGTCGGTCGTGACCAACATCGACGCCGACCACATGGACACCTACGGCCACGACTTCGGCAAGCTCAAGGCGGCCTTTGTGGAGTTCTTGCACAAGATGCCGTTCTACGGCGCGGCCGTGGTCTGTGTGGACGACGCCGCCATCCGCGAGATCCTCCCGCTGATCGCGCGGCCCATCACCAGCTACGGTTTTTCCGAAGACGCGCAGGTGCGCGCCATCAACGTGCGCCCGATCGGCACCCAGATGCATTTCACCGTGCAGCGCCGCAACGGCGTGGAACTGCCCGACCTCGAAGTGGTGTTGAACCTGCCGGGCGACCACAACGTGCTCAACGCGCTGGCCGCCATCGGCATCGCGGTGGAACTGGGTGTGGACGACGCCGCCGTGGTGCAGGCGCTGGCCGACTTCAAGGGGGTGGGCCGGCGCTTCCAGCGCTACGGCGAAGCCGCGTTGCCCCATGGTGGCCATTGCACGGTGGTGGACGACTACGGTCACCACCCGGTGGAGATGGCTGCCACGCTCGCGGCTGCGCGCGGTGCCTACCCGGGCCGCCGGCTGGTGCTGGCTTTCCAGCCGCACCGCTACACCCGCACGCGCGATTGTTTCGAGGACTTCGTCAAGGTCATCAACCACGCCGACGCGGTGCTGCTGGCCGAGGTCTACGCCGCTGGCGAGAGCCCCATCGTGGCGGCCGATGGCCGTTCGCTGGCGCGCGCACTGCGCGTGGCCGGCAAGCTGGAACCGGTTTTCGTGGACGACATCAACGCCATGCCGCAGGCCGTGCTGGACAACGCGCAAGACGGCGACGTGGTCCTGTGCATGGGCGCAGGCACCGTGGGCGCGGTCGCCGGCCGCGTGATGGAACTGGCGGGTGGAGTCACAACATGAACACAAAGGACAACACGGTGATCGATCCGAAGGCACTGGGCAAGGTGGCCGTTTTGATGGGTGGGCGTTCGGCCGAGCGCGAGGTCTCGATGATGTCGGGCACCGGCGTGCTGGCCGCGTTGAAGTCCAAGGGCGTGGATGCCCACGCCTTCGATCCGGCCGAGCGCAGCCTGGACGAATTGAAGCGCGAAGGCTTCGACCGCTGCTTCATCGCGCTGCACGGCCGCTTCGGCGAAGACGGCACGGTGCAGGGCGCGTTGGAGTTGCTGGGCATTCCCTACACCGGCCCCGGCGTGATGGCATCCAGCGTGGCCATGGACAAACTCATGACCAAACGCATCTGGATGGCCGAAGGCCTGGCCACGCCGGCCTGGCGGCAGGTGCACAGCGCGGAGCAAACCGTGGCCGCGTACCGCGCGCTGGGCACGCCCATGATCGTCAAGCCCGTGCGCGAGGGCTCCACCATTGGCCTGACCAAGGTCACCACTGAAGCACAGTGCGCCGCGGCCTACGAGCTGGCCGCCAAACAAGACCCGCTGGTCATGTGCGAGCAGTTCATTGCCGGCGACGAAGTCACCTGCCCGGTGCTGGGCACGGGCGAGGGCGCCCGCGCGCTGCCGGTGATCCGCATCGTCGCGCCCGACGGCAACTACGACTACCAGAACAAGTACTTCACCGACGACACGAAATACCTCGTGCCCTGCGGCCTGCCCGATGGCGAAGAGGCGGTGATCCAGGCGCTGGTGTTGCAGGCCTTCAAGACGCTGGACTGCCGAGGCTGGGCGCGTGCCGACGTGATGATCGACGCCGCCACGCGCAAGCCCTGGCTGCTGGAGATCAACACCTCGCCCGGCATGACCGGCCACTCGCTGGTGCCCATGTCGGCGCGCGCGACCGGCCTGTCGTACGAAGACCTGTGCGTGTCCGTGCTCGCCACCGCCGCCCTCGACAACGCCGCCTGATCACACCCCACCATGGCCACCACCCCCATGCCCCTGGACGTCAAGCTCATGACCGCGCTCACGCAAGCGCTGGTCGTGTTGTTTGCCGTGCTCTGCCTGGGCGCGCTGGGCACGTGGCTGGTGCGCCACCCGGTGTGGACGGTCAAGGCCATCACGGTGCAGGGTGATGTGGTGCACCAGAACGCGGTGAGTTTTCGCGCCCAGCTGGCCACGCAGATGAAGACGCGCCTCTCCAGCAGCTTCCTCACCATCGACCTGCAGCAGGTGCGCGAGCTGTTCGAAGCCGTGCCCTGGGTGCGTCAGGCCGTGGTGCAACGCGAGTTCCCCAACCGACTGCGCGTGACGCTGCAGGAACACCAGGCCGTGGCCTGGTGGGGCGAGTCCGGCTCGGGCCGGTTGGTGAACGAACTCGGCGAGGTGTTTGAAGCCAGCCCCGACGACAGCGACAACCTGCCCGAACTCGCCGGCCCGCCCGAGCAGTCGGCCCAGATTTGGGCGCTGTACCAGCGGTTGCAGGCCGAACTGGCCCCGCTTGAACTCGGCCTGGAGCGTCTGGAGCTCACCGAGCGCGGCGGCTGGCGTGCCCAGCTGGACAACGGTGCGCAGGTGGAGCTGGGCCGCGGCACACCCGACGAATTGCTGGCGCGCACGCGCCGCTTCAGCGCCACCCTGTCACAGCTCACCGAACGCTACGCCGGTGCACTGCAATCGGTCGATCTGCGCTACCCCAATGGTTACGCCCTGCGCTTGCGCGGCGTGACCACCGTCACCGACATCGCCCCCAACGCAACGCAACCCAACCGGTAATCAAGAAGCAATCATGGCCAAGGAATACAAGGATTTGGTGGTCGGACTCGACATCGGCACCGCCAAGATCATGGTGGTGGTCGCCGAGGTCCAGCCCAACGGCGAACTCAAGCTCGCGGGTCTGGGCGTGGCCGCCAGCCACGGCTTGAAACGCGGTGTGGTGGTCAACATCGACGCCACCGTGCAGAGCATCCAGCAGGCCTTGAAAGAAGCAGAGCTGATGGCCGACTGCCGCATCGCGCGGGTCTACACCGGCATCACCGGCAGCCACATCCGCGGCATCAACAGCAGCGGCATGGTGGCCATCAAGGACCGCGAAGTCACCGCCACCGACGTGGCGCGCGTGATCGAAACCGCCAAGGCCATCAACATCTCCACCGACCAGCGCCTGCTGCTGGTGGAGCCCCAAGAGTTCGTGATCGATGGCCAGGAAGTGAAAGAGCCGATCGGCATGAGCGGCATCCGCCTGGAAGCCAAGGTGCACATCGTCACCGGTGCGCAGAGCGCGGCGGAAAACATCATCAAGTGCGTGCGCCGCTGCGGGCTGGAGGTGGACCAGCTCATGCTCAACCCGCTGGCCAGCAGCCAGGCCGTGCTGACCGACGACGAGAAAGAACTCGGCGTGGCGCTGGTCGACATTGGCGCGGGCACCACCGATGTAGCCATCTTCTCGGGCGGCGCGATCCGCCACACCGCGGTGATCCCGATCGCGGGCGACCTGATCACCAGCGACATCGCCATGGCGCTGCGCACGCCCACAAAAGACGCCGAAGACATCAAGGTGGAAAGCGGTTGCGCCAAACAGCTGCTGGCCGACCCGGACACGCAGGTGGAGGTGCCCGGTCTCGGTGACCGAGCCCCTCGCATGCTGAGTCGCCAAGCGCTGGCCGGCGTGATCGAGCCGCGCGTGGAAGAAATCTTTTCGCTGGTGCAGCAGGTGCTGCGCGACTCGGGCCATGAAGAAATGTTGTCCTCGGGCATTGTGCTCACGGGCGGCAGCGCGGTGATGCCCGGCATGGTGGAGCTCGGTGAAGACATCTTCCTGAAGCCCGTGCGCCGTGGCATCCCGAACTACACCAGTGCCCTGTCCGACATGGTGGCGCAGACGCGCGCGGCCACGGTGATGGGCCTGCTCGAAGAAGCGCGCCTGGCGCGTGTGCGCGGGCACAAGGTGTCGCAGAAAGCGGGTTCCGTGCAGGGCGCACTGGAACGCATGAAAAACTGGTTTGTGGGGACGTTCTGATGAAACACCCGATCACACCCACGTCGAACACCCGGCCCCGATTCCGCACCCGATGCAGCGAGTGCACTGGACCGCCTGGCTGAATCCCGACCGCAATCCGCATACGAATCCGAAACTTTTTTTGAATCACAAGCGCCCATCAACAGGCACACAAGGAGCACACCATGAGCATCGAAATGATTGAAGTCGAAGAATTCAACCTGGGCACCCAGATCAAGGTCATCGGCGTGGGCGGTGGCGGCGGCAACGCGGTCGAGCACATGATCGCGCGCAGCGTGCAGGGCGTGGAGTTCATCTGCGCCAACACCGATGCGCAGTCGCTCCAGCGCAGCGCCGCACACAAGACCATCCAGCTCGGCAGCACCGGCCTGGGCGCCGGCAGCAAGCCCGACAAGGGCCGCGAAGCCGCTGAGGTCGCGGTGGAATCGATCCGCGAAGCCATCGCTGGTGCGCACATGCTGTTCATCACCGCCGGCATGGGCGGTGGCACCGGCACGGGCGCAGCCCCCGTGATCGCTCGTGTGGCGAAAGAAATGGGCATCCTGACCGTTGGCGTGGTCACCAAGCCGTTCGACTGGGAAGGCGGCCGCCGCATGACCAACGCCGACCACGGTCTGGCCGAACTCGAGGCCAATGTGGACTCGCTGATCGTGGTGCTGAACGAGAAGCTGCTCGAAGTGCTGGGCGACGACGTGACGCAGGACGAAGCGTTTGCCCACGCCAACGACGTGCTGAAAAACGCCGTGGGCGGTATCGCCGAGATCATCAACGAGTACGGCAACGTGAACGTCGACTTTGAAGACGTGCGCACGGTGATGGGTGAGCCCGGCAAAGCCATGATGGGCACGGCTGTGGCCGCTGGCCCGGACCGCGCGCGCATCGCCGCCGAGCAGGCCGTGGCCTGCCCGCTGCTGGAAGGCATCGATCTCTCGGGCGCCAAGGGCGTGCTGGTGTTGGTGACCGCGGCGAAGGGTTCGCTCAAGCTGTCGGAGTCGAAGCTGGCGATGAACACGATCCGTGCCTATGCATCCTCCGAAGCGCACGTGATCTATGGCGCGGCGTACGACGACAGTCTGGGTGACGAGATGCGTGTCACCGTGGTGGCCACGGGTCTGTCGCGTCAAGGTGTGCGCCGCACGGCGCCTCCGCTGCAGGTGCTGCGCACCGGTACCGACAACGTGCCGTTCAACGTGCCGACCGTGAACACCGCCGTGGGTGGCCCGGGTGCGACCCAGCCGGACTACAACTCCATGGCCGTGCCCAGCGTGTGGCGTACCAACCGCACCCAGGCCGCGGCCAAGGTGGATGCGTTGGCGTCGGGTGGTATGGACGATTTCGAGATTCCTGCTTTCTTGCGCAAACAGGCGGATTGATTCGGGGTCCGGGTGTGGGGCATTTTGTGCCTGCACCTGGGCGGGCTCGCGGACGCGGTGTGCGCTGCTCCGCGGCTGTCCCCCGGGCCGGCTT
>JBKBWW010000040.1:0-27871 GCA_046314475.1 Hydrogenophaga sp.
TGCACAGGCGCTGTTGCTGACCACCCGAAAGCGACAGACCACTCTGGTTGAGCTTGTCCTTCACCTCGTTCCACAGCGCGGCCTTGGACAGCGCCCACTCCACGCGGTCGTCCATCTCGCTCTTGCCAAGGTTCTCGTAGAGCTTCACGCCGAAGGCGATGTTGTCGTAGATCGACATGGGAAACGGCGTGGGCTTCTGGAACACCATGCCGATGCGCGCGCGCAGCAGGTTGATGTCCTGCTTCTCGTCCAGGATGTTCTGGCCGTAGAAGTTGATCTGGCCTTCGGCGCGCTGACCGGGATACAGGCTGTACATGCGGTTGAGCGTGCGCAGCAGAGTCGACTTGCCGCAGCCCGAGGGACCAATGAACGCGGTGACCTTGCGCTCCTCGATGTTCATGTTGACGTTCTTCAGGCCCTGGAACTTGCCGTAAAAGAAATTGAGGTTGCGCAGTTCGAGCGCGTTCTTCGCGGCAACGGCGGGCTGGGCGGCGGTGGCGGTGTTGGGCATGGTTCTGTCCAGATTTTTTGAATGTTTGAATTCGGATGGGCCGGCTTCAGCCCGGCGTCTTCTCACGCAGGAAGACCCGCGCCACGATGTTGAGCACCAGCACCGACAAGGTGATGAGCAGCGCGCCGCCCCAGGCCAGGCGGATCCAATTGTCGTAGGGGCTCAGCGCAAACTGGAAGATCACCACCGGCAGGTTGGCCATGGGCGCGCCCATGTCGGTGCTGAAAAACTGGTTGTTGAGCGCGGTGAACAACAGCGGTGCTGTTTCACCACTGATGCGGGCTACCGCCAGCAGCAGGCCGGTCATGACACCGCTCTTGGCCGCGCGCAGCGTGACCAGCGTGGCCACCTTCCAGCGCGGTGCACCCAGGGCAAAGGCCGCTTCGCGCAGGCTTCCAGGCACCAGGCGCAGCATGTTTTCGGTGGTGCGCACAACCACCGGCACGGCGATCAGCGACAGCGCCAGGCTGCCAGCCCAACCCGAGAAGTTGCCCACGGTGGCCACAGCGATGGCATAGACGAACAGGCCGAGCACGATGGATGGCGCGGACAGCATGATGTCGGTCACGAAGCGGGTGAGCTCGGCGGTCTTGCTGGTGTCACCGTACTCGGCCAGGTAGACGCCAGCGAACACACCGATGGGCGTGGACACCAGCACCGAGAAGCCGACCATCATCAGGCTGCCGACGATGGCGTTGGCCAAGCCACCGCCTTCGCTGCCGGGGGCCGGGGTGGACTGGGTGAACATGTTCCAGTCGAGCGCGGCCAGACCGTTGGTCAGCAGCACGCTCAGGATCCAGAGCAGCACAATCAGGCCCAGCACCATGGCACCCATGGACAGGGTCAGGCCGATGGCGTTGGTGCGCTGGCGGCTTTTGTAGATGGCGTTGTTGAGTTCCATGTCAGAAACCTTTGGCTTTTTCGGCGCGCAACATCAGGATCTTGGCCGCCGAGAGCACCAGGAAGGTGATCACAAACAGCAGGAAGCCCAGCGCAAACAAGGTGGAGAGGTGGAAGTCGGCCGCTTCACCGAATTCGTTGGCCAGGGTCGACGCAATCGAGGTACCCGGCGAGAACAGCGAGGTGGGCATGCGGTTGGCGTTGCCGATCACAAAGGTGACCGCCATGGTTTCGCCCAGGGCACGACCGAGGCCGAGCATGATGCCTCCAATGACACCCTTCTGCGTGTAGGGCAGCACCACGCGACGCACCACCTCCCAGGTCGTGCAGCCCAGGCCGTAAGCGGACTCGCGCAGGATGGGGGGCACGATCTCGAACACGTCGCGCATCACTGCCGCCACGAAGGGCAACACCATGAACGCCAGCACGATGCCGGCGGCCAGAATGCCGAAGCCGTTGGTGCTGCCGCCGAACAGGAAACCCACCAGCGGCATGCCGCCCAGCACGTTTTGCACCGGCACCTGGAAGTAGTCGGCGAACAGCGGCGCAAACACGAACAGTCCGAACATGCCGTAGATGATGGACGGCACAGCCGCCAGCAACTCGACCGCGGTGCCCAGAGGGCGGCGCAGCCACACGGGGCAGGTTTCGGTGAGAAACAGCGCGATGCCGAAGGCCAGCGGCACGGCGATCAGCATGGCGATGGAGGCGCTGGCGATGGTGCCGACGATCGCAATCGCAGCACCGAATTCTTCATTGATGATGTCCCACTCGACGCGCCAGATGAAGTTGAAACCGAACTTCTGGAACGTGGGCCATGCGTTGATGAACAACGAGACGATGATGCCCATCAGGGCGACCAGCACCAGCAGTGAAAAACCCTGGGTGATGCGGTGAAACAGGACGTCGTGGAAGCGTTGCCGTTTGGCAATCGACGCCATGTTGGGATTGTCCAGTTCTATGGACACAGGTTGCGAACTCATCGTGGTTCCCAGGCTCATGTTGACTCCGATCCGGTTGGTACCGGCTCCACAAATCAACATCCGCCGGCCCGATTGAACCGACCGGCGGATGCGACTTGGAAGCAGCCTAACTTACTTGGCGATCTGCGACCACACCTTGGAGCGGATGTCGGCGGTCAGGGAGTCGGGCAGCGGCACGTAGTCCAGCTCGGCGGCCATGCCCTTGCCGCTCTTGAAAGCCCAGTCGAAGAACTTCAGCACTTCGGCGGACTGCGCCTTGTCGGCTGGGTTTTTGTACATCAGGATGAACGATGCGGTGCTGATGGGCCAGCTCTCGGCGCCCTTGGCGTTCACCATGGACACGCCCATGCCGGGCACGCTGAACCAGTCGGCGCCAGCAGCGGCCGAGGCGAAGGTCTTGTCGTCCGGGCTCACGTACTTGCCGTCGGCGTTCTGCAACTGCAGGAAGTTCATGTTGTTCTTCTTGACGTAGGCGTATTCAACGTAGCCCACGCCGCCCTTGACGCGGTTCACGTTGGCGGCCACGCCTTCGTTGCCCTTGCCACCCACCGACGACGGTGCTGGCCACTTGACGGCAGCGCCTTTGCCCACGCTGTCGGCCCAGGGCTTGCTCACGGCGCTGAGGTAGTCGGTGAAGTTGAAGGTGGTGCCCGAACCGTCAGCGCGGTGGATCACGGTCACGTTCTGGTCAGGCAGGGTCTTGCCGGGGTTCAGGGCGACCAGCTTGGGGTCGTTCCACTTGGTGATGGTGCCCAGGAACAGCTCGGCCAGCACGGGGCCGGTCACGCGCAGTTCGCCCGGCTTGAAGCCGTCAAGGTTGATCACAGGCACGGTGCCGCCAATGATGGCCGGAAACTGGACCATGCCGTCTTTTTCGAGGTCGGCACCGGAGACGGGGGCGTCGGAAGCACCGAAGGCCACGGTCTTGGCGCGGATCTGGCGCAGGCCGCCGGAAGATCCGATCGACTGGTAGTTCAGGCCGGTGCCGGTCTGTGCCTTGTAGGCTTCAGCCCACTTGGCGTAGATCGGGAAAGGGAACGTGGCGCCAGCGCCGGTGATGTCGGCAGCGATGGCGGAGCCCATGCCGGCGGTGGCCATGGCAGCAGCGGCGACGGCCTGCAGGAAGATGCGTTTGTTGATCATTGAGAGACTCCTTGCGGTTGGGAAGAGGAACAGGAGCGACTCTAGGCAGTCAATATGACAAGCTTGTGACATCTGACGCTTGTCACAGAGTCCGGCGCGATGGGCACCTCATCAGCACGCTGGCGAACAGATACCGGGCCGGGCATGCGTCACAATCCGGGGCTCCCCACCCTCTCCCGATTCCCGAGTAGCCGTTCCGGCTCGCCGAACCCCCTTTCGCATGCAAAACGGTACCTTACTTGCCGCCATCGACCTTGGCTCCAACAGTTTCCGGCTGGAGATCGGCCGTTACCACTCGGGCCACATCGAGCGCATCGAATACCTCAAGGAGACCGTGCGCCAGGGTAACGGGCTGGACGAGGAAAAAAACCTCAGCCAGGCGGCCATGGAACGCGGCTGGGAATGCCTGGCCCGCTTTGCCGAGCGCCTGCACGGCTTCAAGCGCCAGCAGGTGCGTGCCGTGGCCACCCAGACCCTGCGGGAGGCCAAAAACCGCGACGATTTTGTGCGCCAGGCCCAGACCATCCTGGGTTTTCCGATCGACGTGGTCTCCGGCTACGAGGAAGCGCGCCTGATTTACCAGGGTGTCTCGCGCCTGCTGCCGCATTCGGATGAAAAACGCCTCGTGGTCGACATCGGCGGGCGCTCCACCGAAATGATCCTGGGTCAGGGCTATTCGGCCCGCACCATGGAGTCGTACCGCCTGGGCAGCGTGGCCTGGTCCACGCGGTACTTTCCGCGCGGCCAGCTCACCGCCGCCGCCTTCAAGACCGCCGAGGTGGCCGCCAAGGCGGTTATCGACGAAGCGCTGGACAAATTCCCACCGGCCGACTGGACCGTGGCCTACGGCTCCTCAGGCACCGTGGGCGCGGTGGCCGACATGCTGGCCGCCAACGGCTGGGCCTCGGGTGTGGTCACCCGTTCCGGCCTGGACTGGCTGCTCGACCGCATGATCAAGTCGGGCAACGTCGAGCAGTTGCGTCTCGAAGGCCTCAAGGACGACCGGCGCCCGGTGATCGGCGGTGGTGTCAGCGTGCTGCGCGCGATCTTTGATTTGTTCGGCATCGAGCAGATGCTGGTGGCCCAGGGCGCCCTGCGCCACGGTGCGCTGTACGACCTGATCGACCGCGACACCGACGGTGGCGATGTGCGCGAGCGCACCGTGAGCTGGCTGACCCACCGCTTCTCCGCCGACGAGGCCCAGGGCAAACGCGTGAGCACGGTGAGCACCGCCCTCTTCTCGCAGATCGCAGCGCTCGACGCTCAGAACGAGCGCTACTCACAAAAGCTGGCCTGGGCCGCTCGCCTGCACGAGATCGGCACCCACATCTCGCACGAACGTTCGCACCACCACGGCGCCTACATCCTGGACAACGTAGATGCCCGCGGCTTCTCGTTGCCCGAACTCCACCGCATGAGCCAACTGGTGCTGGGCCAGCGCGGCAAGCTGCGCAAGCTCGAAGATGCGCTGCAGGACGAGCTGTTCGCCAAGCAGCTCATGGCACTGCGCCTGGCCGTGCTGCTGTGCCACGCGCGCCAGATGCCCGAGCACGAGTCGGTCAAGCTGAGCTACAAGCCTCGCGCGTTCAAGCTGGCCACCAACCCGGGTTGGGCGAAACGCTACCCGCAATCGGCATGGTTGCTGGGTGAAGAGGTAGTGGCCTGGCAGAAATCGGCCTGGAAGTTCACGGCAGACATCCGCTGACCGGTTGCTCGCGCGCACCGCGCAGCGTCACATGTTTGTCACCCTGCTGTCACAACCGTATAAACGATTTATACGGTTTACAATGCGTTCCTTTCAATCGACCAACGGAGTGCATTCATGGCCAGTCAGAGCAACAAGAAGCCCAAGCTCGTGCGCGACAGCTTCACCATCCCCAAGGCGGAATTCGCCGCCATTGAAACGCTGAAGACCCGCGCCATCGCGCTGGGCACCAGTGTGAAGAAAAGCGAGTTGCTGCGCGCTGGCCTCATGGCCTTGCAAGGCCTGAACGACGCCGCCTTCAAGGCGGCGCTGTCTGCCGTGCCCACGCTCAAGACCGGCCGCCCCACCGGCACCGACAAGAAGCCCGAAGCTGCGAAGAAACCCGTGGTCAAGCCCGTGGTCAAGCCTGTCGCCAAGCCTGCGGTGAAGGCCGCCGTGAAGGTCGCGGCCAAGGCCCCGGCGAAACCCGCTGCCAAGGCCACCGTTCAACCGGTTGCAAAAAAAGTGGCGGCCAAGCCTGCCGCGAAAAAAGCTGCGGCTCCTGCGAAGAAGGCTGCGGCCGCCTGAAGCCCACCCGGGGCGCTGCCCCGGGGTTTCGTTCAGATCAGTTCAGGGGTTTGAACCGTCACCACGACGGTCTGGTTGCCACTGGCGCGCTCGCGGTGCCGCAACCACCACAGGGCGCCCTTCTTCACCGAGCAGTCGTCCTCGGCCAGGTTGAGCAGCCGCGCAATCACCCGGCCCAGCGTGGGCTGGTGTCCGACCACCACCACCGGTGACTTGCCGTGCGGCCACTGCACCAGCTCCAGCAAAACCAGCGGATCGCCTTCGGGCAACAGCTCTTCGCGCAGCTTGAACTTTCGGCCCAAGGCCAGCGCGGTCTGCTCGCAGCGCGAGGCTGGGCTGCTGAAAATGCGCGCGCCTTCGGGCAACTGACGGTCCAGCCAGGCGGCCATGCGCGTGGCCTGCTTTTCACCCCGCGGGGTGAGGCGCCGCACCAGGTCTTTGGCGTCGCCGGGCACCCCTGCCGCTGGATCGGGATGCTCATGGGCTTCAGCGTGTCGCCAGAGAATCAGGTCCATGGTGCGCGCTTCCATGGTCATCCCTTGCTGCCGTAACGAGCCATCAGACTCGCCTGCGCCGAATGCATCACCACGCGGGTGCGGCCGCTGCCGGTGATGCTGGCGGGCACATAGCGCCCGTCGGGCTGCAACAGCCAGGCGTCTTTGGTGTCGTGCAGGTAAGCCGACAGGCACTCGTCCATGATGCGGTGGCGCAGCACGGCATCGGTCACGGGCCACGCCAACTCGATGCGGCGCAGCATGTTGCGGTTCATCCAGTCAGCGCTTGAGAGCCACAACTCCTCAAGCTCGCCGGTGCGGAAATAGAACACCCGCGAATGCTCCAGCAAGCGCCCGATCACCGAGCGCACGCGCACGTTGTCGGTGAAGCCCGGAACCTGCGCAGGCAGGATGCAGGCGCCGCGGATGATGAGATCGATCTTCACGCCCTGCTGAGAAGCCGTGGCCAGCGCGCGCGCCAGCTGTTCGTCGGTCAAGGCGTTCATCTTCACGATCACGCGCGCGTCTTGCCCGGCTTTGGCGGCCGCGCCCGCAGCCTCCAGCTTGTCGAGCATGGCCTTGTGCAGGTGGAACGGGGCTATCAGCGCCTTGTTGAGCTTGGGCAGGCGGTTCTGGCTGGCCAGGTGCAAAAAGATCTGCTCCAGGTCGGCGGTGAGCGCGTCGTCGGCCGTGAGGTAGCTGATGTCGGTGTAGAGCCGTGCCGTGCCGGGGTTGTAGTTGCCGGTGGACAGGTGCGCGTAACGCTTGAGGCCGCTGGCTTCGCGGCGGGTCACCAGCAGCATCTTGGCGTGGGTCTTGAGGCCCACCACGCCATAGACCACCTGCGCACCCACCGACTCCAGCCGCTCGGCGTAGTTGATGTTGGCTTCTTCGTCAAAGCGCGCCTTGAGCTCCACCACTGCGGTCACCTCTTTGCCGCGGCGCACGGCTTCGCGCAGAAGGTTCATCAGCTCCGACTTGGCGCCGGTGCGGTAGATGGTCATCTTGATGGCCAGCACGTCCGGGTCTTCCACCGCCTCGCGCAGGAAGGCCAGCACAGCGTCAAAACTCTCGTAGGGCTGGTGGATCAGCACATCACCCTGCTGCAGCCGCTCAAAGTACGACTGCCCCGGCGTGAGCTGGGCAGGCCAGCCGCCGTTGTAGGCCTCGAAGCGCAGCGCGGGCGCGTCCACTTTGTCGATCAGCTGGTTCAGTCGCACCAGGTTCACCGGCCCGGGCACGCGGTAGAGCGCCTTGGAAGGCAAGGCAAACTGCTCCAGCAAAAAGTCGGAAAGGAACTCCGAACAACCGGCCGAAACTTCCAGCCGCAGGGCTTGGCCGTAGTGGCGCTGTTGCAGGCCCTTGCGCAGCGCGGTGCGCAGGTTCTTCACCTCTTCTTCGTCCACCGCCAAGTCGGAATGGCGTGTGACGCGGAACTGCGAAAACTCGGTGACCTGGCGGCCAGGAAACAGGTCGCCCAGGTGCGAGCGGATCAGGCTGGAGATGGAGACGAAGTGCGTCTGCTTGGAGCCCTTGATGGGCGGCATGCGGAAGAAGCGCGGCAGGATGCGCGGCACTTTCACAATGGCGATCTCGTTCTCGCGCCCGAACGCATCCTTGCCCGCCAGGCGCACGATGAAGTTGAGCGACTTGTTGGCGACCTGCGGAAACGGATGGGCCGGGTCCAGGCCCACCGGCATCAGCAGCGGCTGTACTTCATTGACGAAGAATTCCTTGACCCAACGCCGCTGGCGCGGATTGCGCTCGCCGTGCGAGATCAGCTTGATGCCTTTCTTCTCCAGCAAGGGCAGCAACTCGTCGTTGTAGATGGCGTATTGCTGGGCCACCAGGTGGTGGACTTCTTCCGACAGCTTCTCGAAGCTCTGCGCGGTGTACAGGCCGCGTTGCTCGTTGGCTTGGGCTGCGGTGAGGTGGGGAGCCACGCGGACCTCGAAGAACTCGTCGAGGTTGCTGGAGACGATGCTGAGGTAGCGCAGGCGCTCCAGCAGCGGCACGTCGGGGCGGCGTGCCCAGTCCATGACGCGTTCGTTGAAGGCCAGGATGCTGTGATCGCGATCGAGGAAAGGAAACTTGCTGTTGGAGTTGTTGCCGCTCATGTCTGGTGTTGTTGTCGACGGGTCTGTCCGCCCTGTGGTCTGGCGCAGTATGCCCAGCCGTCCCCACGAACTCTGTGACGATTATTCAACGAGCGGATGACGTTTGTGTGACAGTTTTGCGAGCGCATCCCCGCTCTGGCCCAGCACGGCCAAGCCTGGGCGCTGGCGCTGCCTGGGGTGCCGCGGCAACACCACCAGATGCGACAGGAACAGCGCGCTCGCCCGGCCCCAGCCAAACTGCAACGCGCGGTCGCGCGCCTCGTGGCGCTGCACCTTGAGCGCATCGACCCAGGCCTCGCGCAGGTCCTCGCGCATGGCCCCTGCATGGCTCTGCCCCAGCACCTGCATGGGGCCGTCCACCGGGTAGGCGGCCACCGGCACACCACTGGCCATGGCCTCCAGCATGGTGCGGCCAAAGGTTTCGCCGCGGGCCGGGAACACGAACACGTCGGCGCAGGCATACACCTGCGCCAGTTCGTGCCTGGGCAACACACCGAGCCAGTGCACGTTGGGGTAACGCGCCCGCAGGCTGGAGGCCAATGGCCCGACGCCGCAGACCACCTTGCTGCCGGGCACGTCCAGCGCCAGAAAAGCCTCGATGTTTTTCTCACGTGCGATGCGCCCGACATACAGGCTCACCGGGTGCGCCAGCGGACCCAGCGGTGCGCAGGGCTGGCTGCTGTCGGACAGCGCAAAGAGCCGCGTGTCCACCCCGTGTGTCCACAGCAGCAAGCGGCGAAACCTTCGCACCTCCAGCATGTTGAGCACACCCTGGCTGGGCGCCATCACACCGCTGGATGGGCGGTGGAACCAGCGCAGCCATGCATAGCCCCAGGTCACGGGCAGGCCAAACGTGTCCTTGAGGATTTCGGGAAACTTGGTGTGAAACGCGGTGGTGAAAGGCCAGCGGCGCCGCAAGCAGTGGCGCCGCGCCGCCCAACCCAGCGGGCCTTCCGTGGCGATGTGGACAGCGTGTGCCTCTGCGCTGTCCATGAGTTCACGCAGCCGGGCACCGGGAAACCACGCAATCTGCAGACTCGGAAACCCCGGGCAGGGGCGGGTGCGGAATTGCCCAGGCTGGATGACCACGACCTCGTGGCCGCTGATCTGGAGCTGGCGAACCAGTTCAGCCAGTGTGGTGGCGACCGAATTCACCTGCGGTTGCCAGGCGTCCGTCACGATCAGGATCTTCATTGTTGTCTCCCTGGGCACCAGCGGGTGCCGCGGTCTGTGGACTCCAGTGCACGAGCTCCAGGCGGCCGTCCATGTGCTCGACCAAAGCCGACAGGCTCTCGACCCAGTCGCCGTCGTTGCAGTAGAGCGTGCCGTCGATGGTGCGCATCTCGGGGCGGTGGATGTGGCCGCAGACCACGCCCTGGTAACCGCGCGAACGGGCTTCGGCAGCCACCGCGCGCTCGAAGTCGGTCACGTAATTGAGGGCGCTCTTGACCTTGTGCTTGAGGTACTGCGAGAGCGACCAGTAGGGCAGCCCCATGCGTGCGCGCAACGAGTTGAGGTGGCGGTTGAGCTTGAGGGTGAACTCGTAGGCGTTGTCGCCCAGGTAGGCCAGCCACTTGGCGCACTGGATCACGCCGTCGAAGTAATCGCCGTGCACCACCCACAGGCGGCGACCGTCGGCGGTGGTGTGCACGGCTTCGTTGGCCACCTCGATGCCACCGAAGTTGTGGCCGTCGAACTGGCGCGCGAACTCGTCGTGGTTGCCCGGCACAAAGACCACGCGGCAGCCCTTGCGCGACCGGCGCAGGAGTTTCTGCACCACATCGTTGTGCGCCTGCGGCCAGAACCATTTGCGACGCAACTGCCAGCCGTCGATGATGTCGCCCACCAGGTACAGCGTGTGGCTGGGGTGGTGCTTGAGGAAATCGAGCAGCGGGCGTGCCTGGCAGCCGGCGGTACCCAGATGCAGGTCGGAAATGAAAACGGCCCGAAAACGGGCCCGTTCACCACCCTCACCCGGGCCATCGTCGTCAGCGCCGCCGTCGGCGTCCCACGCCCCCCCCAGATTGTGTCCGGGCGGCAGACCGCTCTTCAGAGCCCAGCCACCCAACACGTCGAGGGCGGCTCGCATCAAGCCCCCAGGAGGTGTTTGCGGTAGCGAGCTGGAAGCTCGCTCAGGCGCATGAGCAAGGGAAAATCGGCCGCGTTGAAATCCGGATTCCAGGCCGGTGGGCCCATCACCCTGGCGCCAAGGCGCAGGTAGTCTTTGATGAGCGCGGGCGGCTGCACGTCCAGCGTGTCGTCCAGCCGCTCCACCGGCAGCGGCAGGCGCGGGCGCACATGGAAGTCGATTGGTGCGAGGTGCGTGGCCTTCAGCTGGCGCCAGATGCTGGCCGCCGCGTGGCCGCCACCCACCATGCCGTGGGGGCCTTCGTGCTGCATGGGGATGCTGGCGCAGCCGATCAGGGTGTCGATCTGGTTGCGCGCCAAGAACCCGGCCAGCCCACCCCACAGCGCCATCCGCACGCCGCCCTGGCGGTGGTCGCGGTGCACGCAGCTGCGGCCCACCTCCACCAAGCGCTCGCGCACGCCGCGCAGGCGGGTCAGGTCGAACTGGGTGTCGGTGTGGGTGCTGCCCACGCGCTTGGCCTGGGCCGGCGTGAGCACGCGGCAGGTGCCGATCACCTGGCGGGTAGTCTTGTGGCGCACCAGCAGGTGTTCGCAGAAGTCGTCGAACAGGTCCACGTCGTGGCCCGGCAGCGCGTTGGGCAGGCGCGCGCCCATCTCCGTGGCGAACACGTCGAAGCGCAGCTTTTGCGCCTCGCGCACATCGCTCTGGTTCCGGGCCCAGGACACCTCGATGCCGTGCGGGCCCGACGGCGCCGACACGGTGGCGAAGCTCTGCTGAGACGGAATGGCGTGGGGGAGAAAGACTGTGTTCATGACCCTGCAGTGTGAAAACCGGTCGTGACCCTCCCAAGGCAGTCGCATGAAGTTTTGATGACACGGGCCACAGGACTGCGGCGTCATCCCGGTGTCACACAGCACCGCTACTATTCAACTTTTCTTGAATTAATGAACAACACCTCAACACCGGGAAACACACCATGAAAGTTGGCATCAACGGCATGGGCCGCATCGGCCGCTTGGCCCTGCGCGCCGCCCTCGGCGCTGCCGAACGCGAAACCACCGATCCGCGCGCCGGCAACCGGCTGGAGGTGGTGCACCTCAACGAGTTGAAGGGCGGTGCCGCGGCCACCGCCCACTTGCTGGCTTTTGACAGCGTGCAGGGCAAGTGGCGCGCAGACATTCAAGCCGAGGGCGAAGACGCCATCCGCATCGACCAGCAGCGGTTGTCGTTCTCGTCTCACGCCGCACCCGGCGACATCCCCTGGGGCGATCTGGGCGTCGACCTGGTGCTGGAGTGCACCGGCAAGTTCCTCACACCCGAGACGCTTCAAGGTCATTTCGACCGGGGCGCCAAACGTGTGATCGTGGCCGCACCGGTCAAGACCGGCGGTGTGCTCAACATCGTGGTGGGCGTGAACGAAACCTTGTACCAACCGGCGCGCGACCGCATCGTGACCGCCGCCTCCTGCACCACCAACTGCCTCGCGCCGGTGGTGAAGGTGGTGCACGAGGCCATCGGCATCCGCCACGGTCAGATCACCACGCTGCACAACCCGACCAACACCAACCTGGTGGTGGACGCGCCGCACAAAGACCTGCGCCGCGCCCGCAGCGCACTCATGAGCCTGGCGCCCACGACCACCGGCAGCGCCACCGCCATCGCGCTGATCTACCCCGAGCTCAAGGGCAAGCTCAACGGCCACGCGGTGCGTGTGCCGGCGCTCAATGCGTCGCTCACCGACTGCGTGTTTGAACTGCAGCGTGAGACCACGGTGAACGAAGTCAATGCGCTCTTTGCGGCGGCAGCACAGGGCCCGCTGGCCGGCATTCTCGGCTACGAGACGCGCCCTCTGGTCAGCGTGGACTACGCACGCGACACGCGCTCCAGCATCGTCGACGCGCCCTCCACCATGGTGACCGACGGCACCCTGCTCAAGGTCTACGCCTGGTACGACAACGAGATGGGCTACGCCTGCCGCATGGTCGATCTGGCTTGCCACATGCACAGCGTCGGGATCTGAATGAACACCGCCGAACGCCACTACGCCATCGTCACCGCCGCCTACTGGGGCTTCACGCTCACCGACGGCGCGCTGCGCATGCTGGTGCTGCTGCACTTCTACGGCTTGGGCTATTCGCCGTTCACGTTGGCGTTCCTGTTCCTGTTGTACGAGGCCGCCGGCATCGTGGCCAACTTTGTCGGCGGCTGGCTGGCCACGCGCTACGGCATCACGCGCATGCTCACGGTGGGCCTGGTCACGCAGATCATCGGCTTCACCGTGCTGTCGTTTCTCGACCCGGGCTGGAGCGCGGCCATGTCGGTGGCCTGGGTGGTGTTGGCCCAGGGCATCTGCGGTGTGGCCAAAGACCTCACCAAAACCGCCAGCAAGTCGGCCATCAAGGTCACGGCCGACCAGGCGAAAAACCAGGGCTCGGGCCAGCTCTTCAAATGGGTGGCCTGGTTCACTGGCAGCAAGAACGCCATGAAGGGCGTCGGCTTTTTTCTGGGTGGTCTGCTGCTGCAGACGCTGGGCTTCCGGCAGGCGCTGTGGGCCATGGCCGCGCTGCTCGCGCTGGTGTTGGTGGGCGTGGTGAGCGCGCTGCCGCAGATGATGGGCAAGAGCAAGGCCTCCAAGTCGGCCAGGGAACTCTTTGCCAAGAACACCGGCGTGAACGTGCTGGCTGCGGCGCGCGTGGTGCTGTTCGGCGCGCGCGATGTGTGGTTTGTGGTGGGCGTGCCGGTGTACCTGTATTCGCAGGGCTGGACCTTCACCATGGTCGGCACCTTTCTGGCCGCCTGGACCATCGGCTACGGCGCGGTGCAGGCCATGGCGCCCGCCTTTGTGAAACGCAGCACCGACGGCCTGAGCACCGAGGTACCCGCCGCGCGCTTGTGGTCGGCCTTGCTGGCGCTGGTGCCGATTGCGCTGGCGGTGGCCGTGGCGCTGGACGTGCCGCACCTGCCCTGGGTGGTGGTGGGCGGGTTGGGCGTGTTCGGTTTTGCGTTCGCGGTGAACTCGTCCGTGCACTCGTATCTGGTGCTGGCCTACGCGGGCTCGGAAAAAGCAGCCGAAGACGTGGGCTTCTACTACGCGGCCAACGCGCTGGGACGCTTCAGCGGCACGCTGCTGTCGGGTCTGCTGTACCAGTGGGGCGGGCTGCTCTGTGCGCTGCTGGGTTCGGCGCTCATGTTGATCGTTTGCTGGCTGGCCACGCTCAAGCTGCCCACCCAAGCCTCCCTGCAACACACCACCGCTTGAAGGAGAACCCATGGACGAGACACTCGCCGTCAAATCGCTCGGTGCCCTCGCGCAAGAGACGCGCCTGCGCATCTTCCGCGCCTTGGTGGCACAAGGACCGCAGGGTCTCACGCCGGGTCAGCTCAGCGAATTGCTCGGTGTGGCCAGCACGGCGCTGTCGTTCCACCTCAAGGAACTCAGCCACGCCGGCCTGGTGTCGCAAGAGCGCGATGGCCGCCACCTGATCTACCGCGCGGAGTTCGGCGCCATGAACGACTTGCTGCAATTCCTCACCGCGCACTGCTGTCAGGGCGAGCCCTGCGAAGTGACGTCCTCTGTTCCCGTCTGCACCACCTGTTGAAAGGGTTTCCATGACCACCTCCAGCTACAACGTCCTGTTCATCTGCACCGGCAATTCTGCGCGCAGCATCATGGCCGAGGCCATCCTTAATCAGCAAGGCGCCGGGCGCTTTCGCGCATACAGCGCGGGCAGCCACCCGGCGGGCGCGGTCAATCCGCACGCCATCGAACTGCTGGAGCGCAACCACTTCAAGACCAACGGCCTGCGCAGCAAGAACTGGGACGAATTTGCTGCCCCCGATGCGCCACACATGGACTTTGTGCTGACGGTGTGCGACAAGGCCGCCGGTGAAATGTGCCCGGTTTGGCCGGGGCAGCCGATGTCGGCGCACTGGGGTGTCGAAGACCCCGCATCGGTCAAAGGGAGCGACGAGGTCGTTCACCGCGCGTTCAACGACTGCTTCATCGTGATGAACCGACGCATCGCCCTGCTCACGGTGCTGCCCATCGACAAACTCGACAAGCTGGCGCTGAAGAAAGAGCTCGCCGGCATCGGCCAGGTCAAAGCCTGATGGGACTTTTCGAGCGGTATCTCTCGGTCTGGGTGGCACTCGGCATCGCGGCCGGCGTGGGGCTGGGGCTGGTCGTGCCCGCCGCTTTCCAAGCGGTGGCGGCCATGGAGGTTGCGCAGGTCAACCTGGTGGTCGCCGTGTTCATCTGGGTGATGATTTATCCGATGATGATCCAGATCGACTGGCACGCGGTGCGCGACGTGGGCAAGAAGCCGCAGGGCCTGGTGCTCACGCTGGTGGTGAACTGGCTCATCAAGCCCTTCACCATGGCCGCACTCGGCGTGGTGTTCTTCCAATACATCTTTGCGCCCTGGGTCGATCCGCAGTCGGCCAGTGAGTACATCGCCGGCATGATCCTGCTGGGTGTGGCGCCCTGCACCGCCATGGTGTTTGTGTGGAGCCAGCTTGTGAAGGGCGACGCCAGCTACACGCTGGTGCAGGTGTCGATCAACGACCTGATCATGGTGGTGGCGTTTGCGCCGATCGCGGCTTTCCTGCTCGGCGTGACCAACGTGACCGTGCCATGGGAAACGCTGCTGTTGTCCACCGTGTTGTACGTGGTGTTGCCGCTAGTGGCCGGCATGCTCACACGGCAGCTCTTGATGCGGCGGGGCCCGGCGGCTGTAAACGCGTTTGTGGCAGCGCTCAAGCCCTGGTCGGTGATCGGCCTGATCGCCACCGTGGTGCTGCTGTTCGGCTTTCAGGCCGGGACCATCGTGCGCCAGCCGCTGGTCATCCTGCTCATCGCGGTGCCTCTGGTGCTGCAGAGCTACGGCATCTTCTTCATTACCTGGTGGGGTGCCCGGTGGCTCAAGCTGCCGCACAACGTGGCCGGCCCCGCCTGCCTGATCGGCACCTCCAACTTCTTCGAGTTGGCGGTCGCCGTGGCCATTTCGCTCTTCGGTTTGAACAGCGGCGCAGCGCTGGCCACGGTGGTCGGCGTGCTGGTGGAGGTGCCGGTGATGCTGTCGCTGGTGGCGCTGGTCAACGCCTGGCGGCCTGCCGAATTCGCTGACCATGTGATTGACGACAAGGGACAACGCGCCAAAGCCACTCCATGACCTGCCCCAGGCAAACCCCGCCCATTTCCGGGTGCCCGACCCGCAGCGCCTGCGCCCTGGTATGGCCAGCAGCCATGCGCCCCGGATCCTGCTGCTCTACGGGTCGCTGCGCGCGCGTTCGTTCAGCCGCCTCGTGGTCGAAGAATGCGTGCGCCTGCTGCAGGCCATGGGCGCCGAAGCGCGTGTGTTCAACCCGAGTGGCCTGCCCCTGCCCGACGACGCGCCGGACACCCACCCCAAGGTGGTCGAACTGCGCGGGCTGGCGGCCTGGGCCGAGGGCATGGTGTGGTGCTCACCGGAACGCCACGGGGCCATGACCGGGATCATGAAAGCGCAGATCGACTGGATCCCCTTGTCCGTGGGCGCCGTGCGGCCCACCCAGGGCAAAACGCTGGCCGTCATGCAGGTGTGCGGAGGGTCGCAGTCGTTCAACGCGGTCAACCAGATGCGCGTGCTGGGCCGCTGGATGCGCATGATCACCATCCCCAACCAGTCGTCGGTAGCCAAGGCGTTTCAGGAGTTCGACGACAACGACCGCATGAAGCCTTCGCCTTACTTCGACCGCATCGTGGATGTGATGGAAGAACTGGTGAAGTTCACCTGGCTCACACGCGATGTGTCGCCGTATCTGGTGGACCGCTACAGCGAGCGCAAAGAGACGGCCGAGGAGCTGATGAAGCGGGTGAACCAGCGCGCCATCTGAGCGCTTGCGGCCTGAGAGAATACGGCGCTGTGACGCCCACTTTCTCCAGCCCACCCCATCCATTGCATTGCCACCCGATCACACTGGCGGGCTTGGCGCTGGATGTGTCGGTGTCCGTGGGTTGGATGCCTGGAGGTTTGCGGCTCGTGTACACCCTCACCGGCGACACCGCAGCGCTGCGCATTCCGCCCGCCACCACACCCGGCCCGGCCGATGGCCTGTG
Organism: Hydrogenophaga sp.; assembly: GCA_046314475.1. Taxonomy (GTDB): domain Bacteria; phylum Pseudomonadota; class Gammaproteobacteria; order Burkholderiales; family Burkholderiaceae_C; genus Hydrogenophaga. The sequence goes on from JBKBWW010000040.1 coordinate 16,607, forward strand.
GCAACACACCTGCTTCGAAGCCTTTGTGGCGGCCGAGGGAGATGCGGCTTACCGCGAATTCAACTTCTCGCCCTCGGGCCAGTGGGCGGCCTACCGGTTTGCCGGTGAGCGCCAGCGCGACACCTCGCCCGCACCCGATCTGCCCGCACCCGTGATGCAACGCGCCATCACACCGACACAGCTCACCCTGGACGTGCACCTGCCCCGCGCTGCCCTGCCCTCGCCCGCCCAACACCTTGTGCTGGCGCTGTGCGCCGTCGTCGAAGAACACGACGGGCGTCTGAGCTACTGGGCGCTGCAGCATCCGCAAGCCCGCCCCGATTTCCACCACCCCGCCGGGCGTGCGCTGCGCCTGGCCTTGCCCCAGAACTGAACGCCATGCAATTCGGCCTCGATCGTTTCCTGCAAGACCCCGCCCTGCGCGCGCCGCTCAAGGGCCAGCGTGTTGCCCTGCTGGCCCATCCAGCCTCGGTCACGCGCGACCTCACGCACGCGCTCGACGCGCTGGCCGCCCTGCCCGACGTGACGCTGTCCTCTGCCTTTGGCCCACAGCACGGCCTGCGCGGCGACAAGCAGGACAACATGGTGGAGTCGCCCGACTACCTCGACCCGACACTGGGCATCCCGGTGTTCAGCCTCTACGGCGAAGTGCGCCGCCCGACCGACGCCATGATGGCCAGCTTTGACGTGCTGCTCGTTGATCTCCAAGACCTCGGCTGCCGCATCTACACCTTCATCACCACGCTGCGCTATGTGCTGGAAGCGGCCGCACAGCACGGCAAGGCGGTGTGGGTGTTGGACCGTCCCAACCCGGCGGGTCGGCCCATCGAAGGCCTCACGCTGCGCGAAGGTTGGGAAAGTTTCGTGGGCGCCGGCCCCATGCCCATGCGCCACGGCATGACCATGGGTGAACTCGGCCACTGGTTCATTGCCACGCTGGGTCTGACGGTGGACTACCGCGTGATCCCCATGGCCGGCTGGCAGCCCGACGCGGCCCCCGGCTTTGGCTGGCCCACCGAGCGCAGCTGGGTCAACCCCAGCCCCAATGCCGCCAACCTGAGCATGGCGCGCGCCTACGCCGGCACGGTGATGCTGGAGGGCACCACGCTGTCCGAAGGCCGCGGCACCACGCGCGCGCTGGAGCTGTTCGGTGCGCCGGGCATCGACGTGCCGCGCCTGCTGGCGGGCATGCGCCGCATCGCGCCGCAGTGGCTGCGGGGTTGCGTGCTGCGCCCGTGTTTCTTCGAGCCCACCTTCCACAAGCACCAAGGGCAGTTGTGCGCCGGTGTGCAGATCCATGTGGAAGACCCGAGCCACTACGACCACGCGGCCTTCAAGCCCTGGCGGTTGCAGGCGCTGGCGTTTCGCGCGTTGCGCCTGCAAGCGCCCGACTATCCGCTGTGGCGCGATTTCGCCTACGAGTACGAACACGAGCGACTGGCGATCGACCTCATCAACGGAGGACCGCTGCTGCGGGAATGGGTGGACGATGTGACAGCCGCGCCCGAGGTGCTGGAGGCGGCGGCCGCTGCCGACGAGGCGGCCTGGGCCGAGGCGCGAAAGCCCTTCCTGCTTTACTGAAGCGGCGTCAGCTCAACCACTTCTGGAAAAACCGGGCGGTGCCCATCGCCGGGTCGAGCTGGTAACCCGCGTAGCCGATGCGCTCGTACAAGCGCACCGCCGGCTGGTTGCCCGAGAGCACCTCCAGCGTCATCTTCACCGCGCCACGCTCCATGGCCATGGTCTCGGCCAGCGCCAGCATCTGTTCGGCAATGCCGCGCCCGCGGTGGCTGGCCAGCACCGCCACATCGTGCACGTTCACCAGCGGCTTGCAGGCGAAGGTCGAGAAACCTTCGATGCAGTTCACCAGACCCACCGGCTGCGCGCCGACGAAAGCCAAGACGCTGTAGGCCTGTGGTCGCGCGGCGAGTTCGCGCACCAGGTTCTGTTTCGCAAAGTCCGACAGTCCTTCGCCACCACCCGCCGGGTCGCTGGCGTAAGCGTCGAGCAGCAGCACCAGCGCCGCCGCGTGCGCGGGATCGGCGTAATCCGCGCGAACGGTGGTCACGGAAGAAACGGGGGAACCGGCGCTCACACCGGCACCTGTGCGCGCACCGAAGCCACCAACCGCTCGGCGCAGTCCAGTGCCTTCTGCGGATCGCGCGCTTCCACCATCACCCGCAGCAAGGGCTCGGTTCCGCTGGCGCGGATCAGCACGCGGCCGGTGTCGCCCAGTTCGGCTTCCACCGCCTTTGTTTGCTGCGCGAGGAAGGTGTTGGTCTTCCAGTCCTGGCCGGGCTGCAGGCGAACATTGATCAGCGTCTGCGGGAACAGCGTCACGTCGGCGAGTTGCTGCGCCATGGTCTTTCCGCTGTCCACGCAAGCGTGCAGCACCTGCAGGGCCGAGACCAGGCCGTCGCCGGTGGTGTGGCGGTCCAGCACCAGCAAATGGCCCGAACCTTCGCCGCCCAGAATCCAGCCGTGTTTTTCCAACTCTTCGAGCACGTAGCGGTCACCCACCTTGGCGCGCACGAACTTAACGCCGCGCGCCTTCAGCGCCACTTCCACCGCCATGTTGGTCATGAGCGTGCCCACCACACCGGGCACGTCGTGGTCGCGCGCCAGCCGATCGGCCACGATCAGGTACAGCAGCTCGTCCCCGTTGTACAAGCGGCCATCCGCGTCCACCATCTGCAGGCGGTCGGCATCGCCGTCGAGCGCAATGCCGTAGTGCGCGCCGTGCGCCTTCACCGCCTCCACCATGGCTTGCGGGTGCGTGGCACCCACGCCGTGGTTGATGTTCAGGCCGTCGGGCGTGCAGCCGATCTTGATGACCTCGGCGCCCAGCTCGTGGAACACCGCAGGCGCGATCTGGTAGGCCGCGCCGTTGGCGCCATCCACCACGATCTTCATGCCCTTGAGCGAGAGGTTGTGCGAGCAGGTGCTCTTGCAGAACTCGATGTAGCGACCGGCCGCATCTTCCATGCGACGCGACTTGCCGAGCTCGGCCGAGGCGGCCCACACCGGTGGCTCGTCGAGCGCGGCTTCCACCGCGTGCTCCCAGTCGTCCGGCAGTTTGGTGCCCAGGGCGCTGAAAAACTTGATGCCGTTGTCGGCAAACGGGTTGTGGCTGGCGGAGATCACCACGCCCAGGTTGGCGCGCTGGGCCCGCGTGAGGTAGGCCACGGCCGGCGTGGGCACGGGGCCGAGCAGCACCACGTCCACACCGGCCGAGTTGAAGCCGGACTCGAGTGCGGCCTCCAGCATGTAGCCGGAGATGCGCGTGTCCTTGCCGATGAGCACCGTGGGGTGCGCCTCGGTGCGGCGCAGCACGCGGCCCACGGCATGCGCCAGGCGCAACACGAAGTCGGGGGTGATGGGGGCTTGGCCCACGGTACCGCGGATGCCGTCGGTGCCGAAAAATTTGCGGGGCATGTTGTGTCCTCTGTGTTGTTCTGTGTGGTCGGCGTGCAGGCGTCGCATCAACGTGCGGTGCACGAGCCCTGGCGATTATCACGGGCCACCGCTGTGCTCAAACTGACTGGATGGCTTGCCAGATCCTCAAGGCGTCCACTGTTTCACGCACGTCGTGCACACGCACCACGCGCGCGCCACGCTCCACCGACAGCAGGGCGGCGGCCACACTGGCTGCAACGCGCTCGGCCGGCACCTCGCGCCCGGTCACGGCGCCCAAAGACGACTTGCGCGACCACCCTGCCAGCAGGGGCCAGCCCAGTGCCATCAACTCGCTCTGGCGCGCCAGCAGGCTGAAGTTCTGCGCCACGGTCTTGCCAAAGCCCACGCCGGCGTCGAGCACGATGCGCCCGTGCGCCACACCCCGCGCCGTGAGCGCGTCCACCCGCTCACGCAGAAAGTCGGCCACCACCGGCACCACATCGCCTGCCATCGGCGCCACCTGCATGGTCTGCGGATCGCGGTGCATGTGCATCAAACACACCCCACAGCGGGGATGCGCCGCCACCACGTCCAGCGCATGGCCACAGCGCAGGGCCCAGATGTCGTTGACGATGTCGGCACCCGCGTCGAGCACCGCCTGCATCACCTCGGGCTTGTAGGTGTCCACCGAGACCGGCAGGCCCAGCTTCACCGCCTCGCGAACCACGGGCAACACCCGCGCCAGTTCTTCATCGAGCGGCACGACCGGGCTGCCGGGTCGGGTGGACTCACCGCCGATGTCCAGCAGGTGCGCGCCATCCCGGATGAGTTGTTCGCAATGTTTCAGCGCAGCCGAGGTGCCTGCGTGCTGGCCGCCATCGGAAAAGGAGTCGGGCGTCACGTTGACGATGCCCATGACCTGGGGCGTGGCGAGGTCGATGTCGAAACGGGTGGTCTGCCAGTGCATGAAGGTGTTCGCGTCGGAAACGACAACGGGGCCGAAGCCCCGTGTGTCTGGTTGAGAACCCGGGCCGCTCAGGCGGCCGTGGGTGCCGGGTCGGTCGCCACGGCGGGCGAGCCACCGCTTCCACCGCCACCACCCACCGAGGGGTTGCGCGGCGTCCAGTCCTTGGGAGGACGGGGCGGCTTGCCAGCCATGATGTCGTCGATCTGCTCGGCGTCGATGGTTTCCCATTCGAGCAGCGCCTTGGCCATGGCGTGCATCTTGTCGCTGTTCTCTTCGATCAGGTCGCGCGCCAGTTTGTACTGCGCGTCGATGATGCGGCGCACCTCGGCGTCCACCTTCTGCATCGTGGATTCGCTCATGTTGGTGGTTTTGGTCACCGAACGGCCCAGGAACACTTCACCTTCGTTTTCGGCGTACACCATCGGGCCCAGGGCGTCGGTCATGCCGTAGCGCATCACCATGTCGCGGGCGATGGTCGTCGCACGTTCGAAGTCGTTGCTGGCGCCCGTGGTCATCTGGTTCATGAACACTTCTTCGGCGATGCGACCACCAAACAGCATGCTGATCTGGTTCAGCATGTAGTCCTTGTCATAGCTGTAGCGGTCCTGCGCCGGCAGGCTCATGGTCACGCCCAGCGCACGACCGCGCGGGATGATGGTGACCTTGTGCACCGGGTCGCACTTGGGCAGCAGCTTGCCGATCAGCGCATGGCCCGACTCGTGGTACGCCGTGTTGCGGCGTTCTTCCTCGGGCATGACCATGCTCTTGCGCTCGGGGCCCATGAAGATCTTGTCCTTGGCCTTCTCGAAGTCCTGCATCTCCACCACGCGGGCGTTGCGGCGCGCGGCCATCAGGGCAGCTTCGTTGCACAGGTTGGCCAGGTCGGCGCCGCTCATGCCGGGCGTGCCGCGCGCGATCACGCTCGGGTTCACGTCGGTGCCCAAGGGCACTTTGCGCATGTGCACGTTCAAGATCTGCTCGCGGCCACGGATGTCAGGCAGCGTCACATAGACCTGGCGGTCGAAACGGCCCGGGCGCAGCAAGGCGGCGTCCAGGATGTCGGGCCGGTTGGTGGCAGCGACCACGATCACACCGAGGTTGGTCTCGAAGCCGTCCATCTCGACCAGCATCTGGTTCAAGGTCTGTTCGCGCTCGTCATTGCCGCCACCGAGGCCTGCGCCACGCTGGCGACCGACCGCGTCGATCTCGTCGATGAAGATGATGCAGGGCGCGTTCTTCTTGGCGTTTTCGAACATGTCGCGCACTCGGGCCGCGCCCACGCCGACGAACATTTCCACGAAGTCGGAGCCCGAGATGCTGAAGAACGGGACCTTGGCTTCGCCGGCAATGCCCTTGGCCAGCAGGGTCTTGCCGGTGCCGGGCGGGCCGACCAGCAGCAAGCCGCGCGGAATGCGCCCGCCGAGTTTCTGGAATTTGGCAGGGTCTTTCAGGAAGTCCACGACCTCCTTCACCTCTTCCTTGGCCTCGTCACAGCCTGCGACGTCGGCAAAGGTCACCGTGTTGTTGTTTTCGTCCAGCATGCGGGCTTTGCTCTTGCCGAAGCTGAACGCTCCGCCTTTGCCGCCGCCCTGCATCTGGCGCATGAAGTAGATCCACACGCCAATCAGCAGCAGCATGGGGCCCCAGCTGACCAGCAGGGTCATGAGGAGCGAGCCTTCTTCACGGGGACGCACGTCAAACTTGACGTCGTTGTTGATCAGGTCGCCGACCAGACCACGGTCCAAGTAAGTGGCCGTGGTGCGCACGCGACGATCGTCCTGCGTGACCGCGACGATTTCGGTGCCGCCCTGGCCCTCCTGGATCGTGGCGCTCTTGATGCGCCGGGCCTTCACCTCGTCGAGGAACTCGGAATAGCCCATGTAGCCAGAGCCGGCAGCAGAGCGTGTGTCGAACTGCTTGAAGACGGTGAAAAGCACCATGGCGATGACCATCCACACGGCGATTTTCGAAAACCACTGATTGTTCAAGTGCAGCTCCTGGAGTCGGTATTGGCGGTTATGCGCATGTGGGAGTCATTCTAGGACTTTCAAGCGCGCGTGCCTCATGCGGGTGACGAGGCTGTGTCAATGGAAGGGTTGGCTTTTCCCTATGGAAGGCAAAGGGGCGCCGTACTCAGCCCCGTACCGTGGGTTTCAGACCCATGCCGACCAGAAAGGTTTCAGACGATTTGTCGCGCGACGCCTTGGGTTTGACGGCCTTGACCGTGCGAAAAGTCTGGCGGAACAGCGCCACCATGGGGTCGTAAGCGCCGCCGTGGAACAGCTTGACCACCAGCGCGCCGTCGGCCTTGAGGTGTTTGATCGAAAAATCGACCGCCAGCTCCACCAGATCGGTGATGCGCGCGGCGTCGGTCATGCCAATGCCCGAGAGGTTGGGCGCCATGTCCGAGATCACCACGTCGACCTGATGAACCCTTCGGTCGGTGAGGGACTTCTCCAGTTCTTCGAGAACGGCGGCCTCGCGGAAGTCGCCCAGGATGAAATGCACACCTTCGACGTCTTCCATGGGCAGCATGTCCAGCGCGATGATGGTGCCGTGCAATTCGCCCACCGCCGCACCCTGCGGGCTGAGCCGGCGGCGCGCGTACTGGCTCCAGGCGCCCGGTGCCGAGCCGAGGTCGACCACGCAGTCGCCCGGGCGGATCAGGCCCAGGGTTTCGTCGAGTTCCTTGAGCTTGTAGGCGGCGCGTGCACGGTAGCCGTCTTTTTTGGCCAGGCGAACGTAGGGGTCGTTCACGTGCTGGTTGAGCCAGGCCTTGTTGACCTTTTTGCTCTGGGTTTTGACTTTCATGCCCATGAGGGTTGCCTAAGGTCTGTGTAAACGATAATTGTCCCATGCCCCAGATCACACTCACGCCCGCCCAGCGCAAAGTTCACCGCGCCGAAGCCCACCACCTCGACCCCGTCGTCCACATCGGAAACGACGGATTGAGCCCTGCCGTCAAAAAAGAAATCGGGGCGGCGCTCAAGGCGCACGGCCTGATCAAGGTCCGCGTCCTCAGCGACGACCGCGTCGCCCGCGAGGCCATGCTGCACACCCTGGCCGACGAACTCGACGCCGCGCCCATCCAGCACATCGGCAAGTTGCTGGTGCTCTGGCGCCCCGTGGAAGAGAAGGTCAAAGTGGTCGATGAAGACCGCATGCCCGGCCCACGCGAAGTGAAGGTGCTGAAGTTCAGCAAACGCGGCGGCCAGCGGCCCGAGGTCAAAGTGGTGCGCGTGCTGGGCAACCAGCGCCTGACCACCGGCGGCCAGATCAAACGCGCCAAGGTCATGAAAAAGAGCGTGAAGAAGAGCGCCCAATCGCAGTAATAGCCTCCCTCTACGTTCGTTCATGCCCCTGTGGCTTGAACTTCACCCCCAGCGCCACATCTGAGAACGAATGAACGACCGTACCGCCCCCTTCGCCCAGAACCCCCTGCTCAACTTCGACGACCTGCCCCTGTTCGATGCCATCACACCCGCTTTGGTGGGACCGGCCATTGACGAACTGATGCAGGTGTCCAGCGGTGCGCTGGAGACGGTGACCGCCAGCGATTTCCCCGCCGACTGGAAACGCATGTCGCAAACCCTGGACGTGCCGACCGAGCGCCTTTCGCGCGCCTGGGGCGCCGTTAGCCATCTCAACAGCGTGGCCGACACCCCCGAACTGCGCGCCGCCTACAACGAAGCGCTGCCAAAGGTCACCGAGTTCTGGACCCGCCTGGGCGCGGACGAACGCCTGTATGCCAAGTACAAGGCCATGGATCCGGCGAGCCTGACCGCCGAGCAGGCACGCGCCCACCACAACGCCATGCGCGGCTTCGTGCTGGGTGGCGCTGATCTGCAGGGCGAGGCCAAGGCCCGCTTTGCCTGGCTGCAGGAGCGACAGGCCGAACTGGGTCAGAAATTCAGCGAAAACGCCCTCGACGCAACCGATGCGTTTGCGCTGCACGTGAGCACCGAAGAACTGGCAGGCGTACCCGACGATATGGTGCAGTCCACCGCTGCGGCGGCCCAGGCCGAGGGCAAGACCGGTCACAAGCTGACCCTGAAGATGCCGTGCTATTTGCCGGTGATGCAGTTCGCCCACAGCAGCACGCTGCGCGAACAGCTCTACCGCGCCTACGCCACACGCGCCAGCGACCAGGCCGAGGGCGACGCCATGAAGTTCGACAACGCCGCCATCATGGGCGAGCTGCTGGCCCTGCGCCATGAAGAAGCGCAATTGCTGGGCTACCGGCACTACGCCGATGTGTCGCTCGTGCCCAAGATGGCCGAGTCGCCCGAGCAGGTGGTGGGCTTCCTGCGGGACCTGGGCACCAAGGCCCGCCCCCACGCCGAAAAAGACTTGGCCGACCTGCGCGCTTTTGCCGCGAGCGACCTCGGCTTGAGCGACCCGCAAGCCTGGGACTGGCCCTACATCGGCGAGAAGCTCAAGGAGGCGCGCTACGCCTTCAGCGAGCAGGAAGTCAAACCCTATTTCACGGCGCCCAAGGTGCTGGCCGGTCTGTTCCAGATCGTCGAAACGCTGTTTGAAGTGGCCATTCGCCGAGACCAGGCGCCGGTGTGGAACGCGGGAGTGGAGTTCTACCGCATTGAACGCACTGGCCCGAAGGGCAGCGAGCTGGTCGGCCAGTTTTACCTGGATCCGGCCGCGCGCAACGGCAAACGCGGTGGCGCCTGGATGGACGACGTGCGCGCGCGCTGGCTGCGCCCCGACACCGGCGCGTTGCAAACGCCGGTAGCCCATCTCGTCTGCAATTTCGCCGAAGGCGTGAACGGCAAGCCCGCGCTGCTGACCCACGACGACGTGATCACCCTCTTCCACGAGTTCGGCCACGGCCTGCACCACATGCTGACCCAGGTGAACGAGCGCGATGTGTCCGGCATCAGTGGTGTGGAATGGGACGCGGTCGAGCTGCCCAGCCAGTTCATGGAGAACTTCTGCTGGGAGTGGGATGTGCTCAAGCACATGACGTCTCATGTGGACACCGGCGAGCCGCTGCCACGCGCCCTGTTCGACAAGATGCTGGCCGCCAAGAACTACCAGAGCGGCCTGCAAACGCTGCGCCAGGTGGAGTTTTCGCTGTTCGATATGCTGCTGCACAGCCTGCCCCAGCCGGCCACCAGCGGCGAAGCCATCCTGGCACTGCAGCAGCAGGTGCGCGACGAGGTTGCGGTGCTACAACCTCCGGCCTACAGCCGCTCGCCCCACACCTTCAGCCACATCTTTGCCGGCGGCTACTCGGCCGGTTACTACAGCTACAAGTGGGCAGAGGTGCTGTCCGCCGACGCCTATGCGGCGTTCGAAGAGGCGGCGCGGCAAAACGGCCACAGCACACTGGACGTGGCCACCGGCCGCCGCTACCGGGAAGCAATCCTGGAAGCGGGCGGCAGCCGCCCGGCCATGGAGTCGTTCAAGGCCTTCCGAGGTCGCGAACCCAGCATTGAAGCCCTGTTGCGTCACCAAGGCATGGCTTGATTTGTTTCGTTGCTTGCCGATAGGAGTCGACATGAACATCCACACTTCCCCCCACCTGCGCACGGCCGCGCTCGGTTTCGTGCTGGGCTTGCTGTCCGTTTCTGCCCTGGCCCAGGGCGTGTACCGCATCGTCGGGCCCGATGGCCGGGTGAGCTATTCGGATCAGCCCCCGCCCGCAACCAACGCGCGGCCGGTGACATCGGGCGCGCCGGGTGCGGCCGGTGGCGCCAGCGCCCAACTGCCGTTTGAACTGCGCCAGGTCGCCAGCCGCTACCCCGTGGTGCTCTACACCAGCGCCGAGTGCGCACCCTGCAACAGCGGGCGCAACCTGCTGAACTCGCGCGGCATCCCCTACAGCGAAAAGACCATCAACACCTTTGATGACGCCGAAGCGCTCAAGCGCCTGAGTGGCCAGAGCTCGTTGCCCTTCATCACCATCGGCAGCCAGCAAATCAAGGGCTACTCGGACGGCGAGTGGACCCAGTTCCTCGACGCGGCCGGCTACCCCAAACAGTCGACCCTGCCCAGCGCCTACCGGCGAGCCGCACCCACGCCATTGGTGGCGGTGGCACCGGCCGCAGCACCCGCGCCGGCCACCACGGCACGGTCGCAACCTGCGGAAGCGCCAGCACCGTCGGTGGCGCCCCCGGTGACCAACCCCGCCGGCATCCGCTTCTGACCGGTTGCCGGGCGCTGGCTTAAAACGCCAGCGTCTTCACGCCGCTGGGCGTGCCCAGCAGACACACGCCCGCCTTCTGGTGGGCGAACACCCCCACCGTCACCACGCCGGGCCACTGGTTGACCTGGCTTTCAAACGCGAGCGGGTCGGTGATCTGCAGGCCGGTCACGTCCAGGATGTGCTGGCCGTTGTCGGTGACCAGGGGCGCTCCGTCTTTCATGCGGATGCTGGCGTGGCCGCCCAGCGCAGCGAATTGCCGCACCAGACGCGCGGTGGCCATCGGAATCACTTCCACGGGCAATGGAAAGGCGCCCAGCGTCTTCACCAGTTTGGATTCGTCGGCGATGCAGACAAAGCGGCGCGATTGCGCCGCCACGATCTTCTCGCGCGTGAGCGCCGCACCACCGCCCTTGACCATGTGGCCTCCGGCATCGATCTCGTCGGCGCCATCGATGTAGACCGCCAGTTCGCCGACCGCATTGGCTTCAAACACGGCAATGCCCAGCGCCTTCAGGCGCGCGGTCGAGGCTTCGGAGCTGGAAACAGCACCGGGAATCTGATCCTTGATGCTGGCCAGCGCGTCGATGAACTTGTTGACGGTGGAGCCCGTGCCCACGCCCACGATTTCGCCGAGGGTCACGTATTGCAGGGCCGCCTGGCCAACCAGCGCTTTGAGTTCGTCTTGGGTCATTTGAGACAATCGGTGAAACAACAGCCCTGGATTATCCGATGTCGCTTC